>CAZHDA010000001.1:0-20373 GCA_964531125.1 uncultured Candidatus Peribacteria bacterium
AAAGTATAATCCGCAGGCAAGTCCGCATAAGTAAAATTATCACTCAAAACCGAAAACCTCACGGTTCCCACATAGTCCTCCACTTGCTGATCCGAAGCGTCATAGGCAGTCACGGTCATAGTCGTAGGCTCATTTGCATTTACGCTTGCCGGCATGTCTTCAAATAAAAGCTGCGAAGCCGGACCTGATGGCGCGCCTACGCTATCCAGCACATTCGCAAACAGGTAGGAATTTGTATTAAAAAACGCAACCTTAGCCTTATTCTGCAGGGCCACATTTGAAGTCGTATCATACGCCGTATATGTCACTGTTTTTTCTGAATTCGACTGAATTTCAAAAGAAATTTTCCCTTTCGCGTCTGTCACTTTTCCCTTAGCTACAGTAGTTATTGTTTCCTCTCCAAAGCTGGATATCAGATCCACGCTATGCCCGGGCAGGGGATTGCCTGCCCTATCTACAAGAAACACATCAATTTTCGCTTTCTCACCAGCATGCGTCACCTGATTTTTCGGCAGAACCAACGACTTCTCGCCCGAAGCCCTAGCCGTTTCTACGGCTACCGCCGTCGATAAACTTTCCGCTTTTGCCGTAAACGCCACAAAAAGGCTCAAAACCAAGCTCGCAATCACTATCGCGGCAAACACCTTTTTCCAGATACTTTTTTGCATTTTTGTATTTATTTTTATCTCATCATTATACCCCAAAACCGCCTTTCCCTCAAGACCGCGCCTTTGACAAAACCCTCCGCGTGTTTTAATTCCGTCCCGGGACGGGACCTCACGCCACATACTGTCCATGTCCATTTTGCTATCTTTTTGCTGTACATTCCGACAGGTTGATCGCAAAGCAACCAGCACTCACGAATCTCACTCAAAGTCACCCTCATACCACCATCATCGCGTCCCCAAAGCTAAAAAACCTGTATCCCTCGTCCTTCGCCACATCATACAGCTCTTTCAATTTCTCCACCGGCTTTTCCACTCCCTTCCCCTCCAAAAACGCCGCCACCAGCATCAGCAGGCTACTTTTCGGCAGGTGAAAATTCGTAATCATCGCGTCCACAGCCTTCCATTTATATCCCGGGTAAATAAAAATATCCGTTTCTCCGGTTTTCGCCTTGAAACCAGCCATCTCTCCACCCACAAAACAGCTCTCCAGCACCCTCACCGAAGTCGTGCCCACGGCCACAATCCTCCGCCCCTCCATCCTTGCCTTATTCAAAACCGCCGCCGTCCCCTCATTCATCTCAAAAATCTCGCTATGCATCTTGTGATCTTCTATTTTTTCACTTTTCACAGGCTGAAAAGTCCCTTGTCCAACATGCAAAATCACTTTTACTATATCCACGCCCATCCCGGAAATCTCACTCAGCAGCCCTTCCGTAAAATGCAGCCCCGCCGTCGGTGCCGCCACACTGCCTTTGTCCTCGGCATAAACAGTCTGATACCTATCAGCGCCTGCCGAACTCTCCGTGATATACGGTGGCAGGGGAGTCGTCCCCAGTCTCTCCAGCTCTTTTTCAATTGCAAAATGATCTTTGAATGAAAAAAACTCCAGCACCCGCCTCCCATCATCCAAAACTTCTTTCACTATAAACGACAGATCTTCATTGATATCAAACTGTCCGCCAAATTGGAACCTTTTTCCCGGCTTCATCAACGCCTCATAATGACTCTCATCCAGCTTCTTCAATAAAAAAATCTCTCCTCCTCCAAAAATAATCCGCGCCGGCACAACCCGCGATTTATTCACCACCATCACATCGCCTTTTTTCAAAAACTCCTTCACTTCAAAAAATCGCTTATGGTAGACCTTGTCAGTCGCAGTATCATACACAAGCAATCTCGAACTATCGCGCGGTGTCACGGGATTCTGCGCGATAAAACTTTTCGGCAATTGATAATCAAATTCGGATGTTTTCATTCGTCTTTCCAGGTAATACTGGAGTCCTCCAAAGCGCTACTTTCCAAAATATTTTTGTCTTTTCGAATCACGATCAGCGTCATGTCATCGAGCTGCGTCTGACCCTTCATAAAGTGCGAAACATCGCGCGCGATGTGGTAGTTTAGCCCCTCTGCGGAGTACTCGGGCGCGTATTCTATCACCGATCGCTTCAAATTTTCCAATCCAAACTGCATGCCTTCACTATTTCTCGCCTCGGTAATTCCATCGCTGTAAAGAACTATAAAATCCCCGTCTTTCAGCAAAATTTCTTTTTCGACCGCCACTTCTGAATTATCCGGCAACATACCAAGCGCCACACCTCCGGAAAGTATCGCCTCGCATTCCCCGGTGTCCGCGTGATACACGAGAATATGCTCATGCCCAGCGCCCACATAAGTCATCTTTTGAGCCTTGCTGTCCCAGCACAGCATCACCATGGTCATAAACATCGCTTTGCGAATTCGTCTCTTGATGTATTTATTTACATTTATAATAATCTCCCTCGCCGAGCCCATGGAGTCGGCAAACACCTCCACAAACGCGTTTACCATCGTCATGATCAGCCCTCCCGGCACACCATGTCCCGTCACATCGCCGATATAGATGTATGTTTTGTCTGCGACTTTTACGAAATCAAAACTGTCGCCACCCACCTCTGTAGCCGGCTTTGTCTTCGCCACGATCTGCAGTCCAGGCAGAGAAATACTTTTTTCCGGCAAAATCTCCTGCTGCAACTGCGAAGCAATCGTCAGCTCATCCAGCATCCTCTCGCGATCTTCTATGTCAGAGCTCACCTCTCCCAGACCGGTGGTAACCTGATTAAAAAAATATGCCAAAACCCCTATTTCATCCACTCTGGTCGTATAGATTTTTTTGTATGGTTTTCCGGCCAGCAGGGCTTGCACTTGGGAAATAATTATTCTGAGCGGTCGAACCACACTAAAAAGCACGCTTGAAACTATCAATATCGCGAAAATTACAAGTCCAACGAGTAAAACCTTCACAGGCACCATCTGCTCGCCACTCATATAGAAATAAACTGAAACACCGCCAACCAAAGCGCCAAGAATTATGAACCACAAAACAAGTTTTATAACCACGCTTTTTTGCAGGAATTTCATTTTATTTTTATTTTAACTTTTTTATTTTTTAATTTTTTGCAAGAAATTCACTCAAATCTTTAAAAATCGGCACAATCTGCTGAATACCAATCGCTTCAAAAACATCTTTAACATTTGCCTTCGGAGCCACGATCACAAGTTTTTTTCCTGTTTTTGCGAGATGCGTGTGGATTTCCATAAGATAACCTATCGACTCACTGTTTATAAAAGTCATGTTACTAAAATCAAAAACCAGAGTATTCGCGGTAAAATCTTTGAAAAGCTTGTCCAGCTGTTGCTTTATCGCGCTAAAACCGGCCTTATCAAATTCGCCGTCAAAAGCCACCAACTGATAATTTTTATCCGCTACCGGCGCCTGAATTTCCAAAGTTAGAACTTGATTCATAGGGTATAAGTTTAGGAATTATTTTGAATTAAATTTTCAATCATCTCAACTTCGTCCACTTCATTTATCAGCGCGTACCATCGTTTCAAGACATCGAGCTTTTTCCCTTCCACGCTTTTTAAATCCTTCACATCATTCTCTACAAAAAACTGATTTATCTTTTTTGAAACTTGATGCTTTACTATTCTATCAACTTTTTCCAAAATACGCACATCCACGCTCTCCAAAATTTGTCGTATGGATTTTAAATTTCTTGCCTTTGCGGCCAGAATCATCTCCGCCATGGCAAAAACAGCGGCCTTGGAACCCATCTTTATCAGCGCAACAGCGGCCTGAATTTTTAAATTCAAATTTGGATTTGAACTTTCAAGATAGCTGTAGCAAAGTTTTTTCTTGCGTCTTATCTTCAACTCACCGACTGCGTAAAGCCCAATGGCGACATCATCGGATTTCTCGGAAGCGTGCAAAAAAGAATCAATGACGAAATACGCGTCGTCCTCCATCTCACCAATTCGTCCAAGTGCGATAGCGGCGTTTATTCTTTGCATTTTATCCTTCGATTTTAAATAGGGGACAATCAAAGCCGTAACCTCATGATCCACAAATTTTCCAAGAGCCGCTATTGCGTCGGCTTTTAGCCTGCCTCGTGCCGACTTTAAAACATGGCTTATAAATTCCAAAGTTGAAATTGAACTCAGATTTCCAAGAAGAGTAACTATCTTTGATCTGGCCAATTCACTTCGATCGCGCTGATACAATACTTTCAAATCCTCTACAAGCTGATAACGAAGATACAAAAATTTCTCAGATTTTTTTTCGAAATTTCCATATGCATACAGGGTATCCAAAGCGGCGTTTCGCAACTCTGAGATATCAGATTTGAAACACAGCATAATCTCCCTCACGGCCTCCATGTCATGCAGCTCTCCAAGTGCCCTCAAAACATGAAGCCTTATGGAAATGGATTCATGTTTATCCAAAAGTATCTCCTTCAATTTTGGGAGAGCGCTTTTGTGCCCTTTTTGAGCCAGTATATCAATAGCGTTCATCCTGAGCTTTTTGTCCTTTTCCTCGTCTAAATCCGACAAAGCCGCATGGGTGTATTTATCCTGCATCAAGTTTGTCAGTAAAAGAAACACCAAGGTTATAACCAGCAAAGTCGTATTTACGGAAAAAATCAGAGTCGCATCACTCACCAAAAGCTGAATCAAAATTAAAACACCGGTTCCAAAGAGTGCTCCGACAGGCCGGACAATCCCTTCGAAAAATTCACGGATATGCTCGCGCACATGCTCTTTTACTGCATAGTACGAGCTGTGATACGCATTCGTAAAAAGTATCGTCGTCACATTAAAATTATTTTTGGTCAAAACCGCCGAATACAAACCGAAATTCCAAAACATCCCAAGCAAGGAAAATATAGTTACCACGGGATGAAGCTTCATTGTGCCGACAATACCAAGCGACTTGATTATTCTGCTGCCCAAAAACATCTGTATCAAAAGCGCGAAAACACTAAAAAGCGTAAACAAAACACCCAAATCATGGACCAAGGCGTGTTCAAAACCGCTACCTCCCTCCAGCACTACATGCGACAGATTCTGATACACGGCCTTTGTGTATTGAAATTCCACCAAATTGTACAAAACCCATTGTAGAAAAACGATCAGGGCCAAGGTCTTTAAAAAAGACATATGCCTTGAACCTCCGATCTCCTCACGAATTTTTTTCAAAAAATTCCATGAGGACTTAACACTTTTTCCGCCTTTTCCTATTGAATTGACCTCGGAAACAAGATCTTCATAAAAAATAAGACATGGCACGATCAAAAACAGCATTCCAATCCACACATATACAAATCTGAAAGTTTCTATTGAGCTGGACATGGAAATTATAAGCATACCTGCCAGAATTCCGCCGAAAGTTTCTGCGGCTTCAATCAAAGGAAATGCCCTTTCACTCTCAAGCGGGGTAAACAATTCTTCGATAAATCCGTCCATTAATATACGGAACTGTATGAGAAAAATCGCCTCGGCAACCAGCAGTAAACTAAAGAAAACAAAATCATTCCCGCCGGAAAACCTCGTTGCCAAAAAAAGTAGCATGCCGGCAGCGAAAATTGTTCCGATCATAATGGCCTGCTTTGAATATCGATCAAGCAATGTGGAATAAAAAAAACTGCCAAAAACCGACAATGCGGCGTTTATAAAAAACAAATAGGGTAGAGCCTTTATACCGTATTTCGCCGTAAACATACCCACAATGATGGTCCATCCTATTACAAAACCGGCCCTGTACAGAAATCTCATAAGCCATGAAATTCCAACCTTTGGCCACTCATGCCTTTGGATATTGAAAATTTTGCTTAAAATCGAGATTTTTTTGATATCTTCGACCATTTTTATTTTTATTTTCCCTTTGGTATATTCTACCACATTTTACACTTCCGAACAATGATTTTAAGCCTGATTTTGGCCCTTTTTAGAGTAAAATGCACCCATGAATCAAACAAAGACAAAACGACTATTTAGACCTATTTCAGTAGGCGGCGCCAGCGCGCTTATCGCCATAACCTCATTACTCAGCTACGCACTGGGACTGGTCCGTGACCGCGTCATAGCTGTCAATTTTGGCACATCCAGCGCCACGGATACATACAACGCCTCATTTCTCATCCCGGATATTCTTTTCAATGTTTTCATAGCTGGAGCGCTAGCCGCAGCCTTTTTACCTGTATTTACATCTTATCAGGAGCGCGACAAGACCGAGGCAAACCGCATAGCCTCAAGTGTTCTCACAGTAGGGAGCCTGACTATAGCTATAATATCCGTTATCCTCTTCATATTCATGGATCGGTTGGTTCCGCTGGTTTTTACCACCGCCACGCCTCAAATGCATCATGACATCGTTTTCATGACACGCATCATGTTGCCGTCAGCCATTCTTTTTTCCATCAGCAACTCTCTCGGCAACATCCTTATGAGCTACAAACATTTTATCTCATATTCGGTTTCACCGATTTTATACAATCTGGGAATCATACTCGGCATACTTTTTTTTAGTAAAGAATTGGGAATCTATGCCGCGGCGGCAGGTGTCATAATTGGTGGCGTCCTCCATTGCGGAATCCGCATCGTAGACACATTTTCCACCGAATTTCGCTTCCGACCGTCATTCGATATTTCCCATCCGGCATTTATAAAAATTCTCAAGCTGATGATCCCGCGTAGCCTTGGTCTGATTGCCTGGCAGATAAATCTATACATCTTTGCCATCGTCGGCATTCGTCTTATAGAAGGTGGACTCGCAGCATTCAATTTTGCCAGAAATATTCAAAGTTTCGCAGTCAGCCTCTTTGGAATCTCATTTGCCACGGCCATTTTCCCGCATTTGAGCGAAGCGGCCAGCCGCAAGGATTTCAAATCCTATACGGACGATATTCAAAAAACCATACAGAGAATTTTATTTTTCACGATTCCATCGATGGTTGGAATCATGGTCTTGTCCGGCCCGATAGTAAATATCATCCTCGGTGGGGGAGTCTTTGACGAAAAATCTGTAGAACTCACATCCATAATTCTCTTCGCTTTCGCTCTCTCCATCCCATTCGAGAGTCTCAATCACATTTTAGCGCGCGCATTTTATTCTCTACAAAACACGATCACGCCAACTATCATAAACATCATAAGTATGAGCATGATTGCCTTTTCCACTATCTACCTCGCGCCGCGTTACGGCATCAGCTGGTTTTCTTTCGGTTTCTCTTTGGCATACGCATTCCAAGTTGTCATGCTCATAATTCTTCTAAGAAAAAATTTGAAAAGTTTCGATATTAAAAAATTCTCGGTCAGCTTGGCAAAAGTTATTCTGGCCAGCGGCATCATGGCAATAATCATCCTGTTGTCAGAACCGATTTCAAACATGGTAAATGAAAAACTCGCGGACATGATTCGTATTGCCATAGGTGGATTAAGCTTCTTTATAGTTGCGTACGCAGTAAAAGCAGAAGAACTAAATTCAATAAAATACATCTTCGCGAAATTACTGAGAAAGCCAATCAATACCGATTCAAAATTGCCGTCAGCTTAAGATCTCTGCCGACTTTTTCAACATCTTCAAATTCAAAATTCCAAGCATTTTTCAGCTTCTTTACGCCATTTCCGCCTACAACCGACAAACCTTTCCCACCAATAATTTTTGGCGCCACAAAAAAGACAACTCTGTCCACGACTCCCGCGTCAAAAAATTTCCCATGAGTTTCGCTCCCGCCTTCCACAAAAACGCTCTGCACACCCATTTTTCCAAGTTTTTTTAGTAAATTCTGCACGCCTTCGTTTGTCACAATCACATCTTTATTTTTGAAAATTTTCAATTTTGGATTCAATTTTTTATCACTCAAAACAACTCTCACGAATTTCTTTTTTTGGAATTTTTTTGGCAAGATAAATTCCGAATCATCCGCCATAACAGTCCGTGCCCCTACAACTAAAGCATCAGCCATTCCTCGCTCAATGCGGCCTTCATTTCTCGCGCTGTCACCGGTAATCCACTTTGATTCACCGCTTTCCGTTGCGATCTTCCCATCCAGACTCATCCCGGCCTTCACCGTCACATACGGGAGTCCCGTCTTCACCCATTTCAAAAAAGGCTGATTTAATTTTCTAACCTCTAAACTATTCAAAACCTTCACCTTCACTCCATGTTTTTTCAAGTACTCGATTCCGCCTCCATTTACATTTGGAAACGGATCCTTCATCCCGACAAAAACTTCTTTCACTCCTGCTTTCACGATCGCCTCCGCGCACGGAGGAGTTTTCCCGTGATGACAGCATGGCTCCAGCGTCACATACATAGTCGCGCCTCGCGCATCCACGTCCTTTATAGCCATTATTTCGGCATGATCTTCTCCTGCTTTTTTGTGCCATCCTTCACCGATCACTTTCCCGTTTTTCACCAAAACCGCCCCCACACACGGATTCGGCGCAGTCAGCCCTTGGCTTTTTTTTGCCAGCTCAATCGCTTTCTCCATAAATTCGTAATCCATTTAATATGTCGGTTATAGCTTTTTTCAATCTATCACGAGCCAGACGAATTTCTCTAGCCCTCTCCAACTGAGCCATATCGATTCCATGTTCGAAACACGGCGGAATAACACCGGGAGGAGTGACTTCATAATATTCACAAGCTTTGAAAAGCTCATCAACAGTCAAGGTATCCACCTCATGCACTGCTATTGGCAAATTCATATTTTTCTAAGTATATGTCCCATCTTTTCCTTTTTCACCCTCAAATATTTCTTCAGATCTACATCGCCGTTTTTTTGTGCCTCAATTTCAATCGGCACTCGTTCCATCATCTCTATCCCATATCCCTCAAGCCCGACTATCTTCTTTGGATTGTTTGTAAGCAACTTCACTTTTTTGACACCAAGCTCGGCTATGATTTGCGCACCAATTCCATATGTTCTCAAATCGGGAGCAAACCCCAATTTTTTATTTGCCTCCACCGTGTCATATCCCTGCCTTTGCAATTCATAGGCTTTGACCTTATTTGTCAGCCCGATTCCTCGTCCCTCCTGTCTCATGTAGAGAATCAAACCGGATTTTTCCTTTGCCACCATTTTCATCGCCATATTCAGTTGCTCCCGGCAGTCACATTTTTCGGAATGAAAAACCTCGCCCGTGATGCACTCACTATGAACTCTTGTCAAAACCGGCTTATTTCCATCGATTTTACCCATGCTTAAAGCAATATGCTCCGCTCCGTCTATCGTGCTTTTATAAATTCTCATTTCAAATTTTCCATATTCCGTCGGCAAAATCGTCTTCGCCACAAGCTTTATAAATTTTTCCTGTTTATGCCTGTATTCGATCAAATCTTTAATCGTTATAATTTTTATCCCATGCTTTTTTGCAAATTTAATCAGCTCATCTCCTCGCATCATCTCTCCATCTCCACGCACTATTTCACAAATCACAGCCACCGGATTTAGCCCGGCCAGAGTCGCCAGATCTACCGCCGCCTCCGTATGTCCGGCCCTCACAAGCACACCACCGGTCTTCGCCCTCAAAGGAAAAATATGCCCCGGCCTCGAAAAATCTTCCGCGCCGGACCCCAGACTTGCGATCGCCTGAATCGTTTTCGCCCTGTCCGAAGCTGAAATCCCGGTCGTAGTCCCATGCTTAAAATCCACCGAGACGGTAAAATCACAACGCATCGACTCATTCCCATCATCAACCATCGGATCCAAATCCAATCTCTCGGCAATATCTTTGTCCAATGGAACACATATAAGTCCACGCCCTTCCTTCATCATAAAATTCACAGTCTGCGATGTTGCTTTCTCTGCGGCCATCACCAAGTCGCCCTCGTTTTCACGATCCTCGTCGTCCAAAACAACCACCATCTTTCCGGCTTTGATAGCGCTGATGGCTTCCTCGATTTTATTAAACTTGTTCATAGTTTTTTCAACTAGAATCCAAATCGCACGAATTCTTCGATCGTAGCCTCGCCGGCCTTCAACAAATCTTCGATAGTCTTTTCAGGATCCTTTACGAACTGTTGTTTGATCAAAGCGTTCTCCTCACGGAATTTTTTCTCCTTCCCCATCATTATTTTTTCAATAATAGGCTCTGGCTTTCCCTCATTTTTCAGCTGATCAGCCCAAATTTCTTTTTCCTTTGCGACAAGATCCGCGCCTATCTGATCGGGAGAAACGACAACAGGATTTGTAGCAGCCACATGCATTGCGATATCCTTTGCCAAATCAACACTTCCTCCTTTCATACTCACAACCACACCAATTCTCTTATTTGAGTGAATATAATGACCAAGATTTTGGCCTTCAACAACTTTCATATCCACGATTTGAATATTTTCACCCATCTTCAGCACCGCCTCTTTTACTTCTGGCAAATCTCTGTCAGAAGCCTTTATCTCACCTTTTAAAAGTTTTTCAGCGAGAGTGTTTGCCAACTTCATAAAATCATCGCCGCGGGAAACGAAATCAGTCTCACAAGCCAGCTGCACGATAGCCATCTTATTATCGTTTTGACAAACCGCCACGACTCCGTTGGCAGTGCTTCTTCCGGCACGATCCACAGCCTGAGCCTCACCTTTTTTTCGCAAGACCTCAATCGCTTTTTCCGAATCTCCGTTTGCTTCTTCAAGCGCCTTTTTACAAGCAGTCATGGAAACTCCGGTCATTTCGCGGAGAGCTTTTATCTGATCAATTGTAATAGCCATAAAATTTCTTTTTAAAAAATTAATTTTTATTTCCCAGGTCAGTGGGGGATTTTCCCGTCAACAACGTAAAAATATGATATTCCGGAATTTTCATAGCAAAATTTCCAATAACCGGTATTTTTGTTTCCTTTCCGCCGGCCGCGGCCATCATCCCAATCACATGCAAAAAGATAACGACAAACCACAAAAATAAACTTAAAAGTGGAAAAACAGCCAAAATTATGGTCAAAAACCAAAGCGCGAAGAGCACGAGCCCCTGTCTTGCATGAAATCTGCACAATCTGCTGTTCACCATATGTACGGCACAAATAACGGAAGTCAAAATATTGAAAATAGGCAGATAGCAAAGCATCGACCACTTTCTCTCTCCTGAGGAAGAAGCCGTTTCCGGCATAGGATTTTGGGGAATATTCTCAGCCATTATTTTTGAATTTTACCGGACTTTTTTGCTACTGAACAAACCTTTTCCAGCAAATAAGTAAGTGATTTCAGAGCATCGTCATTAGCCGGAATAGGATAATCTACCAAACTAGGATCGGCATTTGTATCGACTATTCCAACAATCGGAACCTTCACTTTTCTCGCCTCCTTTACAACTATTGAATTACCGGCGGTATCTATCACGAAAACCGCGTCCGGCATTGCCTTCATGGTTTCTACACCACCAAGAGCAATCTGCAATTTTGCGATCTGCTTTTTCAAACCGGAAGCTTCTTTTTTGGTATATTTATCGAATTCACCGCTTGCCTCCTGTTGCTTCAGTTCACCAAGATATTTGATTCGTGTCTTTATTGTACCAAAATTCGTCAAAAGCCCTGGAATCCACTTCAAGGAAACATAAGGCATATGACACTCCTTTGCCGCGTCCTCAAGCAGTCGTGCGGACTGAGGCTTTGTTGAAACAAAAAGTACGGTCTTACCCTCGGAAAACAGCTTGTTCAAAAAATTCAAAGCCGTCTCCAGGCACTCGGATGTCCTCTCAAGATCGATCACATGTATACCGTCTTTTTCACCGTAAATATATTTTTTCATCTTCGGATTCCACTTCTGAGTTCGGTGTCCGATATGCACCGCATTGGAAAACATTGTCTTGATTTCAGTTGAAACAGTCATTTTATTAGCTTGAAATGAAATTTAGGTAGGGCTAATCTAATTAAAAAGCGGCTAAATTGCAAGCCTAAAACACCACATTTATGGAAAAAATTGAAAAGCTACGCAGAAAGATCGATACAATCGACAAGAAAATCGCCGCCAATCTGCGCAAAAGAGCGCATCTGGTAAATAAAATAGGCCACCTAAAGAACGAGAGCAAAAAACCGATTTTTGACGCTCTGCGTGAAAAGGAAATCATGGCATCGCTGGAGAGCGATTACGAAAAGGCAATTTTCGAAAAAATTCTCTCCGAATCCCGCAAGCTGGAGTCAAGATAGCGGTTTACAAAACGGCTAAAATTTGCTAAAATATCAGTAGCAAATAAAAACAAAAGATGGCTGAAGATACAAAAATCACGATTACATTGCCGACGAACGCGTATTTCATGTCAGGAATTCGCGATTTCACTTTAAACTTGGTCAAAAATACTACAAATTTTCCGGAAAAATGGGCGTTTCGTTTTCAATCCGTGATCGATGAATTATGCAACAACGCCATAGAATACGGCTCAGCGGCCGGAAAAGAGATACAGATCACCTTCATATTACAGAAAGACAATTTCCTTCAAATAGATGTTGAAGATACGGGAACCGGCTCAAACAAAATTTCAGCCGCGGAATTAAAAAAGATTTTTGACGACCGACGCGCTCCAGGCTATGTATTCACAGGAATTCGTGGTCGCGGTCTCGCAAAGATAGTAGGGGAATGGAGCGACGAAATCCATTTTAGCGATCGTCAGGGTGGAGGAATTTGCGTCAGTGTAAAAAAATACTTAAAAGATTCACGAAAATCGGATATAACTATAAAGCAGGAACAACATCTTGTACTGGAAGCATAACAACTAACCTCATTTCTACTATGGCCGAAGCCACAATCATCATCGAAGAAGGAATAGACGCGAAAATCGTTCATGTATCAGGACAACTTGACGAGAGCAATGTTGACGAAAAAATCAAAGAAATTTACAAAGTCGTGGAGGCAAATCCAAAAAATCTTCACATGATTTTTGATTTGGAAAATCTCGACTATTTAAACAGTAAGGCGATCGGATATTTGACTGATCTGTATGGAAAAATCACAGAAGGAGGCGGAAAAATCGCCACAATCAAAGCAAAAGCAAACATTTTGGACATCCTACAAGTGGTAGGCCTCACACAATTGATTCAAAATTTCGACACTCTCGATGCTGCAAAAGTCAGTTTTGGCGGCACACCACCTGCTCCTCAGGCTCCAACGGTACCTCCTGCGGCTCCTGCAGCTCCAGCCGCTCCTGTCACCCCTGCCACTCCTGCCGCTCCGACCACACCGGACACATTCAATATTCAGTAAACCAACCAAATAATGTTATCGAGTCCAATATTTCTACTCGGGCTCTCAGCATTATTCGCCGGCATACCGGTTGGGATCTGGATTTATTTTCTTTTCAGTAAAAAACAAAACGATAAAAAAATAGTCGCTTTGGTCTTTTTTCTGGGATGCCTCACAGCGCCAGCTCTTCTGGGAATTCAATATGCCTGGGAAATAGTCCCTCAATTCAATCTGGCAAAATTCATAGAGGACTCTATCACGACACAAAACACTATGTTTATAGCGACATTCGTCTTGTTCGGAGCAATGGAGGAAATCATCAAACACTTCGTGGTCCGACAAGTCGACAAACGCACACTTGGAATTCAAACAATTGGTGACTCGATACGCCTCAGCTTCGCTTCGGCGCTTGGCTTTTCATTCGTTGAAAACGGCTATTACCTTGTTCAGTTTTGGCCGAGTATCTCCATCGGACAACTGGTGGGGATGTACATTTTTCGCGCAATTTTCACGACCTGCGCACATCTCATTTTTTCCGGCATATTCGGATATTTTTACGGCATAGGAAAATTTTCGATAGACCTTAGCGAACAGCACAAAATCAGCGGTCAGACCCCCCTCGTCACCCGTGCGATTGCAAAGATATTCGATCTCCCAAAGAGTCAGGCGTATCAGGAACAGATGATTTTGAAAGGTCTTGTAATCGCAATAGGAATGCATGCTTTTTACAACTACCTTCTACAGTTCAACATCATTTTACCCGCTCTCATTTTTATAATTTTGGGATATTTTTACCTGAATTATTTACTCAATAGAAAAACGGGAAATTTGGTACTTCTGACAGACATCAGCACACGCAAAAAATCCACGATGGCTCCAAAAGACGAAGCTGTCGTTATAGAGCTTCTCGGCATGTGGTACAAAGAAAAGCGTTACCAGGAAGTTGTCCAAATCTGCGAACGCCTTCTGGCCAGAGACCCAGACAACAATGTCGTGAAAGTATTCAAATCACGGGCCATGGACAATCTCGAAGACAAACAAACCTACAATAAATTTCTTGGGGCTTTCATTAAAAAGTTGAAGTAAACGGGAAAAAGCAATACTATGAACCTGCTTTAATTTCCCCTCATGAGTTTGGCAAAAGCAAAGATCGCGCTGGTTTTCGACTGGATGACAAATCCGGGTGGCGCCGAACATGTAAATCTATTTCTGCACAAGATGTTTCCGGACGCTCCGATTTTCACATCCATATTCAATCAAAAAAATCTTCACGGCTTTGAAAAAGCCGCCGTTACAACATCCTTCATTCAAAATCTCCCGTTTGCAAAGACGCGTCATCAGCTTTACATCGGCTTCATGCCCTACGCCTACGAACTTTTCGATTTGAGCAATTTTGACATTGTAATCAGCAGCTCACATTCCTGTGCAAAGGGCATCATCACGAAGCCCGAGACCATGCATCTCTGCTACTGTCACACACCAATGCGCTACGCTTGGGATAATTGGCACTCCTATATACGAGAATATCGCATGCATCCTTTTTTAAAAAATTTTGGTCGTCGCAGTATTCACAAATTACGAATTTGGGATCGCGTTTCCGCTGAAAGAGTCGACCATTACATTGCAAATTCAACAACCACAAAACATAGAATCGAAAAGTATTACAATAAGCCGGCTTCAGTCATTCATCCCTCAATCGATATCTCGAAATACAAAATTGCGAAAGACACAAAAGGCTACTATCTCGCAGCGGGCCGGCTGATTCCATACAAAAAATTTGACCTCATTGTGGAAACGTTCAACACTCTCGGCTTACCACTAAAAATCGTCGGTCGCGGCCCAATGGAAAACGAACTCATCCGAAAAGCAAACGGCAACATCGAATTTCTCGGCTATGTCCCGGCAAAAGAACTCCGTCAGCTTTACAGCGAATGCGAGGCTTTCATCTTCCCACAATTGGAAGATTTCGGCATAACGGCAATCGAAACCATGGCCTCAGGTCGTCCGGTCATAGCTTACAATCAGGGCGGCTCCCGTGACTCAGTTATAGATGGTCAAACCGGCATTTTTTTCGAAAAACAAACACCGCTGCATCTGAAGGCGGCAATAGAAGAATATCAAAAATCAAAACACAACTTTGACCCAAAATTCATTCGCGAACACGCCTCAAAGTTCGACCACAAGGAATTCGAAAAAAAGCTCATGCGCTACATCGAAGACAAATGGGAAAAATGGCAAACTACTGCGTGAGGAACACGATCACAATATTCACCACAGCCCAGGCCACCATTGTCAAAATCAGCCCGATGATTGAATAAATCAAAGCCTTCTTTCCCTTTTCAGTGTCTTTGGAAATTCCCGAGAAGATATAAATAAACCCACCGTAAACAATCCCTCCGACAGCGATAAGTCCTGCCAGCGCGATCACAAATTCCAAAATATATCGCAGATAGTAGGGAATCATCCAGAGATGAATATCGCCGGTCTTGATACCACAAGCAAGAACGAAATTTGAAAGATCTCGGTTAGTTTTCATCTCAGTCTTTACATCATTCAAAATAGTTCCGTCAGAATAAACATCGCCTATCC
Source organism: uncultured Candidatus Peribacteria bacterium (assembly GCA_964531125.1). GTDB lineage: Bacteria > Patescibacteriota > Gracilibacteria > UBA1369 > LOWO2-01-FULL-3 > JBAZZM01. The sequence continues at coordinate 15,745 of CAZHDA010000001.1, forward strand.
ATTTCTGGCAATCTTCGACAGTATCGGTTGTACTAGGCAGCACCGACCCTCCAACCGGCTGCCCCGTCTCACTACTTGGTTCCGCAAAAACCACACCTGAAAACATCACCATCATCACAGCCACCACCATCGCAATTAAAATTTTTTTCATAGAAATAAAATCTTTTCCACGATTATACCGCCTTGCTCAAATAAAGCAAAACTGGCTATAATGCGGCGCAATTTTAAGCAAACCAATGCCAATTCCAAAAATCGCAATCGTCGGCAAACCAAATGTCGGAAAATCTACGATTTTTAATCGTCTCATTGGCAAACGGCACGCCATCATTTCCGAAATCGCCGGAACCACCCGTGATCGCATCATGCAGCCATGGGAATGTCTCGGCTATCACACTATTTTGGTCGATACAGGTGGTTTGGAATATGGAAAAATGGACAATATCGAAGCAGATGTCCGGGCACAGGCCGAGCTGGCAATTTCTGAAGCGGATTTGGTTTTGTTTGTAGTCGACGCGGTAGGCGGACTTACAAAAGAAGATTTCTCCGCCGTTTCCGACCTTCGAAAATCAAAAAAAGAAGTTCTGCTCATTGCAAACAAATGCGAAGGGAAAAAAGCTGATATCTACAATGCTTACGAGCTTGGAATAGGTGATCCCATAGCCTTCTCGGCAATTCACGGCATAGGCATGGACGAACTCGAAACAGCAGTGGAAAAAACCTTGAAACAACTCAAGTTTAAAAAAACTCCACAGAAAACTGAAAATGACGGAAGGACCATCATTTCAATCTTAGGTCGTCCAAACGCCGGAAAATCATCCTTGGTAAACAGTCTTGCGGGAGAAAAAAAGGTGATTGTCTCGGAAATCCCAGGAACCACCCGTGACACAATAGACATCGACATAACATACGAAGACCAAAACTTTCGACTCATCGACACGGCAGGCATCCGTCGTCCGGGCAAGATTCAAAACAAAATCGAAAAATTTAGCATCATGCGCTGTCACTCGGCAATTGAACTTTCAGACATAGTTATTCTCCTTATAGACGGTCAAAATGAAGTTGGAAAACAGGACTGCCACATCGCCGAGCTTGCCTTAAACGAAAAAAAAGGCCTGATTATCGCCATAAATAAAATAGACCTCTTTGAGGAAAAGGAAGAAGAGCGCAATCAAATCATCCGTCAGCTTCAGCGTCGATTCGCCTTTGTCCCGTGGGCACCGGTCGTATTTCTTTCCGCAAAAAACAAAAAAAATACCTTTCAATTGCTTACACTTGCGGCGGAGATTATGAAACAAAGATCAACACGGATTCCGACTGCGGAACTAAACACGTTCCTGCAAAAAACCACCTATAAACACGCTCCAATGAGCGGAAAACCACGAAAACCAAAATTTTTCTATGGCAGTCAGGTAGACATAAATCCTCCGCGTTTTGTTTTATTTTTCAAACATCCCGAAAGTCTGCATTTTTCATATCTGCGCTATCTGGAAAATGAAATCCGACGCGAATTTGGGTTCAACGGAACCTCAATCGAAGTCAAAATAAAACCTCAAATCAACACTTCAAGGTCGTAAATTTTTCTCGATCGACCTTTGTCTCACTTCCAAATTTCTCCAGCCACTCTCTCCTGTACTCGCGCCTTCTATCAAGATTATGGAATTTCAAAATATGCTCGTCTATCAGAATATTCGCCGTCTCCGGAGCAAACTTTAGTTTTTCATTTGCCCGCTTCATTTGCCAATTTTTAAATCGTCTCTCCAAAAAATCACCGAAGCCGCCATCAAAAATACTCTCAAACATTTTCATCTTTAAAATTTTACCACCACCCAAAACAAATTCTTTCTCCGAAAAATATTTCCCCGTCCAATAATTTTCGCGTGCTAACTCAGCAAACACCCCATCGTCAATCACCGGCTTTAAATTCCTGCACCAGTAAGCCAGATATATGTCATTATCCAAAGCCATTCTTTCTAGGTTTAGCGCACTGTCATCCACAAAAAAACTCAAGCAAAACCGTCCGGAAATTTTTTTCCCATGTCTTCTCACGCCAAGTATCTGAAAAATAAAAGTTACAAAAGTTCTCACCAGAAACATCCGTCCATTTTTCGCTATTATAAAAAGATCAATATCGCTCTTCTCATTCACTTTCCCAAACGCCAGATTATTACACACCGCAACGCCCCTCAAAAAAGGCACAGCTCTCAAATAGGGAACATATTTATCCACCTTTCTCCAAAGCTTTTGCTGTAATTCGTCCATGTTTTTAGTATACTACTTCCGTCCAAATTATATGATTGAAAAGAAAAAATTGCATCGCTTCTTTTCCACAGTTCCAGACGCCCCCGGCATCTACAAGATGAAGGACCGGGATGGAAGAGTTATTTACATAGGAAAAGCTAAAAATTTGACCAAACGCCTCCATCAGTATTTTCAAAAAGATTATTTTCACAGCAGCCGAACCGCAAAACTTCTTGAGAAAGTGGCTGATATCGAGATTACGGCTGTAAACAGCGACCTAGAAGCCATGATTCTCGAACACAATCTAATCAAACAATTTCAACCGAAATACAATGTGATCATGAAGGACGACAAGAATTATGTTTACATCAAGATCACGAAAAATGAGGACTTCCCGCGCATCCAGATCGTCCGCCAGGTTCAAAAAGATGGCGCCACATACATCGGCCCAAAAACAGCCGCACACAAAGTAAAAGAAACATTCAAAGTCTTGAAGAAAATTTTTCCATTCCGACACTGCGGGCTGGATATCGAATTTATTGGTAAAAACGAGGTCAAAGTCACACGCAAAGTCATTAAATATCCATGCATAGATTATTTTACAAAACGATGCGCTGCCCCATGTATAGGGGAAATCAGCAAGGAGGACTACGTGGAAATTATCTCGAATGTTGAGAATTTCCTTAGAGGCAAAACAGAGGATGTCATGCGTGAACTTCAGAATCAGATGAAACATGCCGCCGTCGCTCACAAATTCGAAAAAGCCGCCAAAATACGCGACAAAATAAAAAAGATAGAAGACATTACCGAAAAACAAATCGTCTCGGATCCTAATCAGACAGACAAAGACATTGTCAATTACTGTATTTTAAGCGGCAAAGCATATTTTAATTTATTTCAAATTCGTGGCGGAAAACTCATCGGTCAGGAAAATTTCATCCTCGGCGCTGAACAACTCGAAGAGTCTCACGAAGAGCCCGAAGTTCTCTCCGCTTTCCTCGAACAATACTATAAATTGGCTACCGACATTCCAAAAGAAATTCTAATTCCGCACGAGCCCGAGAATCAAAAAGAACTCGAAAAATGGACATCTGCGCATCTGATAATTCCACAGCGCGGCGTAAAAAATCGGCTTCTGGATATGAGCCTTTCAAATGCCAAAATTTTTGCTGACAAATCCCGCCCCCGTTGGCGTGAAGAAAGCGATCTGTCGGAAAACGCAGTAGTGGAATTGCAAAAAGTCCTGCAACTAAAAACTCAGCCTAAGCGCATCGAATGCTACGACATTTCACATCTTAGCGGCACAGACACTGTCGGCTCCATGGTTGTTTTTGAAAAAGGAATTCCAAAACCGGCACACTATCGTAAATTCAATCTCCGTACAGTCCAAAATAAACCGGATGATTTCAAATCAATGGAAGAAGTCCTTTTTCGTCGCTTCAACCGCATTGCCGCAGATCTCAACCAAAAAGACTATCTTCTAAAAAAAGCGACGAAAAAACATCTGCCGCAAATCCTAAAAGAAGCGAAAAAAACCGATCTTACAATTCGCGAGCCAAAAAACACAAACGATTTTTATATACTCGAACACCAGCAAAAGAAGAAAAAATCTTTAGCAGCCTTCGCCAGACTGAGGCAGCACTCCGACAAAATCACAACTATCGAGGCCTTTTGTGTTCTTCCATCAGAGCGTAGCCAAAAACTCGGCTACAAATTACTGAGAGAATTGATCAAAAAATCCAAAACAAAACGAGTTTATCTGATCTGTCGCCCTACCCTCAAGGAATATTACCAACTCGTCGGCTTCGAAGAAATCAAAAAATTTCCGGATGAACTTGTCACATATTACACTCCGGATTTCATATCAACCCGTGTCCCGATGGTCTACGACAAAATAAAATTAAAAATCGACGAATCATTCAGTAAAATCCCTGATTTGGTGATAATCGATGGGGGAAAAGGCCAGCTCTCATCAGCCCACAAAATTTTCATGGAATTAAACATAAATATTCCTCATGTGGCACTCGCAAAGCAGATGGAAGAAGTATTCGTTCCGGCCAAATCTACTCCAATCATCCTCCCACGCAGTAGCGAAGCACTCAAATTACTCCAACGCGCCCGCGACGAAGCTCATCGCTTCGCAATCACATACAACAAAGACTTGCGTCGTAAACACTTCAGTTAAATGAAAATACGTCCTCTAATCATGGGCATTCTGAATCTCACGCCGGACTCTTTTTCCGACGGCGGCAGTTTCAACACCGAAAAGAAAGCCATAAAACAGGCACGCAAACTCATCCGCGACGGCGCTGACATCATCGACATCGGCGGCGAATCCACAGGTCCAAATTCAACAAAAGTTTCCACAAGTGAAGAGCTCGCCCGCGTCAT
>CAZHDA010000001.1:20473-33539 GCA_964531125.1 uncultured Candidatus Peribacteria bacterium
CGAAAGAATATAAAGATGTAATCGAAACAATCAAAAAATTCTGGCGTTCCCGCGTCAATTACGCCGTCAAAAACGGCATAAAAAGAAAAAACATAATTCTGGATCCAGGTATGGGTGCGTTCGTCAGCGGAATTCCGGACTACAGTTTTGAAATCATCACACGCCTGAACGAACTCACAAGCCTCGGATTTCCAGTCCTCATCGGCATTTCTCGAAAATCTTTCCTCGGCGGACCCATCTCAGAACGCGACAAAAAAGCCATCATTCCGACCACTATTGCGATTTTGAATGGAGCCAGTATAATTCGCACGCACAATGTCCACACAAACACTTAATGTCGTTTTCCGCTTCGCCGCCTCACATTTTTTGACGAAATATCACGGAAAGTGTGAAGCCCTACACGGTCACAACTACAAGCTGATAATTTCCATCAAAGGAAAAGTAAAAGACGATGGTATGGTCTTGGATTTTAAATTGATCAAAAAAACCGTTGAAGAAAGAGTTATTTCAAAACTCGACCACACGCATCTCAACGACACAATTCCAAATCCTTCCGCGGAAAACATCGCCGTTTGGATTTGGAAAAATCTCAAGAAAAACCTACCTCAACTTTCCAAAGTAACCGTCTTTGAAACTGAAGATTATTACGCCGAATATGAAGGAAAATAGCGTTTTTATCGGGCTGGGCACAAATCTCGGCAATCGTGAACAAAACCTCAAGAAAGCCCTGATTGAGATTAAGCCTTTCATCAAAATCAAGCAAAAATCCTCTATCTACGAAACCAAACCGGTCGGTTACAAAAATCAGCCGGATTTTTTGAATATGGTAATAGAGGGAAAAACGACACTTACCCCGCGCGGTCTTCTTACAAATCTCAAGAAAATCGAGAAAAAAATCGGCCGCAAAAAAACTTTTAAAAATGGTCCGCGCATAATTGACTTGGACATTTTGTTCTACGAACATACAATGCTCAGGCAGCGTGATCTTACGATTCCTCATTCTGAAATTCAAAATCGCGCCTTTGTCCTGATTCCACTTGCCGAAATAGCAGCAAAAAAACAACCATGGATCAAAAAAAGATCGAAAAATTAGTCCGTGAAATCATCAAGGAAATAGGGGAGAACCCCGCCCGCGAAGGCCTGAAAGACACCCCGCACCGAGTGGCAAAATCCTATGAAAAACTTTTTGGAGGCTACGAAAAAGAAGCCAGAAAATTCATCACGGAATTCGACAAAGAAAATTATGACGAAATGATTATCTGCAAAAACATTGATTTTTATTCAACCTGCGAACACCACTTGCTTCCGTTTTTTGGTAAAATTTCTATCGGCTACATTCCTAAAAAAAAGATTGTCGGAATTTCAAAACTTCCTCGCATCGTTGAAATTTTTGCCCGTCGTTTACAAAATCAGGAGCGTCTGACAAGCCAAATCGCTGACACTCTAAGCGAATTGTTAAATCCAAAAGGTGTCGGGATTGTCATCGAAGCACAGCATCTTTGCATGCTCGCCCGCGGCGTGGAAAAACAAAACTCCACGATGACAACTTCAGCCTTTCGAGGATTATTTTTGAAAAATTCTAAAACACGCAGCGAATTTTTAAAATTAATTACAAAAAATTAGATCTCCTGAAATTCCTGCAAAAACTTTCCACAACAGAAAAATCAGTCTGCATTTTTCAAAATATTCTAGCGTTCAACCCGATCGATAAATATATCCTCAAAGCGAAGAATACTGTTGATCTTAAGCAATTCAGACAATTCATCAGCAAAAACCAGAAAAGACACAATATCCTGATCGGTTATCTCTCCTACGACCTGGGAAGAATTCTTCATGGAGTAAAATCGATGGCAAAAGACGACCTCGAAATGCCTGACATCTGCTTCATGGCATTTGAGAACTTCATTGTTTTCAAAAATAAAAAAACGATATTACATTCTCGAAACAAAAATTTTCAAGAGCAGATATCGCAAATCCTCAAGCGAAAAATCCAAAAACAATCAAATATCAAAAGCAAAAATTTTCAGGCTGAAATGAGTGAGGCTCACTATAAATCCGCGTACAAAAAAATAAAGGAATACATCAAAACAGGAGAAATATATCAAATGAACCTTACGCATCGCATGAAAGCCAAAACAACAGCATCCCCACGCAAACTTTTCGTCAAGGTTGCAACCACGAATCCGGTTGATTTTCTCTCCTACATTGAAGCCGTAAACTTCGAAATTCTTAGCGCATCGCCGGAAAGATTTATAAAAATAAAGAATCGCAATATTGAGACATATCCAATCAAGGGTACAAGACCTCGCGGTAAAAATCTCGAACAGGACAAAAAACTTTCCGCGGACCTAATGAGGAATGAAAAAGAAGCCGCAGAATTAAACATGATTACAGACCTTCTACGCAACGATCTAAACGAAGTTTGCGCGAGTGGAACGGTAAAGGTCGCAATTCACCGCAAACTGCAAAAAAACCCAACAGTTTGGCATACTTTTTCCAAAATTGTTGGGCGACTATCTCCAAAAACCACAACAATCGATGCTTTACTCTCCATGCTTCCGGGCGGGAGTATTGCCGGTTGTCCAAAAAAACGCGCGATTGAAATTATAGACGAACTGGAACCAACAAGACGCGGTGCATACACTGGCGCTATCGGAATAATAAAACCAAACGGCGACATGGATTTTAGCATCGCAATTCGCACAATTATAAAAAAAAGTGATACACTCTATTTGCAAGTCGGTGGCGGAATAGTGCACGATTCGACTGAAAACGCAGAGCTCCGTGAAACATATGACAAAGCAAAATCTTTTATGAAAATTTTGAGATGATTCTTCTTTTCAACAAAAAATTCATACGATCCTCAAAAGCAAAAATTTCCATGCTATCACCGACTTTTATGTATGGCATAGGTGTTTTTGAAACCCTCAGGACTTTTAACCACAGAGTCTTCCAAAGCAAGGAACACATTCGAAGACTTTTCAATTCCGCCAATCAAATAAATTTAAAAATCAAATATTCCAAATCCGAAATAGAGAAGATGCTCAAAAAAATTTCCGCGAAATCACCACATTCAAATCAAAGAATTAAAATAATATCAGTAGCAGAAGGCCTGCTCATAACATCAACGAAACTTAAACTGAAAAATCTCTCCAAAGGGGTAAAATGCAAAACAATATCAATCGAGCGTCCTATTCCGACAGCAAAAACAATCTCATACCTTGAAACCTATCTAAGCCATTCCAAGGCCCAAAAAAATGGCTATTTTGAGGCAATACTCATAGATAGAAACAGCTTCGTTACAGAAGGTTCTCGCTCAAACATCTTTTGGTTTGAAAAAGATGTCCTATGCACTACAAAAAACAATATCCTCTCCGGCACAATTCGTGATCTCATCTTAAAAATTTCTCCGTTCAAAACAAAACTGAAAAACATAAAACTGAAGCAACTTTTGAAGCAAAAGGAAATTTTTATAACTTCCAGTGTTATAGGCCTTGTCGCGATAATTCAAATCGACAAACATAAATTTTCAATCGGCAAAAACACCAAAACCCTCATCAAAAGATTTCAGAGCTTTGCTGCTAACAAATAACCGTTTACGGCAAGAAACGTCACCCACAAACCGGCCCCTAAAAATGTATAAAATAAAAACCACTTAAAAGGCATTTTCGCAAAACCGGCTGGCAAAGATATCAAATGCCTCACACCCGGAATCAGCCTCCCGATAAAAGTCGCGACATTCCCGTACTTCAAAATAAGATTCTCTGATTTTACGATATGGTGATGTTTTATAAGCAAATATTTCGCGAAATTCCTTTTTGCCAACCCATAAACAACTGTCCTCCCCAGAACCATACCTATGACATAGTTTATGGTGGCCCCGATCATGCTACCTACAGTTCCGGCCACAATCACCAAGATAAGGTTCATCTCACCACTATAAGCCAAATACGCCGCCGGTGGGATCACAAGCTCCGACGGGTAGGGGATAAAAGTGCTCTCAAGTGTCATCAAAAAAACAATGCCAAAATATCCCAGATCAGCCGTGAAACCCAAAAACATTTGAAAGAATTCAGCCATAAAAAATTTCTGGTGCCCAGAGAGGGAATCGAACCCTCACCCTATCGCTAGGACGGGATTTTGAGTCCCGCGCGTCTGCCAGTTCCGCCATCTGGGCCAAAGAACGCTGGTAATTTAACAAAATTCCCTGATATAGTAAACGCAAATTAAATGTATTTATGTTTTGTGATGAACTCCAAATAAAAGTGATCGCGGGAAAAGGGGGGGATGGCTGCGTAAGTCTCCGCCGCGAAAAATATGTGGACAAAGGAGGTCCGGACGGTGGTGACGGCGGCCGCGGAGGAAGCATTCATTTCAGAGTAAACCCAAATCTGAACACACTAACCCACCTCACTTCTCAAAAAACATATCGCGCGGAAAACGGCGAACCGGGTCATGGGAAAAAAATGTCTGGGAAATCAGGACAGAATCTCACGCTTGAAGTCCCTCAGGGAACGCTAATATACACAAAGGATAAATCCGAAATTCTTGCAGATCTCTCGGAAGTAAACGAGGAAATAATCATATGCCATGGAGGAAAAGGTGGCTTGGGGAACACACATTTCAAAAGCTCTACGCGTCAAACTCCCCGCATAGCTGAACTTGGCGAACCGGGGGAAGAAAAAGAAATTCTTTTGGAACTCAGAATGGTTGCGGATGTCGGCATCATGGGACTTCCATCTGCCGGAAAATCAACTCTAATCTCTGTTATTTCAAACGCGCGTCCAAAAATCGCGGATTATCCGTTTACAACGCTTGTTCCAAATCTCGGAGTAGTATCGATGAGCAAATTCGGCGGAGATTCAAACGAAAGCTTCGTCGTATGCGACATACCGGGACTTATAGAGGGCGCGAGTCAGGGAAAAGGCTTGGGACACCAGTTTCTCAGACATGTAAGCAGGACAAAAATTCTAGTCCATCTAATCGATGTCTATCTTGAAAAACCGGACCAAAATTACAAAATTATTCGGGAGGAATTGAAAAAATTCGATAAGGATTTAGCAAAAAAACCGGAAATAATTGTTTTGAATAAAATAGATCTCGTTGACGAAAAACAATTAAAAAAACAGATAAAAGAACTTCAAAAAGTCGTTAAAAAAGCCAAAATTTTTGCAGTTTCAGCCGCCACTCATCAAAACCTAAAACCTCTTTTGTTCGCTATCCTTGAAAGCATTGAAAAGATCAGAAAGAAAACTCCTGCTAAAACAAAAAAGTCGGACATGATTCCAATCCTCCGTCCACACCTTGAAAAAATCAAATACCATTTTGACGGAACAACAACGGAAGGGGATCATCGTGTCTATCACCTCTCAGGAGGGCGCATGGAACAACTTGTTGTCATGACAGACATGAGCAACCCGGAAGGACTGGAGAGAATTTATCATTATCTGGATCGCTTGGGCATAAATCGTGCGCTTTCCCGAAAAGGCATCGAAATTGGTGATATAATCCGAATCAAAGGAAAAGATATTCCATACCGTCCTTAAATAATGAAAATCATAGTAGGTCTCGGAAATATCGGCACAAAATACAGCAAAAACCGCCACAACACAGGTTTCATTTTTCTGGATCATTTTGCGAAAAAATTTAAAGACCATGAATGGAAAGAGGAATCGAAATTCAAAGCGATAATTGCGAAAATCGGCGACATTCTTCTTGTTAAACCCACGACTTTAATGAATCTCTCGGGTGAGGCGGTAATTGGAATATTAAATTTTTACAAAATTAAACCGACGGACTTGATTGTCATATATGACGATATAGATCTGCCACTAGGCAAAATACGCGTCCGTGAAAAAGGATCGGCAGGCACACACAATGGTCTAAAATCTGTAATACAAAGCATTGGCACCGAAGAATTCGCAAGGATCAGAATTGGTATAGAAAGCAGGGGAACCACCTCTCCGGAGGCTCAGGATATCTCAAGTTTTGTGCTTTCAGACTTCAAATCCGAGGAATTGATCCTTTTAAACAAAGCGATTTCCGAAGGCGAAAAAGAACTTCAAAAAATGATCGGCTGAAATCACCTTGACCATAAAGCACTTTTTCCATAGACTCTCACTGCAAAATTAAGCAAAAACCATGTTCGCAATAATCGAAATCGGAGGAAAACAATTCAAGGTCGAAAAAGGCGGTCAGCTTACCGTCGAAAAAATTGACGCCAAAGAAGGCGATTCTTTCGAAATTGAAAAAGTTTTGATTTTGAGCGACGGGGGCAAGATGACTATAGGAAAACCTTTTGTCGAAGGAGCACAGGTAAAAGCCAAAGTTGTTTCACAGTTCAAAGGCGAAAAAGCTCTTATCTTCAAATTCAAAGCAAAAAAACGCTATCAGAGAAAACGCGGTCATCGTCAAAATCTTAGCAAAATAGAAATATTGGATATTAAAACTGGCGTAGCCAAGAAAGAAGCCCCAAAAACCGAAGCAAAAACCGCTCCAAAAGCAGTAAAAAAGGCCCCGGCAGCAAAGAAGGCAGCGGCTAAGAAGAAAGCTTAATCAATATATCTTTCAGATCGTCGGCAAGTTCAGCACTGAGTTTCAGTTTTTTTTTGTTTTCAAGTTGAAATTCAAGCTCGGCCGCATGCAAAAATTGTCGATTCAAACCAAACTTCTTCTTAAAGAACATATTTAGTTTCCTGGGACCATACAAAGTGTCTCCAACCACAGGGTGCCCTATAGCCTTCATATGGACCCTTATTTGATGCGTCCTTCCGCTTTCTATTTCGGCCGATATCAAACACAAAACGCCGACATCTTTTACGGTGAATTCATCCAGAACCTTATATTTTGTCACAGCATTTTTGCCGGTATCATCAACCATTACATCCATCTTATTTCTGGTTTTCAAATTTCGTCCGATAGGAGAATCTATCACGCCTTCGGGATGTCTCGGCCTTCCATAAACAAGCGCGAGGTAACTCTTTCGAATACGCCTCCCCTTAAAAAGCTTCAGCAAATAATCATATCCTTTTTTTGTTTTCGCCAAAATCAAAAGCCCGGAAGTATCCTTATCAAGCCTATGAACTATACCTGCACGCCCTTCCTGTCCGACTCCGGCCTCAATCTGTTCCTCAAAAATACCAGCAATGGAATCCTCAGATTTATCCGAAGCGGGATGGGTCAAAAGACCTGCCGGTTTATTAATTACAAAAATATCCTTATCCTCATAAATTTTTGGAATTTTCATACAGCCATCTTTGCAAAGAAAGCTGTTGCTTGGCAAGACAATCACCTTCCCACAAAACCTTTCCATGCCATTTCAAAAACTGTTCTTTGTGTCACAGCCATCTCGTGACTTTCTATAACTAAAGCGTATTCCGCGCCTTTCTCAGGATAAACAATCACAACTTTATCATCAAAAATGATCATCCCGTTTTTAAAATAACCCAAACCTTTCTCCAGCCTTACATACAAAATCTTATTTATCAATTCACAATCGTAATAATTATCATCAAAAAAACTTCGAAGATCTGGAATATCGGCTACGATGGCGCGAAAAGGCACCCTTAGATCACCGTGAAAACAGCCACAACTTGGTACAAATGCCAAAACCTCGCTTTTTGCAGTCAAAACATCTTGCAAAGCATATTTTACGCCGGCAATACCATCATAATATTTTGCCACCGGCCCTTTGAACTTGTAACGTCCTGTAGTTTCCCTAATTTGGTGAATAACAGTCAAAATCTCCTCCTTCAAATAATCAAAAGTTTTGCTCTGTCTGTCCAGGTAGGCAACAAGAGAATTAGGATCATTCGCCTGAAAAAGACGACACCTACCCTCAACCACAACACCGACAACACCCTTTTTTTCCAGCTCATTCAATACCGAATAAGTCGTTGTCCGATTTATCGCGGAGCGCTTGGCAATAACACTTGCGCCCTGCGGGCCTATTCGAAGCATCTCTAAATACACCTTCGCCTCATTGACTGTTAAACCTATTTGACACAGCTTTTCTTGTAACATAGGCTTTAGTTAAATATATAGGAGGATGAGTATATCTCTAAAGAAATAGATGTCAAGCAAATTTGACCTCTGGATTTTATATAGGTGTCGGAATTGCCTTTTACTTCACCTTTTGATAACTTGACCACATGAAAACAGATATAAAAACTCTGCTTGAAAGGGGAGTGGTTGAAGTAATTGTTCGTAGTGAACTTGAAGCAAAATTAAAATCAGGGAAAAAACTCCGCGTAAAACTTGGCATCGACCCTTCAGGTGCGGATTTGCATATAGGACACATGGTTGTTATAAAAAAACTTAGGGAATTTCAGCTGGCCGGCCATCATATACAGCTCGTTTTCGGAAATTTTACGGGACAAATCGGAGACCCGACAGACAGAAAGGACGCACGAAAACCAAAGACACAGGCGGAACTGGAAAAAAACGCAAAAACATATTTGGAACAGGTTGCCAAAATTTTGGATATAAAAAAAATCGAAATAGCGTGGAATGCTGATTGGCTTGGAAAATTATCATTTGCTGATGTTATAAGACTGGCTCAGATTTTCACAGTTCAACAGATGCTACATCGTGACATGTATCAAGACAGGATCAAACAAAACAGAGAAATATACATGCATGAATTTCTGTATCCGCTGATGCAAGGATATGATTCCGTAGCCTTAAAAACAGATCTTGAAATTGGCGGAACAGACCAAACTTTTAATTTACTCGCCGGTCGCCCTATTCAAAAAGCATACAACCAGACTCCTCAAAATATTCTCACAGTTCCGCTTTTGGTGGGTACAGACGGCCACGACAAAATGGGCAAAAGTCTCGACAACTACATCGGCGTAAACGAAAGTCCAAAAGACATGTACGGCAAATCTATGTCTATCCCGGACTCATTGATCACCAGCTACTTTGAATTAGCCACCGACATTTCTCTGGCCGAACTTGAAAAGGTTAAAATGGCACTAAAAGAAGGAGAAAATCCACGCAACCTTAAAATGCGTCTGGCGAGAGAACTCGTCACTCTCTACCACGATAAATCCTCTGCAATTCAAGCTGAGAAAGAATTCATCGAAATTTTTTCAAATAAAGGTTTGCCGGACGATTTAGAAATCAAAAAATTTAAAAAGTCCAAACTTGGCATAATCGATCTAATCATGGAGACTGGACTTGCAAGCTCAAAAGGGGAGGCCCGCCGTTTGATTCAGGGAGGCGGAGTAAAAATTGATGGTAAAAAAATAGTTTCACACGAAGAAGAGATCGATCTTACAAATGAACGACTTTTGCAAGTGGGCAAACGCAAATTCATCAAAGTCATTTCAAAATAATGCTGGACAGGGATTTATCAACAGTCTTAAGAACAACCAAAAGACATCTTGGCCGTCTTGAACTTCTTGGTGTTCGCACAGTGCGGGATTTACTCATGTATTTTCCGCGAGATTTTCAGGATAAAAGCAACTTTACAAAAATTTCCGATCTCAAGATTGAAGAGACAAACACAATAAAAGGAACACTTAGGACACTTTTTAATATAAAAAGCAGATCAGGAAAAAAAATCACTCGTGGCCTTTTTTGCGACGAGACAGGATCCATCGAAGTAATTTGGTTCAACCAACCACATTTGGTAAAAATGCTTCCGCGAAAAAAAGAAATCATACTTACTGGAAAAGCTAAAATCACTTCGGGAAAACTTTCACTGGTTTCACCTGCATATGAAATCATCAGACCATACGAAGAGCAAATCCACACCGGCCGCATCGTTCCTGTATATCACGAGACGGAGGGAATCAGCTCGAAATGGCTCAGAGAAAAGCTAAAACCACTAATTGATCACTGGACTGATCTTTTTGAAGAATACATGCCACCGGAAGTTATCCAGCCACACAATCTCATTGATTACAAGACAGCCATTAAAAATATTCATTTCCCCGAAAGCGACGAATTACTTATCCGTGCCCGCGAACGCCTAGCTTTCGACGAACTATTTTTGCTGCAACTCAAGGTTCTGCAAAAAAAGTGGTACTGGCAGCAAATTTCCTCAGATCAGAAAAAAAGCCTAACCATTTATTCGGACATCCTGAAACAATGCATCGACAAACTTTCATTTGAACTGACAAACGCCCAAAAACGTGTATTAAAAGAAATTTTAGCAGACCTGAACAAACCGATTCCAATGAGCCGCCTGATACAGGGTGATGTAGGCTCCGGAAAAACCATCGTTGCTGCTCTTTCTGCGCTAAATACAGTAAAAAACGGCTACCAAGTTGCCATTATGGCACCTACGGAAATTTTAGCGAAACAACATTACCAAACCTTCCTCGAAACCCTGCGTGAATTCAGTTTAAACATTCAGTTCATTGCGGGATCCACTCAAGACTCTCAAAAAGAAAACATTAAAAATCAAATGAAGACAGGGACTGTTGATATAGTGATTGGAACGCACGCACTGATTCAGGAAGACATAGGTTTTCATAGACTTGGCCTTGCGATAATAGACGAACAACATCGATTTGGAGTCAAACAGAGAGAAATTTTGAAAAGTTTTGGATCCCCACACCTACTGAGCATGACAGCGACACCAATTCCACGCACCTTGGCAATCACAATCTACGGCGATCAGGATTTATCAATAATTGATGAAATGCCAAAGGGGCGTCAACAAATCATCACCCGCGTCGTCCCGGAGAAAAAGCGCGTGGACGCCTATAGATGGATAGAAGATCAAATAAACAAAGGCCGTCAGGCGTTTATAATTTGTCCTCTGATAAACGAATCAGACACCTTGGAACTAAAATCTGTACAAGAAGAATACGCGAGACTCCGCGAGCATATCTTCCCAAAATTAAAGCTTGGAATGCTGCATGGAAAATTGAAACAGGAGGAAAAAGATCAAATTATGTCAGAGTTCAAAGAAAACAAAATTAACATACTTGTCTCAACATCGGTCATAGAAGTTGGTATAGATATTCCGAACGCCACAATCATGCTTATCGAAGGCGCTGAACGTTTTGGTCTGTCACAATTACACCAATTCCGTGGACGCGTCGGCAGGGGAGCGCATCAATCATACTGTTTCTTATTTACAAGCAATCTCTCGGAAGAGGGAAAGACTCGAATGAACGCTATGGAAAGCCATAGCAGTGGATTTGAATTGGCCGAAATAGACCTGAAACTTCGAGGTCCGGGAGAAGTTTACGGAGTCCGTCAAAGCGGCATCCCTGATTTAAAAATGGCGAGCCTCACAGATTTCATTGGAATTGAAAAAGCCAGAAAAAGCGCATCGGAAATTATCGATAAGGATCCACTACTAAAAAATTATCCAAAACTCGAAAAAAAGATCGCCGAAATGAACGAGACATTCGTGAACGATTAGACAATCAAAAAACGGATTTTTTTCTTCTCGTCCACGAGCCTTGCGTAAGCCAAAACAACCTCAACACCTGGATGTACTTTTTCAATTATTGATCGGGCTTTCAGAAGCTCACCACGATGAAATTTTTCTTCCTCATCCGCATTCTTAAATCTGGAACTGCCCCCATAGGCACCGCAATCTTCATGATTAACAATCACAACTTTCCTCACGTGATGAAATTTGACCGGAATATCGATCTCTAATTTGTCAATAGCCTCATTACCGTTAACAATTTCCTTGGCAGCCCCGGGAACCGTCGCCAAATCAAAATTTTTAATTTTTAATTCATTTTTCACAAATTCGACAACGGAATTCCAAAACCTGAAATCAACACAAGTCAAAACAACAGCCTCACATGTATGTTTGTTTTTAAAAAGAAAAGAACACTCAGTCATATATATGACTTTATTCAAACAGTCATTTTAACGAAAAAACGAAAAAAAACAACTGTGATTTTTTTAAGAAAACGATATAGACATCAACTTTTTTATTAAAACGCCTATAATCGAAAGTTTTAACGCAAGCTCTTACATAAGCCAAAAACAAGGCATAGGGGTCAAAGGTAGAAGCAATTTACGACAACAGACCAACAGAGAACGGGAACATGCACAAATTGAACATTATGTAAAAAAACATTTTGATGAAAAAAGACTGAGAAAGGTTCTAGCCACCTCACCTATCTTCGCACAAGATACATTGTGCAAAGCTATATTCGTTTCAGCATATAACTCCCCTTTAATCGATATCCCAATTTTTTGTAATATTCCCTCGTCCCAATCCCCGCGATTACAGCAACTTTTTTATACCCGTCTCTTTTCGCCAATTTTTCAGCCTCCTTCATTAATTTTCCGCCCCAACCTACATGCTGCTTTTTGCCCTCCCCTCTTTTCCCCACCGCAATCTGTTTCCCATACACATGAACCTCTCTTACAATCGCAGCATCTTCCAATTCTTTCAAAAAGACTGCTCCTGGAAACCTCAGTCGAAGCAAGGCAACCAATTTGTTTTTCGTCAAATCCTCAAAACTCAAAAAGACTTCTTTTCCGCCACTGGCCTCATACTCGCGCTTCACCAACTTCACATTTTTAAGCGTAATAGCTTCATCACCTATCTCCCGACTTCGAATATCCCTACATGGAGTTCCTTCTGCCCTCAATTTTTCCTCCAGAATCTGTCTCACATTAGACACCTTTGAACCGGCCATCACATCCGTCGACGGGATATCGCGCGCGATCCGATCAACTCTGCAATATTCAGGAACATCGCGCATCTCCGCCATAAGCACTTCCATCAGAGTAGGATCATCGTAGGGCCGGAATTGGCCTTTGTTGTACCAACCATAAAGCACCGACTTTTGCACCACCACACAGGGATAAATTTTCAAATAATCCGGCTGGTAACCGGGACTTTTAAACAAATCTCCAACCATTTTTTTATCAAGTTCAACACTCGAACCTGGCAAATTCGGCATCATGTGATAGCTCAATTTGAAACCGGCATCCTTAATCAAACGGGTCGCATCCCTCACCGATTTCAAATCATGCCCGCGTCGCGTCAGCTCCTGCACTTTGTCATCAGTTGTCTGTACCCCGATTTCCAGCTTTGTCACGCCCATCTCACGCATTCTTTTAATTTCAGAAATAT
>CAZHDA010000002.1:0-29566 GCA_964531125.1 uncultured Candidatus Peribacteria bacterium
CGAAGCCGTGATTTTGGCTTGTGATATAGCAGCGGCCGGTTTCGGTGTCGATGCATGGTTGGTTTTGGGAGCGGTGACCGAATTTGAGTTTATAGGTTTTGGCGCCGGAGGCGAGGGCAAGGATTTGATTGCCAAGACAGATTCCAAAAATCGGTTTTTTGATTTTCATGGCTTTGCGAATGATGTCGTGGAGTGGCGTGAGCACGGCGGGGTCGCCCGGGCCGTTTGAGATGAAGATGCCGTCAAATTTGAGGCCGGCTTCGATAAAATCGTAATTCCATGGGACGCGGATGACGGTGAGGTTGCGGGCGAGTAGGTTTCGTATGATGTTGTTTTTCATGCCGCAGTCGATGCATATGATGGTCTTTTTTCCGCCTTTATAAGTCTTTGGTTTTTTGATGGAAACTTTGTCCATGAGTGTTTTGTCGAGGTCCGGATTGTAAAAATCCGGCGGTGTGGAATTTTCAATTACGATTTTTCCAAGCATTGTGCCGGTTTCGCGGAGTTTCTGGGTGAGAGCGCGTGTGTCGATGCCGGTGATGGCCGGAATTTTGTTTTCAACGAGCCATTTGGAGAGAGATTTTTTTGCGTCCCAGTGGCTGAAATTTTCCGAATACTCGCTGACGATGAGGCCTTTTATGTGAATCCGACCGCTTTCAAAGCGTTTTTCGATGTGATCTTTGTCAAATTCGTCGGCTCCGACACCGTAATTTCCTATGAGAGGATAGGTTAGAGTGATGATCTGACCTTCGTAGGAAGGATCCGTGAAACTTTCCGGATAGCCGACCATGGACGTGTTGAAAACGACCTCGCCTGCGGAGCTTATAGGTGCTCCGAAGGAGGTTCCTGTGAGTCGGGTCCCGTCCGCAAGGACGAGGGTGGCTTTTGTCATCGGAGGCATTTTAGGGATTTGGTAATAGGATTGCAAGAAGGTATTTTTTGGCGTAGATTTCTTTCGGCTAACAAGCATGTATGAACTTCAAAGGTCAGCACATTCTTTCTACGAGACAGTTTGATCGGGAAAGTTTAATGGCTCTTTTTGAGCTGGCGGATAAGATGCAGGTGATTTTAGAGAAGGCGAAGAAAGGTAAGCAGGATATGACTATGGAAGGGCGTCTTATGGCGACGCTTTTTTTTGAGCCTTCCACTAGGACTAGATTCTCTTTTGAAACAGCGATGCAGAGACTTGGCGGACGGGTGATTTCGAATGCGGATATGATGGGAACTTCTTCATGGAAAAAACATGAAACTCTGGAGGATACCGGAAAAGTGGTGTCGCAAATGGCTGATGTCATCGTGATGCGGCATCCGGAGGCCGGTTCCGTAAAGAGGCTTGCAAGTGCCAGTGATTCGCCGGTTTTAAATGCCGGAGATGGTCCGGCAGAGCATCCTTCGCAGGCGCTTTTGGATGTTTATACAATTTGGAAAAATAAAGGAAAACTGGATGGGCTGACGATAGGGATGAGTGGGGATTCCAAGTACGGGCGGGTTCCTCATTCGCAATGCGATTTGCTGAAACATTTTGATTGTAAATTTATTTTTGTGTCGCCGGAGGCATTGAAAATGCCGGAGGCGATTGTGAAAGCCTTGAAAGAAAGTGGTCATGAGATAAGGGAAACTGAAAATCTTGGCGAATCGATCGGGGAAATGGATGTAATAGCCTGTACACGAATTCAGGAGGAAAGATTTACGAGCGAAGCAGAGTATAAAAAATACGCCGGAGTTTATGTTTTGGACAATACTTTAATGCGGAAAGCAAAAAAAGATGCGATTGTCCTGCATCCGCTTCCAAGAGTGAACGAAATCTCTCCGGAGGTGGACAAGGATCCGCGGGTTAAATACTTTGAGCAGGTTAAAAATGGTGTGGCCATAAGAATGGCTTTACTCGTTTCAGTCTTAGGGTAAAATTGTGTGGATGAAGAAAGAAAAAATCCTCTTAAAGGGCGGGACGCTGGTGAGTTCAGAGGGCTCGTTTCAAAAAGATTTGTTGATTGAAAATGGGAAAATTTCTGGCGGCCGGAGTGATGGGGCCGAGGTTATTGATTGTCGTGGAAAGGTGATTTTGCCGGGACTTATCGATGTGCATGTGCATTTTCGCGAGCCAGGGGCTTCATATAAGGAAGACTGGACAACCGGTTCGAGCGCGGCGGTGGCAGGTGGCGTGACGACTGTCTGTGATATGCCAAACAATAAACCTGCCATAGTCAGCGTGGATGAACTGGAGAAAAAAAGAGCGCTGATCAAAGGCAGGAGTTATTGTAATTATGGTCTTTATATAGGCTATGACGGAAAAAATTTGGAGGAGATTAAAAAAGCGAAAAATGTGGCTGGTGTAAAAGTCTATGTGGCCAATTCAACGGGAAATATGGGCGTTGATAACGCGGCTTTGGAAAAACTTTTCAAGGAATTTGACGGAAGAATTGTGACCCATGCCGAGGATGAAGGTATCATTGAAAAAAATTCCAAAGAGTTTTTAGCTGAATTTGATGGCAGGGAAGTTGATCCCGCGGTTCATTCAAAAATTCGTAGCGTGGAAGCAGCGGAGAGCGCGGTGAAGCTGGTTTGTAAACTGGCAAAAAACAGCAAGGCAAAGCTGCATGTGGCTCATGTTTCCTGCGATGCGGAGATTGAGGTGATCGCTGAATATAAGAAATTTGGAATTACTTGTGAAGTTGCGCCGCATCATTTGCTTCTTTCCGATGATGATTATGAAATCTGGAAAAATTTTATCAAAGTGAATCCGCCGGTGAGGAGTCGGCTGGATGTGTTCTCGATGTGGAAAAATCTGAAATTTGGAGTGATAGACATGATCGCCACCGATCACGCGCCGCATACGATAGAGGAAAAGGAGCAGTCATATGAAAAAGCTCCGTCGGGCGTGCCGGAGCTGGATACTCTGTTGCCGATTTTTTTGAATACGGTAAATGACGAGGGGATGACGATCGAGGAATTGGTTGGATATTTGTGTGAAAAGCCGGCGCAGATTTTTGGAATAAAAAATAAAGGCTTTTTGAAGGATGGATTTGACGCGGATATCGTGGTTGTGGACATGGATTTGGAGAGGAAAGTGGAAAGGGCAAATTTGAGGACAAAATGCGGCTGGTCGCCATATGAGGGTAGCAATTTTAAGGGCTGGCCGGTGATGACTTTTGTGGGAGGGGAGCTGGTTTTTGAGGCGGGAAAAATTGTTGGGAAAAAAGCCGGGAAAGAGGTAAAGTTTGAATGATAAAAATTTTATGGCAAACCTTTCGGTAAATTTCTGCGGAGTGGAGTTCAAAAATCCGACTGTGCTGGCTTCGGGTGTGCTTGGAGTGACCGCCAGCAGTTTGAAGAACGCGGTGCGATGCGGGGCGGGAGGGGTGACCACGAAGTCGATTTGGGTCGGTGGAAATCAGGGGCACAGAAATCCGACAATGTTTGGGACGGAGCATTATTTTATGAATGCGGTGGGGCTTTCGGACGCGGGGATGGAAAAAGCCGCGGAGGAAACTTTTCCGGAATATTTGAAAAACAAGCCTGCGCCGATAATTGGAAATGTGGTGGCGGCGAGTGTGGGGGATTTTGCGGCGGTGGTGGCAAAAATCGACAAATGCGGGCCGGATATAATTGAAGTAAATATTTCTTGTCCGAATGTGGAAGATCAGTTTGGGAAGCCGTTTGCGTGCAGTGCAGCGAGTGCGGCGGAGGTGACGAAGATTGTGCGAAGAAGGACTAAAAAACCGCTTATCATAAAGCTGTCGCCGAATGTGGATAATATCGGAGAGATCGCAAAGGCGTGTGCGGCGGAGGGGGCGGACGGGTTTTGCGCGGTGAATACTTTTGGGCCTGGGATGGGGATAGATATTGATTTGAGGCGGCCGATTTTGGCAAATAAAGTGGGCGGAGTTTCCGGTCCGGGGATGAAACCGCTGGCGCTGAAGTGCGTGTATGATGTTTATAAGGCGACGGGTTTGCCGATTATCGGGACAGGAGGAGTGATGACCGGAGCTGATGTGATAGAGATGATGATGGCCGGAGCGCGGCTCGTTGGGATCGGGACGATGGTTTACTACAGAGGAGTTGAGGGATTTGGGGAGATCGTAAAAGAGATGATGGAGTGGTGTGAAAGAAATGGCGTGAAAAAAATTGAGGAGATTATTGGGAGTGTAAAAATGTAATTATGGATTTAAAAAAATTTGATTCGCGGCCGGTGGCGCTGGCGATTCAAAAAATCATCAAGGAAAATGAAAATACGAATACGTATATTTTCAAGTATCCTCTGGGCAGCAAGCCCGGGCAATTTGTGATGATGTGGATTCCCGGAGTGGATGAGAAGCCCTTTTCGGTGGCATATGATGATGGCAAAGAATTTTGGCTGACGATATGCAATGTGGGCGGGGCGACGGCAAAGCTTTTTGAGCTGAAGGTTGGTGACAAAGTGGGAATTCGTGGGCCGATGGGGACGAGTTATGAATTCAAAAAAGGTGAGAGGATCGCGACTGTGGCCGGAGGGTATGGCGCGGCGCCGATGTATTTTGTGGCGCGGACGGCAAAGAGTTGCAAGGTGGATTTTATCGTCGGGGCGAGAAATAAAAAATTATTGCTTTTTATTGATCGCGTGAAAAAACTTAAAAATGTGAAGGTGCATGTGGCGACGGACGACGGATCGGCGGGCGTAAAGGGCTACAATACGGTTGTTTTGGATGAAATTCTAAGCAAGAAAAAAATCGATCGTGTGTTTGCCTGCGGTCCGGAAGTGATGGAATACGCGGTGGGAAAAGTGGTGGACAAACATTCCAAAAAGAAAAAAATAAACTGCGCGGTGTCGGTGGAAAAATATATGAAATGCGGGATCGGCGTGTGCGGTCAGTGTGCGATCGACGATACAGGCGAATTGGCTTGTATAAAGGGGCCTGTGATGGATTGGAATTATCTAAAAAAGTTGCCGGAATTCGGGCAGTATCATCGTGACGCGCAAGGGAAGAAACATTATTTTCGAAAATAATTTAACCTAAAAATATGAAACAGTATAAGAAAGATTTTATCGAATTTCTGGTGAGGGCTGACGCACTGAAATTTGGCGAGTTTACGCTGAAAATCGGGCGCAAGGCTCCATATTTTTTGAATGTCGGGAGTTTTTATACGGGAGAGTTTGTGCATGAGTTGGGGAAATATTATGCGGCGGCTTTGATGGATACCGGTGTGGAGTGCGATGTGGTTTTTGGTCCGGCGTATAAGGGAATTCCACTGGCTGTACTGACTGTTGAAGCGCTTTACGATCAACATAAGAAGAATTTTGCCTATTCATTTAACAGGAAGGAAGCAAAAGATCATGGTGAAGGAAAGATGCTTGTTGGGGCGCCTTTGAATGAAAATACGAAAGTGTTTTTGATAGATGATGTGGTGACCGCCGGGACGGCTGTTCGCGAGACCGTGGAAATTTTAAAAGCGAATGGAAATCCGAGGATTGTAGGTGTGCTGATCGCGATGAACAGAATGGAAAAGAACAACGAGGGTAAAAATGCGATTGCGGAGCTGGAGGAGATGCTTGATGCGAAAGTCTATTCGATTGTTGATTTAGATGATGTGGTTGAGGTTTTGAAAGACACTTTGGGCGAGGAAAAAATGGCTGCGATAAGAGAATACAGGGAGGAATATGGGATCAAAGCTTGACGCTGTATACGGCATGGGATTATACTGTATACGGTATAATTTAAATTGCCTGTATGGTACGGACACAACTGTATTTGCCGGATGATATGTATAAAGCTTTGAAGGCTCAAGCAAAAGCGCAAAATATGACTTTTGCTTCTTATGTCAGGGTGTATTTGGAGAAAGAGGCGATGAAGGATAAAAATCAAAAGTCTCTAAATGAGGCTTATCCGTTTATGAAGGTGGCCGAAGATATGAGAAAGGCTGGATTTTCCCTTTCCAATCTTACCAATGAAGATATTGATAACGCTGTTTATGGGTTCTAAAAAAATATTTGTGGATAGTGGAGGTTTTTTGGCTTTATTAGACGATAATGTGCTTTTGCGAAATAAGGTTGTGGATATCCTAAATCAATCGAGGCAAACAGGTGTTCAGTTAGTGACTACGGATTCCGTGATTGGGGAGGTTTTGACTCTTTTGAGATGTAGGGAAAAAATTCCAACGAAATTGGTGCTCGATTTTATCCAAGGCGCTTTGTTTGCGGAGATTGAGCTGGTCGGTATTTCAAGGGCACTTTTTGGTGAAGCGTTGGCGATGATGCAAAAATATGCCGATCAGTATTTCAGCTTTACGGATTGTGTGAGCTTCAAAGTGATGAAGGATATGAAAATCAAGGATGTAATTACAATAGACAAACATTTTACTATTGCCGGATTTAATGTTTTAATTTGAGCGATGGCAAATAATTTCGCGGACAGATTGATGGCGGCGATCAAAGAAAAGGGGACGCCGATTTGCGTAGGATTGGATCCGAGATTGGAGCAGATCCCGGATTTTCTAAAAAAGAAAGCTTTGGCCGAGACCGAGGGGGGTCCGATGCGTGCGGCGGCAGAAGCTATTTTAGTTTTTAATAAAGGCATAATTGACGCTGTATATGAGATTGTCCCGGTCGTAAAACCGCAGATCGCTTTTTATGAAATGTTTGGGGCGGACGGGGTTTGGGCTTATGAAGAGACTTTGAAATATGCAAAATCGAAGGGATTACTCACGATTGCAGATGCAAAAAGAAACGATATCGGGTCGACGGCGGAGGGCTACAGTAAGGCATTTTTGGGCGAGGTGGTTGTTTTTGGCGGCGAGGATGAGGTGATCATGCCGGTTTTCGATGCGGACGCGATTACTATAAATGCGTATCTGGGCTGGGATGGAGTGAAGCCTTTTTTGGAAGAGGCGAAAAAATATGGCAAGGGTGTGTTTATTTTGGCTAAAACTTCAAACAAAAGCAGTGGCGATTTGCAGGATTTGGAACTAAAAAATGGCAAGACGGTTTATGAAATTATGGGGCATTTAATTGACAGCTGGGGTGCGGATGAGATTGGTGAAAGCGGTTATAGCTCTGTTGGTGCAGTGGTTGGAGCGACTTATCCGGAGCAGGCGGCGAAATTGAGGGCGATTATGCCAAATGCTGTGTTTTTGGTTCCCGGATACGGGGCGCAGGGTGGTGGAGCGAAAGATGTGTTACCTTGTTTTGGAAAAGATGGAATGGGTGCGATAGTGAACAATAGTCGTGGAATTATTTTTGCGTATGAAAAGATGCCGGAATTCGGGCCGGAAAAATACGATGAGGCTGCCAAAAAAGCCGTGTTGGATATGAAGAGGGATCTTGCAAGCGTGCTCTAGTTTCTCGAAATTATTTTCCAATCTTTTATCGATAAGTCTTCGGGTCTCAAGTTTGGATTTATTTCCGGCGTGAGATTTTTGAAAGTGTGTGAAAGCTTTTTGCGCTTGTGGGTGAAGGCGAGTTTTGCGAGAGAGAGAATTTTTTGCGCTTCGTCGTCGGAGATTGGATCTTTGAGTGGTGTTATTTGGAGAATGGCAGACTCGACTTTTGGAGCGGGGAAAAAGTTGCCGGCCGGGACGCGTTTTATAAGTTTGGCGTTTGCGAATAGCGCTACCTGAAGAGACAGAATGGAGTGTTTTGGTTTCTTGGAATGAAAAGGCTGAGTGATTTTATCGGCGACTTCTTTTTGAACCAAAATGGTCATTGAAACCGGTTTGTTTTTTGAATGTAAGAAGTGTGTCAGAAGTGGGGAAGTGATGTTGTAAGGAATGTTTGCGACTATCTTGTACTCAGTTTTCGGTGGAGTAAATTTGAGCGCATCCATGTGAATGAGTTCAAAATTTTTCTGATTTGAAAAGCGTTCTTTGAGAATCGGGACGAGGTGATTGTCCAATTCGATCGAGGTGACTTTTTTGGCTTTCTTCAGCAGCTCTTCCGTGAGGACGCCGAGGCCAGGGCCTATTTCAATTATGTGATCGGTGGATTTGATATCCGCTGCGTTAATTATACTCGCGAGAATTCCGGTGTTTATTAAAAAATTTTGTCCAAATCTTTTTTTTGTAAATAAGCCTTGTGATTGTAGAAATTCAACGAGAGTTTTTTTGTCAGTAAGATTCATCTTTTATTTTAACTAATTTTATTCGATCGGTTTTTCCTGCAATTATTGAAATCCGCTCAGTGCTTATCCCCAGTTCTTTCCCTAAAAACTTTGTCAGTTCCGTGTTTGCTTTCCCATGTTCCGGGACCGCTTTTACACGGATTTTAATGGTTCCGTCATCAAGAATTTCAACAGTCTCTGTTTTGGCTGATTTTGGAATTACTTTGATTCTGAGATAATTATTTCGCGGAATTTGAATGGTCATTTCGACGCTTGAGGTAACGCAATATTTCAGTTGCTATGATGATTAGGCCTATCACGAACAATCCTATTTCCCAATCTATGAGAGATATCGTGCTTAAGCCAATGTAGTCGCTGATTATCGGAAATCCTGTGAGCAGATATATTACCAAAAATATGATAATTGCAGTAAGAGGCAGATATGGGTTTGAAGACATCTTTTTTCGGAATATGGATTTTTTGTGACTGCGAATACTATAGGCCGTGAGGATTTGCATCATTGCCAAAACGAGCAAATTAACCGTAGCTATTTTTTGTATGACACCATCGGCGATTGGCGTTTCGTTGCCAAAGATCCATCCATAGCGATATAGATTGAAAAAATAAATCAATGTAAAGATTAGTCCGTAAAAAATTCCGTAGCGTAATATCCGGTCGGATTCAATTTTAGTATTGATTTTTTCGTATACCTGCCGCACAACTTTTTGTCCTACTTTATCCCACTTAAGCGATAATTCCAGGCTTAGGTTTATTACTAAATCAACTATCAAAAGACTTACGATCGTGAAGGGGAGGGGTGCTCCAACGACGATGGAGGTTGCTATGCATATAAGTGCGATGATCTTGCCGATGAGCGAATGTGAGATGTATTTTTTTGCATTTAACTTGTGAGCCCTTTCTTTGATTATGCCTTGAAGTACATGTTTTAGCCCATTTCCGATTTCTTTGTTTGCTATCGCCACCGTTTCTCCGTTTTGGCGGAAATTTTCCATGATTTTGATTTTGTCCTGCTCTGAAATTTCGGCAAAAACGAAATCTTTTTCTTTGTTGGAGATTACTTTGTTGAGACGCTTTTCAGGATTTTGTTCGAGCTCTGATCCAATTATACTCTCAAAATAATTTTGGTTGATGATTCCCAGCTCCAGTCCTGCCGAGGTGGCTTGTTTTTCTTTTGCCGCTGTCGTGATATAGATTTTTACCCCTATTTCTTTCGCCAATTCAATGCTTGGCTTCAGGTCGGTATTAACCGGATTGCTTAGACCGATTATCCCCAAAAATATGAGATCATTTTCAGTGAAATTTTCAGAATAGTGATCCAGTCGTTTTAGCGGCAGGCCTTTATACGCAAACCCTATCATTTTTTGTCCGTCCCGTTCCATGTTCTTTATGAGTTTGCGAATTTTTGCTTTTTCGGCCGGATCCATCTCCATTTTTTTTCCTGAAATCGAAAACCGTGTGCATTTTTCAATCAAGCTTGATGGGTGACCTTTGGAAAAGGCAAAAATTTCCTTTGTGTCGTTTTTTATCGCCACTATTGTAGATATTTTTTTTTCCGGATCTGACGGGATTTTTTCAATAACTTCGTAGTCGGCTTCGATTTTGTGTTTGCCAAAGCCACATTCCAGGAAAAACTTGTTGATGATTTTTTCAAGTTCTGCGACTTTTTGGTAAGAGCACAGATTTCCGCAAATCGCCATGAATTCTGCATTTTTTCTGTTTTTGAGTTCCGATTTCTCCAGACGGACAGTTTCTTTTGTGTCACGATTTTCAAATTCGAAAAGTTTTTTTGTAATATCTATTTTTATGTATTCGTTTATGAGTTCGACGCTTTTTACATTGAGATCATCGCGCGTAAGTGTGCCGGTCAGATCACTGCAAATAATTGTTGTGTTGGCCAGATGTGGATCATGTGTCCCAAAGATATTTCCAAAATAACGAATAAGTATCAGGCTTATTGGCGTGCCTGCAAACAGAATTATCAGTAATGTATTGATGATGTTTATTTCCGTCATGTGGTTATTTTAGTTTGGAGTTACGCCATTTTTCGATTTTTTCGTGATGTCCGGAGAGTAGAATTTCCGGGACTGATTTGCCTTTAAAAACGGCTGGGCGTGTGTAGTGCGGGTATTCTTTTTTTCTCTTTAGTGATTTTGAAAATGAATCTTCAAGGTGTGACGCTTTTTTCCCAAGAACTCCAGGGATGAGGCGAGAGACACTATCTACCAATATCATCGCAGGAAGCTCACCACCGGTTAAAACATATTCTCCGATCGAAATTTCTTCATCAACCATCAAATCGCAAATTCGTTGATCAATTCCTTCATAACGACCACAGATCAAAATAATTCCCTTTGGTTTTTTTGCCAGTTTCTCAACTTTGATTTGTGTCAATGTTTTGCCCTGAGGCGTGAGATAAATCACCGGTCCTTTGTTTAGTTTTTTTACGGCTTTGATAGAATCGTATAGTGGCTGCGGGGTCATGACCATTCCGGCGCCACCTCCAAATGGGACATCATCAACCTTACGATGTTTGTCTTTGGAATATTTGCGAATATCGTGAATTACAACGCTAATCAGCTTCTTCGAGATAGCGCGTTTTATAATGCTCTCTTTCAGATATGAGTCAAAAATTTCCGGAAAAATGGTGAGAATATCAAAGCGCATTATTGAACGAATTTATTTATGATGTTTTTAATTCCCGGGACGAGAAATGCCGTGGAGGCAAGCAAGAGTAAAACAATCCACTCATATGGGTCAAGCGGTGTTGTTTCGAAAATTTTCTGCATGAATGGAGTGTACACCATTATTAATTGAAGTATCAGGGAAATAATTACCGCAAGGACCAGTGAATGATTTGTGAAAATCGTTTTGAAATTAAGCTTTTTTTCGCTTTGGCAAACAAATGCAAAGAGAAGTTCAAATAGCACGATTTCCGTAAAAACCATTGTTCTTGCGTGTTCGATGTCATGGAAAGTGAGGCCATAAAAATAACTTATTGATGTTGCGATGGTTGTTACCACTATTGTTGAAATAATAAAGCCTTTGAATTTTTTTATTATATTTTCTTCTTTTGGTCGCGGTTTTTCAGTCATGCTTCCTGTTTCGCCCGGAGAGTTTCCTAGCGCGAGTGCCGGTAAAGCGTCGGTCGCAATATTGATCCAGAGTATTTGAAGTGGGATTAACGGCATTGGATGACCAAAAATAGTTAAAAGGCCGACGATGACGATCGTGTCGAAATTTACCGAAATCATATATTTTATGAACGCCAGAATATTTTTGTAAATGCGTCTTCCTTCTTCAATTGTCGCTACAATCGTGGAAAAATTGTCATCTTTTAAAACGATGTCAGCGACTTCTTTTGTGGCTTCCGTGCCTTTTATGCCCATGGCTATTCCAACATCAGCGTGTCTGAGCGCTGGAGCGTCATTTACTCCATCTCCCGTGACGGCTACTATTTCTTTATTCCTTTTTAAGATATTGACTATGCGGTATTTGTGTATAGGTGATGTGCGTGCGAAGACATCGGTTTCGTAAATGCGTTTTTTTAGTTCCGAATCTGACATTTTATCTATTTCCTCTCCTGTGGTGACGCGGACCGTTTTTAGCCCTATTTTTTCGGCTATGGCACGGGCAGTGAACGGATTGTCTCCGGTTATGATCTTTATCATGATACCGGCTTCTATTGCGATTCTAATTGATTCCGCCACTGTGTCACGGGGAGGGTCCAGCATGGCCACCAGTCCGACAAAAACCAATTTTTCTTCATCAAAAATGCCGGTCCAATCCTTGAAGGCTATGGCTAAAACGCGCAACGCGTCGGTTGCATAATTTTTGTTTTGAGCTGCAAGTTTTTTTCTGTCCAGCGTTGTAATTTTTCTGATTTTCCCATTGATCATGATTCGATCACACCTCTTTATTATTTCTTCAAAGGCTCCTTTTGCGAAAATCTCTTTTTTACCTTCTACGCTATGAAGAGTGCTCATCATTTTTCTTTCAGAACTGAATGTTTGTTCGTCCAGTTTTTTGTGGCTAGCTGTTTTTCCGCTTTTTAGAGCCAAAATTTTGAGTGCGATTTCAGTGGGATCGCCGAGCGGATTTTTTTCCACGAAGGCATTGTTGCAATTCTCGGCGATCTCAATAAGTCGTTTTTCGTTGAGATTTCTGATTTGAAATTTTTCTGTCGCGTTATATCCGACTCCTTCAATTTTCCTATCTTCAAAATTCGTGTAGATTCCCGTCACCGTCATTTCGTTCAGAGTTAGTGTGCCGGTTTTGTCGCTGCAAATTACGGTTGTGGCTCCTAAAGTTTCGATGGAATTCATTTTTCTGACTATGGCATTTTTTGCAGATAAGATTTGAACGCCCATGGCCAAAGTCAAAGTCACTATTATTGGCATTCCTTCCGGAATAGCGGAAACACCCAAAGCCACAGAAGTCATGAACATTTCAACGACTGAAATCTCTCTTATAAATCCTATAATGAAAATTATAAGTGAAATTGAAACAATTAGGATCGCCAGTTTTTTGCCAAGATTGTTTAGCTGAAGATTGAGAGGGGAGTCCGACTTCTCGGCTTTTGATACAAGTTTTACTATTTTGTCGAATGAAGTGTTTTTGCCCGTGGCCGTGACTTTGGCGGCGCAGCGCCCGGATGTTATGATTGTCCCTTTAAATAAAAGGTTCTCTTTGTTTTTCCCTTTGGCAGATTTTTGTGTAGTCGCTGATTCGCCGGTAAGCGCGGATTCGTCAACTTGGAGCGAAAAGCTTTCTATGATTTCCATATCGGCCGGAATTTTGTCTCCTTCCGAGAGTAAAACAATGTCATCAGGTACAAGTTCCCTGGACGGAATTTCGGTCTTTTTTCCGTCGCGCAGGACGATTGTTCTTGAGATAACCATCTTTTTTAGAGATGCAACTGCGTTTTCCGCTTTATACTCCTGAATAAATCCAATCAATGCATTTATCAGAACCACGCCAAAAATCGCCATGCTATTCGTATATTCCTTTAGAAAAATCGATATGATGCCCGTAATTATAAGGATCACGATCAATAGTGATCCAAATTGCGAAGCCAGAATTTTAAGCCACTGGAAGTGTTTTTTGATTATGATTTCATTGTAGCCGAATTTGGCCAAACGGCTTTTTACTTCAGCAGTCGAAAGACCCTTTTCTAAGTATAAGGAACTTTTCATCAGGTTGATTCTACCAGATTTCTAACGCTTGCTGAATTGTGGAGCACGACGGGCACGGTGTAGACCGAACTTCTTGCGCTCTTTGATGCGTGAGTCACGAGTAAGCATGCCTACGCGCTTTAGAGTAGGTTTCGAAAGTGGATCCGCTTCGATTAGTGCTTTTGAAACTCCATGGCATACCGCGTCGGCTTGTGAACTGATGCCTCCGCCTATAACTTTTGCGCTGATATCGTACTTATTTTCCACGCCTGTTAGTTTGAGAGGGGATCTGACAACGCCAACCAATGTTTTGATCGGAAAATATTCATTTACCGGGCGGCCGTTGATCTTTATCTCCCCGCTGCCTTTTGAAAGGTAAACTTTAGCTATAGATGTTTTTCTTTTGCCTTTAGCGTAAAAATACTTGCCACTGATTCTTGTCGGAGTATCAATTTGCGGCTCTGATTTTACTTTTGCTGATTTTTTTGTGGCGGTAGCTTTTTTTGTAGGCATTTTTTAAAATTAAATTTCCAATTTAACAGGTTTCTGAGATTCATGCGGGTGTGATTCGCCGGCGTAAATGAAAAGTTTTTCCATGAAACGCGGACGAAGTTTGTTTTTTGGTAGCATGCCGTATACGGCCAATTTAAGAGGTTTATCCGGGGTCTTTGCTTTTAATTCGGAATAAGATGTTTCGCTGATGTGTCCCAAAAAACCTGTGTGGGTGTAGTATTTCTTGTCCAAGTCTTTTTTCCCTGTTACTCGGATTTTATCTGCGTTGATTACGATAATGAAATCTCCACAATCGATATGCGGCGTGAAGATTGGTTTGTCTTTTCCGCGCAATTTATTTGCGATAGTCGGAGCAAGACGGCCCAAAACTTTGTCCGTGGCGTCGATCAAGTACCATTTCTTTTCGTCGGTTTTTTTAGCAATAGTTGTTTTCATTTGAATGTTAGATCAATTCGAGTTGAACTACCGGAGCGTTGTCGCCGCTGCGATAGCCAAGCTTTGTAATACGTGTGTAGCCTGAAGTCTTGTCTTTGTATTTATCAACCAAAACTTCAAGAATCTTTTTTGAACTGTTTGGATGTTGAATCAACTTCTCGAGCTCGCGAATTGCCGACCTCTTGTCCTTTTTGCTCTTTGCGATGTTTATAAGGCGTTCAACGAATGGCTGAACGGCTTTTGCCTTTGCTTCAGTCGTCTTTATTTTATCGTATATAATCACGGACATGGCCAGATTTCGCATTAATGAAGTGCGATGATCTTTGTCTATACCAATCCGGATTTTTTTAACGCGATGTCTCATAATTGATTTTGGGCGCCTATATTAGTGATTAATTTATTCTTCCGCAAGTGAATGTCCTTTCTTTTCCAAAGCTGTTCTTACTTCGGTCAAAGCTTTCTTTCCGAAACCGCGGAGGTTTGCCAATTTACTCTCTGTGCATTTGGAAAGTTGTTCTATAGATCCTATTCCGCCGTTTATCAAAGCATTCAAAGTGCGCGGAGAGAAGCCCAGAATTTCGATAGGAGTGTAGGATTCCTGATTTGGGCGGCTGGACTGAGCGGCCTGCTCTTTTTCCATAATGGTCTTTATATCGGACATGAATTCCTTTTCAACCATGACGTTTTCCATGTTGAAAAGATTGAAATAAGACTGAAGAACGTTTGAGGAAAATTTCAGAGCGTCCTCAGGGCTGATTGCGCCATTGGTTTTGATTTCCAAGGTCAGCTTGTCGAGATTTGTCATCTGGCCCACACGGGTTGCCTCCACATCAAAACGGACTTTTTCAACCGGAGTGTAGATGGCGTCAATAAGGATAACATTTACTTCTGTTTCGTCTCTTTCACGAACACTTACCGGAACATAGCCCACGCCTTTCTCAACCCTCATTTCAATTTTTACCTTAGTGCCTTTTTCCGCTGTCAAAATATGTTGTTCAGGATTCAAGATTTCCACATCAGAAGGGCAGCTTATGTCTTTCGCGGTAATTTCTCCGCCTTTTGAGGTTTCCAAAGTAATGGTGGAAACATCTTTGGTGGTTTTTCTGATGTTTACGAGTTTGAGATTCAAAATTACATCGAGAACGCTTTCTTTTACGCCCTTTATCGTGGAATATTCGTGGTTAATCCCGGGAATTTTGATAGCCGTGATACATGCTCCCGGCAATGAAGAAAGAAGAACTCTGCGGGAGGCGTTTCCAAGGGTAACTCCGTAGCCGGTAGGCAAAGGACTGATCGTGAAGATTGCATGATCATCAGCAATCTTATCAGTTTTAATTTTCGGAATACCGATTTCTTCTTGGATTTGATGCATTTTGATGCGGTTTATGTGGTAAGAGGGGTTTTATTTTGAATAGAACTCTACGATCATCTTGCTGTCAATACCTTGCTCGACATCAGTTTCATCGGGCATACCGACAACTTCGATGGAAGGGTTCTTGTAGTCAACTTTAAGCCACTTTGGCGGATTGAATTTCTTTTCGGCCAAAGCGCTAAATAGAGGGCTCTTTTGAGAACGATCTTTGATTTTAATCTTGATTCCCTCTTTAACCGCGAATGACGGTACTGTGACGCGACGATCGGCAATTTTGAAATGACCGTGGCCAACCATTTGGCGGGCCTGACGCCTTGTCTCGGCAAAACCGGAACGATAGACGACATTGTCCAAACGGGTTTCGAGCAATTGCAACATCATAAAACCTGTAACACCCTTGGTTTTTTCAGCGATCTTATAATACTTGTGAAATTGTCTTTCCGTAATTCCGAAAATTCTCTTTGCTTTCTGCTTTTCACGAAGCTGTTTTCCATATTCAGAAAGTTTTCCCATTGATGAGGAGTTTCCGTGAACGCCCGGTTTGTAATTCCTGCGCAACAGAGCACACTTTTTTGAGCCGCAGATGGAGACTCCTTCGCGACGACATAATTTACAAGCTGATCCTGTGTATCTAGACATAGTTTAGTTATTTATATACGACGGGCTTTTCTGTGACGGCAGCCATTGTGGGGGATAGGTGTCACATCTGTGATTGAAATAATATCCAAGCCTCCGGCTGTAAGGCCACGGATGGCTTGCTCGCGGCCGTTACCGACTCCGCTTATGTAAATAGTAACCTTTTCAAGACCGAAAACCTTGCCTTTTTCCGCCGCTTTTTCGGCTGCAACCTGTGCGGCGTACGGAGTGGATTTTCTTGTTCCTTTGAATCCGCTTGAGCCGGCGCTGGACCATGCTATTACATTTCCGTTTGGTTCGGTCAGCGTGACAATAGTGTTGTTGTATGAAGCTTGAATATAAGCATTTCCCTGAGGAACATGTCGGCGTTTTCCTTTTTTTGCAGGCTTAGCCGCCGGTTTTTTGTCCGTGGATTCGGTTTTTGCTTTTTCCGCTTTTTCTTGCGGTTTCGCGGCCTTTTTTTTAGCTTTTTCCTCGGTCATTATAATTTATTTAGTGACTACCTTCTTGTTTGCAACAGTCTTTTTCTTTCCCTTTCTGGTGCGGGCGTTTTTTCTGGTGCGTTGGCCACGGACCGGAAGGCCCTTTTTGTGGCGGACACCGCGATAGCAACCTATTTCCTGCAGGCGCTTTATGTCCAGCTGGACGCGGCGACGCAGGTCACCTTCGTTTGGTATTTTTCCTATAATATCACGAAGGATTGTTTCTTCATTTTGTGAAAGGTCTTTAACCTTCTTGTTTTTGTCTATACGGGCCTCGTCAAGAATTTTCGCGCTTGTGTTTCGA
This sequence comes from uncultured Candidatus Peribacteria bacterium, assembly GCA_964531125.1. Lineage (GTDB taxonomy): Bacteria > Patescibacteriota > Gracilibacteria > UBA1369 > LOWO2-01-FULL-3 > JBAZZM01. Next base: position 17,004 of record CAZHDA010000002.1, read on the forward strand.
CCGATGCCATAAATGGCGGTCAAAGCAGCTTCAATTCGTTTTTCGTTGGGCAGATTTACTCCCGCGATACGCGTCATATTGCTAATTAAGTTTTAAGCAGTCAGTATTCTTGGGGGATGAATAATGACTGCTTAAAATCCAACTAGCCCTGTCGTTGTTTGTGTTTTTTTGTTGAGCAGATCACTCGAATCACGCCTTTGCGGCGGATCAATTGGCATTTCTGGCAGATTTTTTTTACGGATGATCTAACTTTCATGGTCTTTTTGGTTTGTCCAGGTGTCGATAAGTGATGCGGCCTTTTGTAAGATCGTATAGACTAAGCTCGATGGTCACCTTATCACCGGGTAGAATGCGGATGTAGTTCATGCGCATTTTTCCTGATAAATGAGCCTTAATTATTCTCTTGTCCTCCAATTCAACTTTGAACTCGGTATTGGGCAGAGACTCGATCACAATTCCTTGGACTACGATAGGCTCTTCTTTTCCCATGTATATGCCTTTTTTTAAGGGTTAGCCGTGTGAAAAGCGAGTGGATTTTACATGAGAAGTTCTGTGTATGCAAGGGAAAATTGAGCAAAAATCAGGCGGTCAATATTTCGCAGCCATTTTGGGTAACCAAAACCGTGTTTTCGACTTGTATGGCGCAGGAACCGTCGGTCGTTTGAATAGTCCAGTGGTCGGAGAGGGTTTTGATTTTTGAGCTGGAGATCGAGAAAATCGGCTCGATGGCGATGGTCATGCCGGCTTTGAGCACAGGGCCGGGGGAGCCGTCGTAATAATTTAAAATAGTGGGTTCTTCATGAAGCGAGCGGCCGAGGCCGTGCCCGGTGAGGTCGTAGATGACTTTGAAGCCGGCGCGTTCGATGGTGTCCTGGATGGCACGGCCGAGGGCGCCGACATGGAGACCTTCGTGAACCATGGAAATTGCTTTTTCCAAAGCCATGTTTGCTGTTTTGATCAGGCGTTGTTTTTGATTATCCACTTGTCCTATCGGTAAACTGCGGGCGGCATCCGTGTAAAAACCTTTGTATAAGACTCCGCAATCGATGGTGAGCAGGTCGCCTTCTTTTAAAATCTCGTCTTTTCTAGGGATTCCGTGGACGACGACTTCGTTTATGGCTGTGCAGAGAGTTGCTGGAAATCCGTGATAACCTTTGAAAGCGGGCTTGGCTCCGCGGTCGCGGATGAATTTTTCAGCAAAATCATCCAGTTCTTTTGTGGAAACACCTGCTTTTGCAAGCTTTGAAGTTTCGGCTAAAACATCGGCCAAAATCTTTCCGCCGAAGCGCATAATTTCTATTTCTTCGGGAGTCTTTATTGAAATTTCAGATGATTTCATGCCTTCATTATCGGGTCTAGAGCCTGAAAAGCAAGTTTTTGAACTTCTTCGATGTGTGGTTCACCGTCGATCGTGATCATTCCATTCCTATAAAGTTCCATAGCCGGAAGTGTTTCTTTTTCAAAAGCTTCGAGGCGGGTTTTGATGGCTTCAGGATTGTCATCTGAGCGGGTGATGAGTTCGCCTCCGCAGGTGCATTTTTCACCTTTGTAATCCGCAGGAAAAACTGTTTTGCAGACCTTGCAGACGCGGCGCGTGGTGAGACGCATGAGGGCTGTTTCTTTTTTAATATTCAAAAGGACAGCTTTGTATACGCGATTGCTTTTTGAAAGAAGAGCATTCAAAGAGTTTGCCTGCTCAAGTTGGCGGGGGATACCGTCGAAGAGAACATTCGTATTTGGTGCGAGGTGGTTGATAAAATTTTCCACGATTTCCATGACCACTTCGTTTGAAACGAGATGGCCGGCTTCGATAATGGATTTTACTTTGCGACCGAGATCGGAATCTTCAGAGGAAAGTTTGCGGAGTTCGCCGCCGGTTTCAAAAATTTGCATGCCGTAACGCGCGGCTACGGATTTGCCGAGAGTGCCTTTGCCGGAGCCCTGCATGCCAAAAAAAATGAGGTCCATTTTAGTAGAACTTGTTGTAGTCGTGCATCACAAGCTGGGCGTTGACCTGGTTTATGAGGTCGATGACTACGCCGACGATGATGATGATACCGGCGCCGGAAATAAGCAGAGGGACGGCACCGACGGCGCTGACGGTGAAGAAAAATTGAAGCATGAGTGGAAGAACTGCGATGAAACCCATGAAGAGGGCGCCGAACAAAGTGAGGCGCGTAGAGATCTCGTGGAGATACTCGGAGGTTTGTTTTCCCGGACGGATGCCAGGAACATAGCCACCGCGTTTTTGAATATTGTCAGCCACTTCTTCCGGTTGGAATGTGATCGAGACATAGAAGAAAGTGAAGGCAATGATTAATAAAAAGTAGGTGACCAGATAAAAAGTCGTGTTTGGTTGGAAAAGCGCTGTCATTTTGACTGCGAGATCGCGGAGCCATGTGGAAGTGGCGTTTTGCAGGAATTGCGCGATAATGCCCGGGAAATTGACGAGGGCCGCGGCGAAAATGATCGGGATCATGCCGGCCTGATTGATGCGGATTGGAAGAAAGGATTGGTCGTTTTTGCTGCGAATGCCGCGGCCCGCATAAGTTATTGGGACGCGACGATGGCCTTCGTTAATCAATATTACTATTGTTATGAGAACGATGGTCAATATCGTGACGATAACAAAAGGAATCATTTTGCTTTCATCCTGATTTACCAAGAATAACGATTGTCCGACAATCTGCGGAATATTTGAGATAATACTTGCAAAAATGAGGAGGGAAATTCCGTTTCCTATGCCTCTTTCGGAGATTTGTTCGCCGAGCCAGACAAGTAGTAGTGTGCCTGCAGTGATCGTGAGCATTATCGGTAGTATCACCGTTGCGCTGCCGATATTATCCACGATAGGAATTTGCGATTGCGAATTCAAAAGCAGTATCATTCCGTAAGATTGTAAAAAGGCTAGTGGCAGAGTGAGCCAGCGAGTATAGGAATTTAGCTTGCGTCGGCCTTGTTCACCTTCTTTTGATAGCGATTCAAGTTTTGGGACGATTACTGTCAAAAGCTGAATAATAACCGAAGCATTGATGTAAGGGGATATTCCCATCAGAACGATCGAAAAATTTTCCGTACTGCCTCCCGTTAAAAGACTAAATATTTGCAAAAGCTGACTCTGATTCGATGCCGCTACAAGAGCTTCTGAGTTTGCTCCCGGTACAGTGACATGGGCCAGCAGTCGGTAGATTACGATAATACCCAGCGTAAAGAGGATCTTTTTGCGCAGGTCCTTCGAGTTCCAGATCTGTGCAAGATATTTAAACATTTTAGATGAGGTTTACTTTTCCTTTTTTAGATTCGACTTTGGTGACAGCGCTCTTACTGGCTTTGTTTACGGTGATGTTCAATGATTTCGTAAGTTCTCCGTCGCCGAGCAATTTTACCGGTACGGTCTTTTTACTTACCAAACCTTTGGCTTTCAATGTTTCCAAATTTACCTCGCCATTATCGTCGAAGACGTTTAAATCGCCAACATTAACGACTTGATAAGTGATTTGATTTGGGTTCTTGAAACCATGCAGTTTTGGCATTTTTCGGAAAAATGGAGTCTGACCTCCTGCGAATCCCGGTCGACGAGTGCCTCCGGTGCGCGCTGTTTGACCTTTTCCTCCACGAGTCGAGAAGGTTCCGTGTCCGGAAGCGTTTCCACGACCAACGGTTTTTCTAAGTTTGTGGCTACGGCCCGCTTTGCTTTTTAGATTGTGTAGAGACATAATTATTTCTTAGGTTGATTTTCCTTTTCTTCTTTTTGAACCGGTTTGGAAGCCGGCTTTGATTCTTTGGTCTTTATAAGAGCCGCTGCTTTTCTGACCATAAACGGTGTTTCTCGCAGAGCTCTCAAGGCTTCAAAGGCGCCTTTTGTGTTGTTTACTTTATTGCTGGTGCCGAGTGATTTACTCAAAACATCTTTTACTCCGACCAATTCCAAAACTTTTCGTATACTTGAGCCTGCTATAAGACCTGTACCAGGAGCCGCAGGAATCAATAAAACGCGGGATGATTTGTATTTGATTCGAACATCGTGGGGGATAGTTGTTCCATCCAATTTGATCGTTAATAGATTCTTTTTAGCTTTGGCTATAGCCTTTTGAATGGCACCGGTAACCTCGTTTGATTTTCCGATACCCATTCCGACTTTGCCTTTTCTATTTCCTATCACGACTGTAGCGCGGAAGCGCATTTTGCGTCCTCCTTTTACAACTTTAGTGACACGATCAATTTCGATTACTTCCTCTTCGAATTCTTTCGCCTCTCTCTTCTGAATGAATTTTCCCCTCCCGGGGCCACCTCTTTGCATAATAAATTATTTAATTTTTTAAAATTTTAATCCGCCTTCGCGGGCGCCTTCGGCTACCGCTTTTACACGACCGTGATATTGATATCCGTTTCGATCGAAAACAACAGCTTCCACTTTGTTTTCTTTTGCCTTTGCGGCAACATCGATTCCAACCTGCTTTGCTCTTTCGCTTTTATTTCCTTTCTTTGTCTTTACATCCGAAGCGCTGGCGATAACTTTATTTTTTTCATCGTCAATTACTTGAGCGTATGTATATTTTAAGCTTCGAAACACTATCAATCGCGGACGGGCGGAAGTGCCCTGAACTTTTGCGCGAATTCTTCGATGACGGATCTGTCTTGCTACTTTTTTAGTTGGTTTTTTCATAATGGATTAAAATTATTTTGCTCCACCGCCTGTTGACGCGGCTGTCTTACCGGCTTTCTTTGGTACATATTCACCTTGGTAGCGAATACCTTTTCCTTTGTATGGTTCAGGTTTTCGGAATGATCGAATTTTTGCGGCCACTTCTCCAAGCATTTCGTTGTCGATACCTGTAATGGTGATAATGTTTTTTTCGTCAGGATTCATTTTGAATTCGATTCCTTCCGGAGCCTTGTATTCTACAGGATGTGAAAAACCCAAGGTCATGTTTATTTTGTTGCCGGAGGCCTGGGCGCGATAACCGACTCCGATGATTTCCAATTTTTTCACGAAACCTTTTGTTACGCCGGTGATCATGTTTACAGTCAGATTGCGATACAATCCATGCAGGGCTCTGGACTTGTTGTCGTTGCCCTTGCGTGCAAATGTTACTTTGTTGTCTTCAACTTTGCAGTCGATTTCAGGGCGAATCGCTTTTTTCAGTTCGCCTTTCGGTCCTTTTACCGTGATCATGCCGTCGGCTACGGTTACGGTTACTCCGCTTGGAATTTGTACTGGTTGTTTACCTATTCGAGACATTGTAATTGAGTTGATTGATTAAAATACTTCGCAGATCAGTTCGCCGCCGAGTTTTTGTTTCCTGGCTTCGAGTCCGGACATCACACCTTTTGAGGTGGAGATCACAGTGATACCAAGGCCGCTTTTTATAGGTCGGAGGTCGCTGAATTTTACATAGATGCGTTGGCCTGGTTTGCTGACGCGTCTGATAGAAAGATTAGGACGGTCTTCTTTCAAAGTGATACGGATGTCTTTCTTTGCGCCTTCGCCTTCAACTTCGTAATTTTCAATAAAACCTTTCTCTTTAAGAACTTTCAAAATGTTTTCCTTTAAATTGGAATGGCCGATCGTCACCTCTTCGTGGTTGGCTATTCCGGCGTTGCGGATTCTTGTCAGTAAGTCAGCTATTGGATCTGTGAACATAATAATTGATTATTCTTTTTAAATTACCAGGATGATTTTTTTACTCCCATGATTTTGCCCTGGCTGGCCAGCTCGCGGAAACAGATACCGCAGATATCGAAACGGCGCATAAAGCGATGAATACGACCACATTGCGTGCAACGATGATACAGACGCGTGGACTTCGTGATCTTTTTGCCAGCGGCGTATTCTTTGTTCGCACGGGCGCGCATCTTTGCGAGTTTGATTTTTAGTGCTTTTCGAGCCATTTGATAAGATAAGTTATTTTATTGGGAATCCCACTGCCTTCAATAAAGCGAGGCCTTGCTCGCGATTTTTGGCGGTGGTGGTGATACAAACCTGAAGTCCATGGATCTTGCTGATTTCGTCCGGACTGATTTCCGGGAAAACAACATGCTCCTTGAAACCGATTGAGAAATTGCCGTTTTTGTCCACGCTTTTAGCTGAAAGTCCACGGAAGTCGCGAACGCGCGGGAATACGATATTTACCAGTTTATTCAAAAAATCATACATTCTTGTTCCGCGGACGGTTACCATGGTTCCAACAACTTCGTTCTGGCGGAGTTTGAAATTTGAAATCGCTTTTTTTGCTTTTGTGACGACGGCTTTTTGTCCGCTGATCTTGTTTAAATTTTCAACGATGTTTGAATAATCTTTGTTGTGTGATTTGATATAGGTTCCCATTCCGACATTTAAAGTTATCTTGCTGAATCTTGGCACGGAACTGATGTTCTTTATGCCCAATTCTTTTTGCAGAGCCGGCAAAATTTCTTTGTGGAATCTGGTTTTTAGATCTACAGCTTTAGTCATAATTATTTAATTTTTCTGGATATATCTAGTGATTCTTTACATTTTTTGCAAATGCGGTCTTTCTTTCCGTTGGCCAATTTTTTATATCCGACACGGGCCAACTTTTTGCAATTTGGACAGACGATCATGACATTGGAGACATTGATCGGAGCTTCAAATTGAATTTTTTCTCCCGGTTTTGTCTGGGTCTTTTTGATGTGCTTTGTGCGGATATTCAGTTTCTCCACAATTACCGTGTTTTTCTTCACGGAAACTTTCATAACTTTCCCGGACTTTCCTTTGTCCTTGCCTGCTATTACCTGTACTTTGTCGTTAAGTTTAATTTTCATAATACTTCTGGGGCTTGTGAAATAATTTTTTGGAAACCGCGTTCACGCAGTTCACGGGCGATTGGGCCGAAGACACGAGTGCCTTTTGGCATGCCGTCTTTATCGATGATGACCACAGCGTTGTCGTCGAAACGAATTACTGTGCCGTCCGCACGCGGATAGTCACGAACCTGACGGACGATGACTGCGCGTTCAACTGATTTCTTTTTTACCACGCCTTTTGGGCTGGCGTCTTTAATCGAGACAACGATGGTGTCTCCTATGTAGGAATATCGGCGGCTTGATCCACCAAGCACCTTGATGCATTGGGCGATTTTCGCTCCGGTATTATCCGCTACATTTAACATTGTTCTTAACTGAATCATGATTTGGTTGGTTTAACGATTGTCCATTTTTTCAGCTTGCTGATAGGGCGGGTCTCGTAGAATGTGATTTCGGCGCCAATTTCAAACTTCTGATTTTCGGGATTGTGGACATGATATTTTTTTGATACGCGGTAACGCTTCAGATATTTTGGATGATTCTTGTAGCTGTGCACAGTGACGATGATCGTCTTGTCTTGTTTTGTAGAGGTGATTATACCTTTTTTTGATCTCATGATTGGACTGGATTAGATGGCTGATTATGGATAACGGTTTTAATCTGAGCGATATATTTTTTGTAATTCTTTATCATGTGGGAATTTTTTGATTCACTGTTGCGAACCTTGAATTTTGTCTCGAACAGAGCTTTATAGGCGTTTTGCAATTCAGCTTCTAATTTGGCGGCTGACATTTTCTTTAATTCTACGAGTTCCAGTGTTTTCATTTTTCAGTTGTGTTAACAAATCGGCATTTTACGGGAAGCTTGTAGGCTGAAAGCAACATAGCTTCTTTTGCATCTTTCGCAGGGATACCATCCATTTCAAACAGGACGCGACCCGGACGGACCTGACAGACGAAGAATTCAGGGGCACCTTTACCGCTTCCCATCGGGACTTCGGACGCTTTTCTGGTGATCGGTTTGTGTGGAAAAATATTTATCCAGATGCGGCCTCCGCGTTTGATGTAGCGGGTCAGGACACGACGGGCTGCTTCGATTTGACGGGAGGTTATTTCACCATCGGTAATTGCTTTTAAGCCATATTTACCGAAGCTGACGCGACTTCCACGCAGGTCCACACCCTTCCACTCGGAACGGTTTCTAAATTCTCGTCGATGTTTTTGCTTTTTTGGTTGTAACATAATTACTTAAATTTTAGGCCTGTTTGATTTCTTCTATTTCCTGTTGCATGCGGACATCCAAATCTTTTTTGAAGATTTCGCCGCGATAGATCCAGACTTTAACGCCGATTTTGCCGTAAGTGGTGTTTGCCGCAGTGCAGCAGAAATCGATATCGGCTCGGAAAGTATGTAAAGGAATTTTTCCTTTGGAAAAGAATTCGCCTCGCGAGATTTCAACTCCGTTGAGACGGCCGCCGCAATAAATCTTTGCTCCGATGGCTCCGGCTTCAATGATTTTCTCGATGGCCATCTTTGACGCACGGCGATAGGAAATGCGTTTTTCGATCTGTCGGGCGATGGATTCGCCTACGATCTGAGCGTCCAGCATAGGTTTTTTCACTTCTTTAATGTTGATAGCGAAAGTTTCTTTGAATTGTTTCGTGAGTTCGTCTTTGAGCTTTTCGATGATTTCACCTCCACGCCCGATGATCAGACCCGGTTTGGAAGTATAGATGTTTATAATAACTTTGCCCTGAGTTCGCATGATTTCGATTTTCGCCAAACCTTCCCGTTCGATCTTGGAATTTAGCATCTTTGTGATGGCCAGATCCTGATGGAACATCTTCTTATAATTGTGTTTGTCAGCATACCACTTGGAGTCCCAGTCGCGGATGATGCCGATGCGCATTAATTTTGGATTTACTTTCTGTCCCATGATTATTTCTTAGTTTTTTTAGGTTTAACGGTAGTGGTTTCTACTTTTGCAGCTTTAGGGGCCGGAAGAGTCGCGGCTTCGTGCAAAGCCAGCTTTACAGTGATGTGAGATGTGCGTTTCATGATCGGATGGCTGCGGCCACGCGATACCGGCATGGATCTCTTGTAAGTTGTTCCTTCGGTTACAATAATTTCTTTGATAAACAGGTCATTTACATTCTGTTTGAAATTGCTTTTTGCGTTTGCCATGGCTGATTCGATAACTTTTTTCAAAATCTTGGCACCGCGTTTTGGCGTGAATTTGAGAATCTGGACAGCTTCAACGGCTTTGTGATTGCGGGCCAATTCGGCTACGAGATTAGCTTTCTTTGGCGCGATTCTGATTTGTCTTAGTATTGCTTTCATAATTTAATTAAGCTTTAGCTGCAGGCGCAGGTGCTGCCGCAGGAGCCGATGGGGCTCCCGGAGTAGCTGCTCCTCCGGAATCTGTTCCGGTGGCGCGGGCCAACTTACCTCCATGTCCACGGAACTTGCGTCCCGGTGCGAATTCTCCAAGTTTGTGTCCCACCATATTTTCAGTGACGAAAATAGGGAGGAACTGGTTTCCATTGTGAACCGCGAAGGTGTGACCTACGAATTCCGGAGCTATGTCAGAGCGGCGTGCCCAAGTTTTGATAGGTTTTTTCTGGCCGGACTGGTTTAGTCGATCCAGCTTCTTGATCAGCTTCGGGTCTACAAATGGTCCTTTACTTGAACTTCTGGACATGATTATTGATTAGTTAGGGTATTTGATTTGCGGCGGCGATCACTAACGATCATGCGATCGGTGTAGTGACGACGACGGGTTTTGTGTCCGAGCGCAGGGAGACCCCATGGCGTTTTCGGATGTTTAAGACCAATCGGGCTTTTGCCTTCACCACCTCCGTGCGGATGATCCACAGGGTTCATAACCGAGCCGCGAACAGTAGGACGACGGCCACGGTGACGATTGCGACCAGCTTTGCCGTAAGAGATATTGTTGTGATCCAAATTGCTGACTGTGCCGATGGAAGCGTAACAATCTTTTTCCACCAGTCGGACTTCGCCTGATGGCATTTGGATTTGGGCTTTATCACTTTCCAAAGAGACGAGACGGATGATAGCGCCAGCGCTTCTACCCATCTGGCCGCCATTTCCCTTGATCATTTCAACATTGTGAATGGCATACCCAACCGGAATATTTCTGATTTTCATGCGATTGCCGACTTTTACCTTTGCCTTCGGATTCGTCATGATTTTCGTGCCGACTTTGATCCCGTCAGGAGCCAAATGATAGCGTTTGACGCCATCTTTGTATTGAACAAGAATGATATAAGCCGTGCGATTTGGATCATACTCAACTGCCTTTACCGTACCTTCGATATTTATACGATCAATTTGTTTGAAATCGACCATACGATAAAGTTTTCGAGCTCCACCTCCGCGATGACGGCAGGTGATGCGACCCGTGTTGTTTCGACCTGCGTTGCGTTTGATGCGAACGAGCAGGCTTTTTTCCGGATAATCCTTGGTTATCTCTTCGAATGTGGCGACGCTCATCTGGCGTCGTCCCGGAGTCGTTGGTTTGTAAGTTTTTACCGGCATATTATTTCTTTTTTTCAGTTAATTTGTGCGGGTCGATAGTTTGCTTGCCTTTCAGAGTGACTATGACTTTTTTCATGATGTTGCGCTTCGTGAGAAGGCGACGGGCGCCGACGAGGCGCGTTTTTCTTGGGCTTATCATCGCTTTTACATTCTTTACTTCGGCGCCATAGATAGCTTTGATCGCGTTTTTGACATCGATTTTTGTGCTATCACGGCGGACAAAGAAAGCATACTGGCCTTTGCCCTGCTGAGTTGAGCTTTTTTCAGACATAACAGGTTTCAAAATGTGAGAGTAGATATTCATTTTTCAGTTTTAGCCAGAAATAATTCTTTCATCTTTGCCACCGCATCTTTGAAAATAAGTACTTTTTCGAATCTTTGAAGATCGTGAATATTTACAAAGTTTGCGATGATAGTTTTTGAATGCGCAATGTTGCGACTGGATTTCTGCACTTTTTCATCTCTTGCAGGCAGAACGATCAAAACATCTTTTTCGATAGGCAACTTCTTGATCAGGGCGGCAAAATCTCTCGTCTTTGGTTTTGAAATTTTAAACTCTTCCAAGGCGATAATCTGATTTTTGCGTGCTTTTTCGGACAATGCGCAGAAAAGCGCTTTGCGGCGTTGTTTTTTTGGCATGGCCACGACAAAATTCCTGGTGTTACGCGGACCAAAAGAGACGCCGCCTCCAGGCATATGCGGATTTCTGAGATTACCCTGACGGGCGTGCCCTGTTCCTTTTTGACGGAAAGGCTTTTTGCCCGAACCGCGAACCTCTGCTTTATTCAAAGTGTGAGCTATAGGTTTGCGACGGTTGCCAAGCTGCATTTCCAAAGCTTGATGAACGAGATCTTTATTGAATGGGATTTCGAATATCTCTTTTGGCAGTTCAAGCGTGCCGGATTTCTCGCCTGATTGTTTGTATAAGTCTACTTTCATAATGCTGTATTGATAGTCAGGATGGCGCCGGTCGGACCTGGGAGGGCACCCTTCAAACAAATAATATTTTTAGTTGTATCGATTTGAACCACCTTTACCTTACTCAGAGTGATTTGCTCATTTCCCATGCGACGAGCCATTCTTTTTCCCTTGTGGATGCGTCCCGGTTTTGCGCGGCAACCTACTGAACCCGGTTCTCGCATGAAGTGTGAGCCGTGACTGCGCGGACCTCCGCGGAAATGAAACAGTTTCATGACACCCTGAAAGCCTTTTCCTATTGAAGTTCCGGCAACCTTTACTACTTCGGCATCCTTGAAACTTTCCAATGTAACCATGTCGCCCTTCTTAAAATTGGCAACCTGATCCTCCGCGACGCGGAATTCTTTTACGAACCTAAATTTTCTCGTTTTGCTAGGATGTTTCAGTTTTGAAAATCCAAGGACTAGCGCCGGATATCCATCTTTGTCTACCGTCTTGACCTGCGCGATTTCGTTTGGATCGCACTGGACAACGGTGATCGGGATCACGCGGCCATCGTCTTTCAGAAGACGGGTCATTCCCAGTTTTTTGCCGAGTATACCTGGCATAATAATGTTTGTTAGTAGAGGTTAACACCCTTTGACAGGGATTGGCTTGAAAAGATTTTCGGCAAACCCTTTCTAAAGCGCTAATTAACTTGCATAGCCAAATTGCTGGGGAAATATACAGAGGGGGTGTGTGAGAGTCAAGGGATTTTTGAGACATTTTAAAACAGCATTTCAAACGCGGCTCTCGGGATGCCTCTGATTTTTGTGACAATCGAGTTTCCGAGGATTTTTCCGATGTTTTCCGGAAGCTTTGCTGATGGATCGCGATTGTACTGACTTCTAAAATCACGGAGGATGTTTATGGCTTGTTTTGGCGATATTTTGCGCATCGCGGTGGAAATTTCCATGAGATTTTCGACGGTCAATCCATAAGTGTCCTTTATCAAATACATTTGATCGAGCAGGCATTCTCTTTCCAAAATGTCCTTTATCTCAAATAAAGAACTGCAGGAGAGATCTTTGTCCGTAAAATTCGGACTTTGACGCATCTCGTCTCTGATTGTTTCCATATTGTCCGAAATAATTTCGTCGCACTGCGCGATGGCTCCTTCGTGGTCCGAACGGCTGTCCAAGATTTTGATCGTAAATTTGTCCGAGAGATTGTAACGGCGGACTATTTCGACCGACCGCTGTCTTTCATAAAGGCGATTTACGAAAGTTATTATTTCTTCAGGCTTAAAATCCTTCGCCAAAATTTCGGCATCACCTTCTTCTA
>CAZHDA010000003.1:0-29172 GCA_964531125.1 uncultured Candidatus Peribacteria bacterium
CGCCCATTAAAGCGGTACGCGAGCTGGGTTCAGAACGTCGTGAGACAGTTCGGTCTCTATCCTCCATGATCGTAGGATATTTGCGGGATGTTGTCCCTAGTACGAGAGGACCGGGATGAACGAACCTCTAGTATATCTGTTGTCGTGTCAACGGCATTGCAGAGTAGCTATGTTCGGATCGGATAAACGCTGAAAGCATCTAAGCGTGAAGCCATTCCCAAGATTAGATATCCCAACTAGCCTCCCTGAAGACTACAGGGTTGATAGGCCACAGATGTAAGCACGGTAACGTGTTCAGTCGAGTGGTACTAATAGGCGATTGACTTATTATTTTTTACAGAGAACCTTTATTTCGACTAGTAGTTAGTGGAAAAAATATCGAATAAAAGCCATTGTCTTGGCAACTCTAGAGGCGGGGTCACACCTGTTCCCATCCCGAACACAGAAGTTAAGCCCGTCTTCGCCGATGATACTTCATTTATTTGTGGTAAAGTAGGGCGTTGCCAGGACAATGGCTTTTATTGTGCCTGAGTTTCTTTTTCCGCTGTTTGGATTTTTTCCTCGTCGGTTTCGAGAGAAGTTTGGTTTAGGTCGCGCAGTTTTGCGCTGCGGGAAGTGACGGGGTTGTATGCGTTGTAAAAAAGCTCGATAATTTCGGCGGTTTGTAATTCGTCGACTTTCAGTCCGCAGTTTTCGAGGCCTGAGGTGACGACATTTACACGTTGGACAAGTCCTTTTCTCAATTCGTTGAATTCGGCGTGACGACGCTTGATGTCCGAGTAGCTATCTTTTGGAGCCAGTCTCTGGAAAAAAGATTGGATACTGTTTGATTCCACATTGGTACGAGCCGGATCGTAGGCTACGACAACATAAAATTCTTTATCCATGATATCTGCGTAGTCCACAAGCTTGTGAACATATTCGGCATATTCGTAAGTTTGCTGTTGAAGAAGTTTGTTTTGCTGTTTGTCGGCCATTTTTTTGACCTGATCGATGTAATTGTCGATGTCTAGTTTTTTGGAGCGGACTACGATCTGAATCGGAAATTCCAAAGAGTTCAAAAAGGCCTGATAGCCGTATGTAATCGAGTTTTGTTCCTCTTCTGATTTCAGATTGAAATTGATGCTGGAAGTTTTGAGAATGGCGCGCAAGCCTCCGTTTTTGAGCACCAAAACATTGTCGCGGATTTCGCCGATTCTCAAATGCGTTTGAGTGCTGTTTAGCGGATTGTCGCGTGTTTTTTTGCCCGGTGTGATGAAGTCGAAAAATCCCATGTTAGTAATTTTGATTAATTATTTTTTTTAGTTCATTTTTCTTTTCGATATCGGAATTATCGAGATTTGCAGTTTTACGATCGACCAGATTTATCAATTCTTTCAAGCTCTTTTTGGGTTTGGAAGATTGATTTGTCGTTTTTGTCGTATCCGTTTTTTTGGTTTGAATTTCAAATGGGGATATAAACGGATAGCCCGAGCCTTCGATCCATACGCGTTTATTTGGTAAAAGTTTGTATTCGATAAATGCCATCAGGAAGAGATGAAATGGCAGACTGTGAACTTTTAAAAAAGCAAAAGCCAAAGTGATGGCCGAAACAATCGCCACCGGAGGAAGCCAAACTTCCAAAAAATATGTTTTTGCCAGCGATATATAAATCGCGTAAGCAATGCCTCCGCCGAATCCCAAAATAATCATCTGGCGAAGTGTGATAGGGCCGATAATCGTGTCCTCGCGTTGCACATCCTGTGGGACTTTAAACTGTTGCATTTGTGTGTTTATTTATCTGATAAGTATACCAAAAATTGCCTAAAATATCAATTGTATAAAAGGGTGGATGTTTGTAGAATTGGGGCATGCCCGCAAAAAACATTCGCAATTTCTGCATTATTGCGCATATAGATCACGGAAAATCGACTTTAGCCGATCGTTTTTTGGAGGTAACAAAGACAATTGCAAAACGGGACATGAAACACGCGCAAATGCTGGATACGATGGAGCTCGAGCAGGAACGCGGTATTACGATCAAGTTGCAGCCGGTGAGGATGGAATGGGAGTCGAAGGGCGAAAAATATATTTTGAATCTGATTGATACGCCGGGGCATGTGGATTTTTCATATGAGGTGTCGCGAAGTCTGGCGGCTTGTGAAGGCGCGATTTTGGTGGTGGACGCGACGCAGGGGATAGAGGCGCAGACTTTGGCAAACTGCTATATGGCGATGGAGCATAATCTGGAGATAATTCCTGTGCTAAATAAAATTGATTTGCCGTCTGCGGATGTGGCAAAACGGGCACAAGAAATTGAAGACGCTTTGGGGATTTCCAAAGACGAGGTGATCGCGGTTTCGGCAAAGGAGGGCACGAATGTGGAGAAAGTTTTGGAAAGAGTGATTGAAAAAGTACCGGCTCCGAAAGATGCCGATGGTGAATTTAAAGCGTTGATTTTTGATTCGGTTTACGATGCTTACAAAGGTGTCGTGGCTTATATCAGGGTAAAATCCGGTCGTGTGAAGCGTGGTGATACGGTGTATTTTTTGAGTACAAAGAAACCTATGGAGGTTTTGGAAGTCGGATATTTCAAACCGAAATACAAATCGGCGGAAGCTTTGGAATGTGGCGAGGTCGGGTACCTCGTGACCGGTGTGCGAAGTGTGCGCGAGGCGCGTGTTGGTGATACGGTGTGGAGTGCAGGCGAAAAAGACATTGAAGTTGATGAAGCGATGCCGCTTCCCGGTTATCATGTGGTAAAGCCATTTGTTTACGCCGGAGTTTTTTGTACTGACGCTGACGCGTATCCGCTACTGCGTGAGGCTCTTGGAAAATTGCAATTAAATGACAGTTCGCTTTCTTTTGAACCGGAGCAGTCCGGCGCGCTGGGGCATGGATTTCGATGTGGTTTTTTGGGCTTATTGCACATGGAAATCGTGCAGGACCGTTTGGAGCGGGAGTATGATTTGGACCTGATCGTGACGGCGCCGTCCGTGTCTTACATCGTTGTGCAGGAAGGCGATCGTGAGATTGCGATTTCAAGTCCGGCGGATTTGCCGGATCCTGCTAGTATCAAAGCAATTCGCGAACCATGGGTAAAAGTGGAAATTTTGACGCCGAAGGATTCCGTGGGAGGGCTGATGCAGCTTTGCACTGACAGGCGTGGCTCATTTAAAAATATGCAATACATGGATGACAAGCGGGTTTTGCTTCATTTTGAGTTGCCGCTGGCATCCATCATCGTGGATTTTTATGACAAATTAAAAAGTATTTCGAGCGGTTATGCTTCCATGAGTTATGAGCATTTGGATTATCGGGCTGACAATCTGGTGAAGCTGGATATTTTGGTGGCCGGCGAGCGGGTGGATGCGCTTTCGCTGATCGTGCACAGGCAGGACGCGTATCATGTGGGATTGGAACTGACAAAAAGGCTTAAAGAAATTATTCCACGGGCGCAGTTTGTGATACCGATTCAGGCGGCGATTGGCGGAAAAATCATTGCCAGGGAGACGATCTCGGCGATGCGAAAAGATGTGACCGGATATCTGTATGGTGGAGATGTCACGAGAAAGAGAAAACTTTTGGAAAAACAGAAGAAAGGAAAAAAACGAATGAAGATGATGGGGAAGGTAAATATGCCTCAGGAGGCGTTCTTGGCGATTTTGAGGAAGGACAAGGGAAATTGATTGTTGTTAAAACGCCTTATTTTTGCTATAATATAGGGATTTTGCTGAACCTATATCTATGGAATTTTACGAAAAAACTGGGAAAATCTGGCGTGTTTTTGGAAGCGTGATTTTTGTAGCTGTGTTTTTGTTTGTGGTGAATGAATTGTTTTTGGGATTTGGTTTTGGAAATGACGACGAGGTGAAAACGCCTGAGGTTAGCGATGTTTTGCGTGTGGTCTACCCTGACGAACCGTCAAGTCTGGAGCCGACTTTGATTGATTCTATTACGAGACAGAGACTAGTAAATGTGTATGAGCCGCTTGTGAAATTTGACAGAGATCTCAAAATAAAGCCGGATTTGGCTGTGTCATATGGGTTGATTGAGCCAACTGTTTGGGAGTTTTCTTTGAAAGATGGCGTGAAATTTCATGACGGAAGTGCGTTTGATAGTGAAGATGTAATCGCAAGTGTGAAGAGGGCGAAGTCTAATAAAAATTCTGATTTGGTTGGAATGCTTTCGACGATTGGGAGTGTGGAAAAGATAGATGATCTGACTCTTCGGATGAAGACTTTGAAGCCTGATCCTCTATTACTTCAAAAGCTGGCTTTGCTCATGATAGTGCCGTCGGAGGCCGGTCAGGAATTGGCAAGCGCAAGTGTCGGGACCGGTCCGTATAAATTTGCATTTTGGGACAAATCCGGTGAGCCGCACAAAATTATTTTGGAGGCTTTTGATAAGCGGGCAAAATTCAAAAAAGTGGAGATGATTTCACAGCCGGATAAATTTATCCGAACGAAGATGCTTATCGATGGTGAGACCGATTTGCTGACTTTTGTGCCTTTCGATGCCGTCGATATTCTAAAAGAAAAAGGTTTTGAAATGTCCGCATTTCCAAGTTTGGAAGTGCAGTTTTTGGTTTTTAATTTCAAGTCCAAATATTTCAGTAATTTGGAAAATCGAAAACTTGTTTCTCTGGTTGTGGACCAAGATTATCTGGTTGAGGCGGTCGGGGGATTTGCCCGTAGGGTAAGCCAATTTGTAAGTAACGGGAATTTTGGTTTCGCGCCGAAAATTTCGGAACATGAGTATGATTTGGAGAAAGCAAAAACTCTGGATGCCGGCATTAAGGGACAAACTATTTCTATTCATTTGTCTGTAGGATTGGATTTGTTGGGTGAACATCTGCGCAAGCAATTAAAAGAGGTTGGAGTAAGTGCAGTTGTTTCTTATATGGATGGTGAAAAATTATTGCAGAGTATGCAAAATGGTGACGCAGATTTGTATTTTTTGGCGCTGAAATCTGACCTTGGTGACAGTGCCAGCTTCTTTGAGGATGTGGCTTTGACCAGCGGAAAATTCAATATCGCGAGATATTCAAATCCTGCTTTGGATGAATTAGTTGGGAAATCTTCGGTTGAAATGGATCCTGAACTTCGTTTGAAAAATTTGCAGGAGGCAATGGAAATTGTGGTTGCGAAAGATTATTTCGGCGTGCCACTGTTTGAATACGAAACCGTCTATGGTTTTGATTCCAAATTTGATTTTGAACCGCGTATTGACGGGATGATTTATTTTGAAGATGTAACCAAAAAATCGTGAAAATAACTATTCGCAGCAAATTGATTCTGGCGATTTCCACTCTGATGATTGTGGTGTTTTCGCTTGCGGCGAATTTATTTATTGCGGAGAAAAAGGCTGAGCTGGCCGAGGATATTTATCTAAACACTTTGGCATTTGGCCGGCTGACTGCGCCGGATGTGGCGTATAAATATGATCTCTATCTGGCTCAAAACGGGTTTGTTTATTTCAATCGGGAAATCAGCGCGTTGTTTGAGCAAAATCGTGATGTGAAATCGATAAAGGTGATTTCATATGAAGGAAATTTGCTCTACGATTCTGCGACGGAAAAAGAAAAACAATACGATGGTGAGTTGAGAAAAATAAGCGATGAAAATTTGCTTAAGCAGGTACATTCAGAAAATGTTTCTTTGAAAACTTCGGATGGAGATTTTGTGTTTTTGGAAGTCGATGAAGATGGAAAGGTGACTCCGTCGCTTGAACAAGGCGTTTTGGTAGACTACTTGGTTGTGCCTGGAAGTGAAAAATATGCTGTTGTTTACGAGCTGACATATAAATATTTGAATGAAAGAATTGAGCTTATGGTTTCGAGAATTATTTATCTGGCGATTTTCGCGATTATGCTCGGAATGATTTTGTCACTTTTGATGGCGGGACAGCTGACCAAGCCGGTGAAAAAACTGGTGATCGGGGCAGGCGAGGTTGCGAAGGGAAATCTGGGGATCCGCGTGGATATTCGCACACATGATGAAATGAAATACTTGGGTGATGCCTTCAATCAGATGGCCGCCGATTTGGAAAAAAGTATCGAGGCGAAACTTTATAAAGAAAGAGTGACGCGCGAACTTCAGATTGCGGGTGAGATTCAAAAAAGGATTTTGCCGGAAAAAATTCCAAGTGTGGAGGGACTGGATTTGGCTGCGGGGCTGATTCCTGCGGAAGAAATAGGAGGGGATATATACGATTTTATTACAATGAAAAATGGCAGAACGCTGATGTATGTTGGTGACGTGACCGGACACGGAGTGCCGGCCGGGATCGTGAGTTCGATTGCAAATGCGCTTTTTTATGCTTACAGTGGTGAGATTGATTTGAAAAAATTGCTTGCGAATGTGAATCGCGTGATGAAGGAAAAAACAATGGCGACGATGTTTATGACTCTCTGCATGATGGAATGGGACGCTTTGCGAAAAAGTTTCAGGTATGTGAACGCCGGGCATGAGCCGTTGATTCATTATAAGGCAAAGGAAAGAAAGGCTACGCTGATCAAGGATAAAGGCATGGCGCTGGGGATGATTCCGGATATTTCGGACAAGCTTACTTTGAATGAATTGCCGCTTTCTAGCGGGGATTTTGTGGTTGTGATCAGCGACGGAATCGCGGAATGTTGGAAAAACAAAAAGGAAAATTATGGATTTGAGAGGCTGGTTGCGGCCGTGGAAAGAGCGGCGATGAATGAGGACGCGGTAAAAATAAAAGATGCGATTTTGAATAGCGTAAAAAGCTTCGCAAACGGCTATCCGCAGATGGACGATATTACGATTATGGTTATCAGGAGAGCTTAATTCCCGGCACCGGAAACTTCAGGCACATGGCTTTGACCTCTTCCTTGATTTTGGCGTGGAGGGAAGTGTCGTCGATATTGGTGATGGCGCGATCGATGAAATCCGCTATCATTTCCATCTCCGGCTCTTTCATGCCGCGGGTTGTGATGGCTGGTGTGCCCAAGCGAATGCCGGATGGATCTTGTGGCGGGCGCGGGTCAAAAGGAACGGTGTTTTTGTTTAGCGTGATGCCTACGGAATCGAGGACCTCTTGTGCGCGTTTTCCCGGAACGCCTTTGTTTGTGAGGTCAATTAGCAGGAGGTGTGTGTCTGTGCCACCGGAGACTAAAGTGTAGCCTTTTTCGAGAAGTTTCTTTGCCAGATGGGCTGCGTTTTTTCTGATTTGCATTGCATACTCTTTGAATTCCGGCTTGAGGGCCTCGCCAAAGGCGACGGCTTTGCCGGCGATGATGTGTTCGTGGGGGCCGCCCTGAAGGCCGGGGAAGACGGCTTTATCAATCGATTTCGCGAATTTTTCCTTGCACATGATTATGGCGCCGCGTGGGCCACGCATAGTTTTGTGAGTTGTGGTCATAACTACATCAAAGAATGGAACAGGGGATGGTAACGCACCTCCGGCGATTAAGCCAGCTGTGTGGGAAATATCGGCCATGGAGATGGCTCCGACTTCATCTGCGATTTCTTTAAATCTTTTCCAGTCGATGTCTCTCGGATATGCCGTGTAGCCGGCTACAATCATTTTTGGTTTGTGTTGAAGCGCGAGCTCGCGAACTTTGTCCATATTTATCCGGCCAGTTTCCTTTTCCACTTCGTATTGAACGAAATTGTAGGCTTTGCCTGAAAAAGCGATAGGCAGGCCGTGAGTTATGTGTCCACCGTGATCTAGTTTTAGACCCATGACTGTGTCTCCAAAATTTAAGAGCGCAAAATAGATGGCTGTGTTTGCCGGTGAACCGGAGTATGGTTGAACATTTACATGCTCGGCTCCAAAAAGCTCTTTCGCCCGCTCGATTGCCAGATTCTCAATCTGATCTATGTACTCCTGTCCGCCATAGTATCGTTTTCCCGGATAACCTTCCGAATATTTATTGTTCAAAATCGAGCCGTTGGCTTCCATGACGGCTTCTGAAATATAGTTTTCAGATGGAATCAACTCCACGCCTTCGGCCTGGCGGCGTTTTTCGTGCTCAATCATCTCGAAAAGTTGTGGATCGGTTTTTTGCATTGCGCTCATGAGGTGTGGATTAAAGATTAGTTGTGGACAACAAAATCGACCTGTTGGTCATGTGTTGCCCGTGGCACATTCTCGATCATTTGAAAATCATATGCAAGCCCAATCTTTGTGCAATTAAGCTTTTTTAGGAGCTTGTCATAGTAGCCATATCCGAAGCCTATGCGGTGTCCGGAGTGATCAAAGGCTATTGCCGGGACTATGACCAAATCGACTGTTGAAACGGTGACAACAGGGCAGCTTTTTTTTGGCTGTGGAATTTGAAAAGGACCTGTTTCCAGATCTTTTAAAAATTTGATGCGACGAGGTTGGATTTTTTTGTTTATGATGTGAGGGAGAAGTATGGTTTTTGTTTTGAGAGAATTTTTGAGAAGGGGGAGAGTGTCGACTTCATTTTTGACTGGAAAATAAAACAGGATGTTTTTGGCATTCTTAAATTTCGGAAGTTTTTTTAGTTTTTGGCAAATGATTTTGCTTTTTGAGGCGAGAGATTTTTTGCTCAAACTCAAGCGTTGTTTCAGTATTTGACGGCGGATTTCGTTCTTGGTCACGCTTGTATTTTATAGATGTGAAGATAGAATGCAAATCACCCTTAACCTCATGTCTATGCAAAACTCAAAAATATTTTCAGCTTTGTTGATTGTTGTTTCTTTGCTTTCAGGATTTGTCGGCGGTCTTTTCAGTAGCAGATTTGTGCCGTTGGAGGAGTTGACTGCAAATGAGTCCGCGATGTCCGAAAATTCAACTCAGGTCGTTTCGGATTCTGTTTTTGCAATTAAAAAAGTTGAACCGGCTGTTGTATCTGTGAAAGGATATAAGATCTTTGATAAGGCTCCGGACAAACCTGTTGAGGTTTCCGGTGGAACCGGTTTCATAGTTACGGAAGGTGGTTTTGTTCTAACAAATAAGCATGTTGTCGGTAACGAGGAATTGACTTATAAGGTGCTTTTGCAGGATGGCAAAGAATATGATTCCACAGTAATCAGTCGTGATCCTTTTGATGATGTTGCTGTTTTGCAGATAAAAGGAGAAGCCGGGCAAAAGTTTCCAGTGGCAACTTTGGGCGATTCCGACAAATTGGAAGTCGGTCAGAGAGTTTTGGCTATCGGTAACGCACTTTCAATATATGAAAACACCGTAACCGAAGGAATTGTGAGCGCGAAGGCACGAGATATTACCGCTGCCACCGATTTGCGTGGCGGTTCAGAAAATCTTTCCGGGCTGATTCAAACCGACGCTGCCATAAATTTTGGTAATAGCGGTGGGCCGCTTTTTAATCTGGATGGTGAAGTAATTGGTATGAATGTGGCTGTGGCTCAGGCGGCAAACGGAATCGGTTTTGCAATTCCTATTGATGATTTGAAGCCGGTGATTTCAAGTGTGGAAAAATTTGGTGAGATTGTGAGGCCTGTTTTGGGAGTGAGGTTTGTTATGTTGACGCCAAATCAGTCCAAGGCGATGGATATTAAGATTGAGCAGGGGGCGCTTCTAATTGGTGATATTTTGAATGGAGAAGTTGCCATAATTGCAGATGGGCCAGCTGAAAAGGCCGGACTCAAGGCTATGGATGTTATTTTGTCGGTTGACGGGAAGGATCTTTCGATTGAAAACCCTCTCCACAAGGTTGTTCGCAGATATGAGCCCGGACAAATTATAAAACTGAAAGTCTGGAGAAATGGCGAAGTAATTGAGAAAAATCTTACGCTTGGAAACAGCAAGGATTTCGAGCGGAAGTAGCTGGACTCCAGGAATGAATTTTGTTAGATTGCTGGCGCTTTAATTATGCCCAGGTGGTGGAACTGGTAGACACGCAAGCTTGAGGGGCTTGTGGCCGCAAGGTCGTGGAGGTTCGAGTCCTCTCCTGGGCACCATAAAATTATGAAGCTTGAAGTTGCGGATAGAAGTTATGAAGTTGAATTTGTGACGCATGGAAGGCTGACTTCTTCGGTGAGAATTAGAAACGGAAAAGTGGTTATAAAGCTTAGCCGGTTTTTGATTGGGCGGCAGAGAGATGAAACTGTTGAGAAGTTTTTGAATTGGGCGGGAAAAAGACTTGCGAAAGTGAGGACAGGGGCTTTTGTAGAGCCGAATTATGAAAATGGGGGAAGGGTGGTGACGCATAATAAAATTTACGAGGTACAGGTTTTGAAAGGGAAAAGGACGAAAGTGAGTTTAAAAAATGATTGTGAGATAGTGGTGCAATTGGCTGAAACCGGAGGGAAAAGTGTAGTAAAAAAGCTTTGCGAAAAAGTGATCATGGAGGATCAGGAAAAATATCTTGGGGAGGTGCTTAGGGAGTTGAATGAAAATTATTTCCGAGTCAGTTTCAATAAATTCAGATTCAAAAGAATGCAGACGAGATTTGGGAGTTGCTCCAGTAAGCGAAACATAAATATCGCGTTCAGGCTGCTGTTTGCGCCGCGCGAGGTATTTCGTTATGTGTGCGCGCACGAGCTTGCGCACTTGAAGGAATTTAACCATTCCAAAAGGTTTTGGGCGCTTGTGGAGGAGGCGGTTAGTGATTATAAAATTCAGGAGAAGTGGCTGAAGGAAAACGGGTTTTTGCTGGGGTAGTTGCAAGTTTGAAACGGCTGTGTTAAAAATGACGGGCGGTTTATTCAAGGGCGTTTAGCTCAGCTGGTTAGAGCATCTCGTTTACACCGAGAGGGTCTGGGGTTCGAATCCCTAAACGCCCACCATTGTCACGCTTGATTAGTTTGGTGTTTTTCCATATATTAAAAGTGCTTAGGGCTTTAAGCATTTAATTTCCTCATCATGCTTACTACTGAACAACTCACCGCGCAGATTCCTTACTGTCTTGCGGGGACGGATTTTGAAGGTTTGGGTGAAAAATACGAGGGTAAAGTGCGGGATAATTACTCCAAAGATGGAAGGCGCATTATCGTTGTGACCGACAGATTGTCGGCTTTTGATCATGTGATTACCACGATTCCTTTCAAGGGGCAGGTGCTGAATCAGATGGCGAAATTTTGGTTTGAAGAGACGAAGGATATCATGGCGAATCATGTGATTGAGTTTCCCGATCCGAATGTGGTGACGGCGAAACTTTGTAAGGCATTGCCGGTGGAAGTCGTGGTGCGCGGGTATCTGACAGGTGTGACTTCGACGAGTGTTTGGTATCATTATGAAAAAGGTGTACGTGATTTTTGCGGAAATAAACTTGCGGATGGCATGGTGAAAAACCAGAAGTTTGATCATCCGATTATCACGCCTTCGACAAAGGCGGAGCATGGCGGACACGACGAGTCCGTGTCGAGAGAGGAGATTATAAAAAGAGGAGTTCTTTCTGCCGAGCAGTTTGATCTGATGGCTGCGAAAGCGATGCAGCTGTATTTGCGAGGAGTCGAGATTTGTGCGAAACAGGGAATTATTCTTGTTGATACGAAATATGAGTTTGGGATGGATGAAAATGGTGAGATAGTCCTTATTGATGAAATTCATACACCGGATTCCTCGAGATTTTGGTTTGCGAATGAATACGAAGCGAGACTACGGGCCGGTGAAGAACAGAAGAAAATTGATAAGGAATATTTGAGAGAGTGGCTGGCGGAAAGGGGATTTATAGGTGAAGGGGAGATTCCCGCGGTGCCGGATGATGTTCGCGCGGAAACAGCCCGAAGATATATAGAGGCTTATGAGCTGATTACCGGTCAGGCATTTGTGGCCGAGGTTGGCGATGTGCATGAAAGATTAAAGAAAAATTTAAGTAAATATTTTTAATATGAAAGTAGTCTTTTTGCTAGGTTCTGATTCAGATAAGGAGTTCGCGGAAAAAATCGCCGCAAATTTTAACGGCTGGGGAGTGAATCATGAAATTATTACTGCGTCTGCACACAAAGTGCCGGAGAAGGTTTTTAAAATTGTTACAGAAAATAATGTAAAGGAAAAGAACTTGGTGTATATCACGATTGCCGGTCGGTCCAACGGACTTTCGGGCGTGACAGCCGCAAACAGTATTCATCCCGTGATTGCCTGTCCGCCTTTTCAAAACAAGGAGGATTTTATAGTGAATATAAACAGCACGCTGATGATGCCAAGCGATACGCCTGTTTTGACAGTTGTGGATCCACAGAATGCTGCAATGGCTGCTATCAGGATTTTGGCTTTGGGTGATGATGAATTGAGTAAAAAAGTGGCGAAAAGAATCGCCGAAATTAAAGCTAAATTTTAAACATGAGCAACGATCACAATTTATTGGCGATTTCACCTATTGACGGTCGTTATGCTGAAAAGGTGGATTATCTTGGCCAGTATTTTTCAGAAGCGGCGCTGAACCGTTATAGGATTTTGATGGAGATTGAGTGGTTTATTTTTCTGTTTAATGATGTTCAGCTGAAGGGGACACATCCTCTTAAGCCGGCCGAGCTGCGCATTTTGCGAAGTATTTATGAGCAATTTGATGTGGTGGCGGCGAAGCGCGTGAAAGAGATTGAAAAGACCACAAATCACGATGTGAAGGCCTGCGAATATTACATGAAAGAGTGTTTGAAAAACGGGCCTGTGGAAAAATATTTGGAATTTATTCATTTTGGATGTACTTCCGAGGATATCAATAATCTGGCTTATACATGCATGTTCCGTGATTTCACGGAAAGAGAATATGTCCCGATGGTGGCCGGAGTGGTGCAGGCACTTTACGCGATGGCTGTGGACAATCGAAAGGTTGCGATGTTGGCGCGAACGCACGGACAAGCTGCTTCACCGACGACACTTGGGAAGGAATTGATAAATTATGTTGCGAGAATTGAAAAAGAGATGAGTGTGCTTAGTTCGGGAAATTATTTTGTTGGAAAAATAAATGGTGCGGTTGGAAATTATAATGCGCACTTGGCGGCGTATCCGGAAGTTGATTGGTTGGCTGCGAGTAAGAGATTCGTACAGACTCTTGGATTGGATTTCAATCAATATACAACGCAGATCGAACCTCATGATGGTTACGCGCGAGTTTTTGATTCGATGAAAAGAATGAATACGATTTTGATCGATTTATCGCGTGATTTTTGGACTTATATCAGTATGAATTATTTTGGGCAGGTTCTTGTGGAAGGGGAGGTCGGTTCATCCACGATGCCGCACAAAGTAAACCCGATTGATTTTGAAAACGCGGAGGGAAATTTGGGGATTGCAAATGCTTTGTTTGCTCATTTTTCGGAAAAGTTGCCGATTTCCAGAATGCAGAGGGATCTTTCGGATTCAACTGTTCTTCGAAATTCCGGGACGGCGTTTACATACTCGATTTTGGCTTTTAAGTCCCTTTTAAAAGGCGTTCAGAAGTGCGAGGTGAATAAAAAAGTTATACAAGATGATTTGAAGGATCATTGGGAGCTTTTGGCGGAGCCTATTCAGACTGTGATGAGGAAAAATCTGGTTCCAAATTCATATGAAAAATTGAAGTCGCTGACGAGAGGGAAGGGCGGAATGAGCAAGGCGACGGTACAGAAATTTATAAAGTCTTTGAAAATTCCGGCAGCGGATAAAAAGAAACTACTTGAGCTGACGCCGGAAAAATACACGGGAATGGCGGAAAAACTGGTGGAGAGTTATCACTTGAAGATGGATTTGGGCGAAGGAGGGAGCTGTTCAAGCGGCGGATGCGGGACTTGCGCTACGGGGTGCGGATGAGGCTATGGCTAAAATTTCATGTAACGAGGCCAAAATTATTCTTACGTCGTCTGTCGGTCTGATATTTCCTATTGCTGTTATGTGCCCAAATGGGTCTTTGATGTGATTGATCGGTTGTGCTGAAAATGGCTCTCTTTCAAGCGAAATTCCAAAATACCGCTCAAACAAAACCGCTACTTGTTTGCGAGTTACTATTTCCAATATCTTTGTTTCGGTGCTATTTGCCGGAACTGTCGCCATTATTTCCAAGTCTGTTTGTATGCTGCCATTTGGTTTGCGAATGGTGGATGGATTGTCGAACGAGTGTCTTATGCCTGCACTGATTGTCATTACGCCGTATTGCAATCTTTGTTGAATTAAGATTATTTCTTTAAGCAAACTCAAAGCTTCCGGCATTTCTGCCAGTTCCGGGAAAATTGTTCTTATCGGACCTTCGATTCCTCCGAGAGAATGAGAGGTCAAAAGAAAATTTATATGTTTTTTCGATCATCTCTCTTCGTGTGGAGATTGTCAAATTCTGCCTGTTTCGCTATATTTGTGCGCGTATGTTTAAAAAAGTCGATCCCAAACAGGCCTTTCCAAAGATGGAGGAGAAAATGCTGGTCTACTGGGAGAAAAACAAGATTTTTGAGAAATCGGTGAAGCAGCGCGAAAAAAAAGAAAAATATGTGTTTTTTGACGGGCCGCCTTTTGCGAACGGATTGCCGCATTACGGGCATATTCTGGCAAATGTGCTGAAAGACGCGGTGACACGATATTGGACGATGCAGGGCTATTTTGTGCCGCGCACGAACGGTTGGGACTGTCATGGACTTCCTGTGGAGTATGAAATCGAGAAAGAGCTGAAATTAAGCGGGCGAAAAGATATCGTGGATTACGGTGTTGAAAATTTCAACAACAAGTGCCGTGAGTCGGTTTTTCGCTATACGAAAGATTGGGAGACTACTTTGAAGAGGATCGCGCGTTGGGTGGATTTTGGTGACAGTTATGCGACGCTGGACAACAATTATATGGAGTCGATCTGGTGGGTTTTTAAACAGATCTGGGATAAAAAGATGGTTTATTCAGGTTTCAAATCGATGCATGTTTGTCCGCGATGCGAGACGCCGCTTTCGAATTTTGAGGTGTCTCAGGGGTATAAGGATGTGACGGATTTGTCTGTGACGGTGAAATTTAAATTGAAAGGCGATGATGCTTATATTTTGGCTTGGACTACAACTCCGTGGACTCTTCCCGGGAACGTGGCTCTGGCTTTTGGCAGGGATATTGAATATGTGAAGGTGAAGGCAAAGGATGCTGAGGACAAGGAAGAAACTTATATTGTGGCGAAAGATTTGGCAGACAAAATTTTTGGTGAAAATAAGTATGCTGTGATTGAAAAAGTCGATTCGAAAAAACTTGAGGGAAAAGAATATGAACCACTTTTTGATTATTATTTAAATAAAAAAGTTGAAGGTAAATTGTATACGATACAGCTCGCGGGTTTTGTGACTACGGAGGATGGAACGGGTATCGTGCATATCGCGCCGATGTTTGGTGAGGATGACTACGGACTCGGTGTCGAAAAGGGATTGGCTTTGATTCAGCATGTGAATATGGATGGAACTTTTAAGGGCGATGTCAAAGATTTCGCAGGAAAATTTGTGAAGGGGCAGGATTTGAATGTGGCTGTTTATTTACATGAAAAAGGTTTGCTATTCTCAAAGCAAAATTATCGCCATAGTTATCCGCATTGTTGGAGATGCGATAGTCCGTTACTCAATTATTCGACGCGTTCGTTGTTTATCGAAGTGACGAAAATTAAGGAGGCGATGCTTGCAAACAACAAAAAAATTCATTGGCAGCCTGAACACATACAAGAAGGCCGTTTTGGTAAATGGCTTGATGGAGCGAGGGATTGGGCTATTTCCAGAAACCGTTTTTGGGGATGCGCGATCCCGGTGTGGGAATGTAGTTGTGGAGAACAAGTTTGTATCGGATCGGTAGAAGAATTGAAAGTGCGTAGCGGCGACAAGGTACCAATGCGTGGAAAAGAGCTCGATTTACATAAACCGTATATAGATGAAATCACTTTCAAATGTGAAAAATGCGGCAAGCCGATGAAAAGAATTCCGGATGTTTTGGACTGCTGGTTTGAGAGCGGTGCGATGCCGTATGCGCAACTGCATTATCCATTTGAAAACAAGAAAGAATTTGAAGATAATTTCCCGGCAAATTTTATCGCTGAGGGCTTGGATCAGACTCGCGGATGGTTTTATACTTTGCATGTTTTGGCCACGATCTTGTTTGACAAGCCGGCCTTCAGCAATGTCATCGTGAATGGAATCATGCTGGCTGCGGACGGTGAAAAACTTTCCAAGAGAAAGAAAAATTATCCAGATCCGAATGTGATTTTTTCGACCATGGGTGTTGATAGTATGCGATATTTCCTTGTGAGTTCACCGGCGGCGCTGGCTGACGATGTGCGATTTTCGGAAGCGCATGTGGATGAAGTCGTGAAAAAATTCATGCTGACTTTGTGGAACACTTACAGTTTTTTTGTGACTTACGCGAATATTGATAAGTGGAAGAGGCCAAAAAATCCGGAGAAATTTATTCCAAAAAACAAATTGGATAAATGGATTTTGTCCGAGTTGAATGCTTTGATTAAGGAAGTTACGGATCAAATGAATGTATATAATCTGCCGAAGGCCGCACGACCTATGCTTGAGTTTTTGGATAATTTGTCGAATTGGTATGTGCGACGAAGCAGAAGGAGGTTTTGGAAGAGCGAAAATGACGATGACAAGGGTGAGGCATATCAAACTTTGTATACGGTTTTGATTGAATTTTCGAAGGTTATAGCGCCTTTTGTGCCTTTTGTTTCCGATGAAATTTATCAAAATCTTTGTGACGAGGAGTCTGTTCATCTTGCCGATTGGCCTAAATTCAACGGGAATTTGATAGATGAAGAATTGAATAAGGAAATCCGTTTGGTGAGATTGATTGTAAATCTTGGGCATAGTGCGAGAGCGAAAGCGAAGATTAAGGTTCGTCAGCCATTAAAGTGTCTTCAGGTGGCTCTTCCAAAGGGTATAAATAAAAACGTAATTGCCGCTCAGAAGGATGTTATTTTGGAAGAATTGAATGTCAAAGAATTGAATTTTATTGAAGAGGCCGGTGAGATAATGGAACAAACCGTTATTCCGAATGCAAAGGTTCTTGGGCCTAAATACGGCAAAGATGTGCAGGATATTATAAAAAAAATCAAAGCCGGTGAATTTGAATTTGGTGTTGATGGCAAAGTGAATGTAGGTCCATTTGTTTTGGAGGCTGATGAGGTTGAGATAGGTTTCAAAGGGAAGGAGGGGTTTGATGTGGAGGGCGATCAGGGCGTGGTTGTGGCTTTGGATACGCATATTACGGATGAGTTGAAGAGGGAGGGATATGCCAGAGAAATAGTTCGGACGATTCAAGATCTTCGAAAGGAGGCTGATTATCAGGTGGATGACAGGATTATGGTTTTGGTGAAGGCTGATAAAGAAGTCGCGCTTGCTGTAACTGAATTTGCCGACTATATCAGAAAAGAAACTTTGGCAGATGAATTGGAGCAAAGCGGAGATTTGGATTTTGATCAAGAGAAAGAGATTGAAATCGAGAAATTTATTGTTAGGGTTGCAGTAAAGAGAGTGTAAATGATATATTTTTTTTGTTAAGATCTACTCATGTCTTTTATCCTAAAAATTGTTTTCGGAATCGCTGTTAATGCTTTGGCGCTATATGGGCTGACTCTTGTGACCCCGGAAGTTTTAGTGACCGGCGGTGTTAAATTTTTTATTGTTGGAGGGGTGGTCCTCGGCGCTGCAAATGTTTTTATCAAGCCGATTATAAAAATTCTCTCTCTTCCGCTTATATTTCTGACAGGTGGCTTGTTTTTGATAGTGATAAACGCCTTTATGCTCTGGTTTTTGAGCTATTTTTTACAGGTTGCTCAATTTCAGGATTTGGCAATCAGCTTTCCAACTTTTGGCAGTTATGTTATAGGGTCTCTTGTGTTTGGTTTGATAAACTGGTTGGTCGGTTTAATTCTTAAATAATTCTATGAAACTTTTTTTGGAAATTTTACAGATTGTGTTGGCCATTCTTCTTTCTTTGGTGATTTTGAGTCAGCAAAGGGGGGCGGGATTGTCGTCCGCATTCGGAGGGCGCGGAGGTTTTTATGTGAACAAACGCGGAGCGGAAAAGGTGCTTGAGGTTGCGACCGTGGTTTTGGCTATTTTGTTTGTGGCCAATGCGCTGGCTTTTCTCTTCGTCAAATAGGAATTCATGAAAATTTTAAAATTTCTTTCAGGGGTTTTCAGGTCCTACAGTTATTTGGATACGATTCTTTCTCTCGGTGCTGTGGCTGTGATAGTGCTGATGCTTGTAAAAATGATTCTTTTTCCGTACGGATTTTTTGGCTTTGGAAAATCACATATTTATACCGAGGGCCTTGTTTCCAAGACCGGAATACAAAATATAAATCCCGTTTTTGTTGATTATAACGAGATTGATCGCGAGGTTTCCAGTTTGGTTTTTTCAGGTCTGATGAAATATGATCCGTTAAAAAAGGCTGTAGTGGACGATATGGCCGCTTTGACTATAAACGAGGATAAGACGATTTATACATTTGTTTTGCGAAGCGGACTAAAGTGGAGTGACGGTAGGCCTCTTACGATAGATGATGTTTATTTTACTTTCCACGATGTCATTTTGGATCCGGCTTTTCCGAATGAAATCTTGAAAACAAATTTTTCAGGAGTGAAGGTTGAGAAGGTGGATGAAAAAACGATCAAATTTGTTTTGGAGAAACCAAATGTTTTCTTTGTCAGCAATATGACTACCGGAATTTTGCCGCGACATATCTTGAAAAATGTTCCTGTCGGTGAATTATTGAAGGATGAATTTAATAAATTGCCGATTGGTTCCGGTCCGTACATGGTTGAAGAACCTGTTGAAATTTTTTCGGGTGGACGAAGTCAGATTATTTTGGCCAGAAATCCAAATTATTATTATTCCATTGTTCCGGATGTTCAATATATTCGTTTTATTATTTATCCGACCATGGAACAGCTGGTTAGCGATATAAACACCGTAAACGGCGTTCCCAAGGTGAGCGGAAAATATGATTTGAATTTCAAAAATGCGGAGAGATTCGAATTGATACCTTATGAATTGCCTCAATATACCGCTGTTTTTTTGAATATGGACAGCGATATTCTAAAAAGAGACTATAATGTGCGTCTTGCTTTGCAGAAGGCTATAGATAAACAAGCTCTGATTTCAGAGTTGGATAATAAGGTCGCAGTGGATACGCCATTACTTGAGCTTGATCAGAATGATTGGGTGTATCAACCAAGCGTTGAGCAGGCGCAGGGGGCTTTAAAAGACGCAGGTTTCAATTATCATGCCGAGGATGTGAATAAAGAGGGGATTCGTTACGACAAGAGCGGACAGGCTCTGGAATTGAATCTGATTGCGAGAGCTTATGATGAAGGAACCGAGCAATATGTGGAAGTTACGAAAGTTATCAAATTCCTGGTTGAGTCGTGGGGAAAAGTTGGTTTCAATGTTGAGGTTGAGTTTTTGCCTGAGAAAATTTTCAAGGAGAGAGTGATGGCGAGACAATATGATCTTCTATTTGTCGGGCATAATTTGGGATACAATTTTGATACATATTCCTACTGGCATTCCACTCAATCCACACCTCTTGGGCAGAATTTTTCAAATTACAAAACTTTTCAGGTCGACAGTCTGATTGAAGATTTGAGGTCAACTTTTGATCCAACCGAGAGGAATAAAGGGCTCAATGAATTGGCCGACAAGATAAAGGCCGATATTCCTGCTATTTTTCTCTACAGGCCCGTGTATTTTTATGCAACCGACGGTAAGGTCTCGGGTATTTCCATGGAACATGTGGTTTTCCCGAGTGACAGATTCGCAAATATCAGTGATTGGAAATTTGAAGATTGATGAAATCCGAAAATTCCCTTTACTTTTGGGGCGGTCTAGGCTATTTATTTAGGGCTTAATTTTAATGAAAGGAATATGAAAGTCATGCTAAAAAAAGATGTCGCGAAGCTTGGGTATCGTGGCGATGTAGTGAAGGTAAGAGATGGATTTTATCGAAATTTTTTGTCTCCAAGGGATTTGGCCGATGTTGCCACCCCTTCGCTTATGAAATTGTCAGAAGTCCGCAAAGAGAAGCGTGTAATGAAGGCACAGCAGGTTCTGGAAAATTCAAAGGAGGTGTTGGAAAAACTCAAGGGATTGAAGATCTCCATCAAGGCCAAGGCGAGTGAAAAAGGCAGATTATTCGCCTCTATAACGGAAAATGATGTGCTTGATGCCATCGAGAAAAAGGCTAAATTCCGTCTGGAGCGTGAATTTTTGAAGATGACTCATTTTAAGGAAGTCGGAAAGTATGATGTTGTTGTGCACCTTGGAAAGGATTTGGAGGAAACTGTGAAAGTGGAAGTGAAGGCCGCCTAATTCAAATATGAAAAAAAGGGTTTTAGCTTTGGACTACGGAACAAAAAGAGTCGGTATGGCTGCCGGCGATACTGTCAACCGGATGGCTTTTCCTAAAGGAATGATTCTAAATAAAGATCGTTTATTTTTGCTTGCCGAGATTGAAAAAATGCTCAGGAAAGAGGCTGTAGATCTGGTTTTGATAGGGCTGCCTTTGGCGATGGAAGAAGGTCATGAAGAGAATAAAATCATGTACGCAGTTAAAGATTTGGCAGAATTACTTAGGAAAGAGTTGAAAATTGAAGTGGAATTGTTTGATGAAAGACTTAGTACTTTTGAGGCGGAAACGCTGATGAAGGAAAGTGGTAAATCTCCTCTCAAGGAGAGGGGCCTCAAGGACGCGATTTCAGCTCAGATTATTCTCCAGCGATTCTTTGATACTTTGGAGAGTTAGAGTATAATCCGAGCCATGGAAACAGGTTTGATCTATCTTGGAATTTTGATTTTGGGCGGTCTGGCGATCGGTATTTTTATCTCACTGCTGGTAAAAATTCAGCAGGCAAGGTTTAAACTTAAGGAAAAGTACACAGTAGTGCAGGTTCGTGTTGCGAAGGAGAATGAGAGCGGCCCTATTGTTGCCGAAAATATTTTTGCGACTTTGCACGGCATTGAAAATGAATTTTCTCTCTTGGAAAAATTGAAAGGGTATTCAACCAGTCATATAAGTTTTGAAATTGCAAGTGTCGGTAAGGTTATCAAATTTTATGCGGCTTTTCCCGAGAAGTTCAGGTCGCTTGTGGAAGGCCAGATTTACGCTCACTATGCCGATGTTGAAATCACCGATTGTCCTGATTATTCGATGAATGTAAAGCATGTGGATAATGCGATAGGTACGGATTTGAAGTTTAGTGACGCAGATGTTTTTCCTATAAAGCGATACGCTCAATTTGAGGATAAATTGGCACGAGTGGCTGTGGATCCTCTTTCGGGCATTACTTCTTCTCTGGTGAAATTTGATCATGCGGATGATCAGGCTTGGATTCAAATTGTCGTAAGACCAATGGAAGATGAATGGAGGATAGTTTTTACCAAGTGCGTGAAGATTTTGAGTAAAGGTGTTTTGGGAAATATTGATATGTTGAAAAAGGCTTATGCAAAGGCTTTTGTGACACGGAAAGTGTGGCCAAAATTCGTGTTTTTCCCAATTTATTTTATTTTTTGGTTGCAGGGACTTTTTGTGATGGCAGGAGTGCGCGCGACTCTGAGTGGCGTGACTGAGACGATGTCCGATCATGATGCGGAGGATATGACTTCGCGCGCTCATGAAAGGGAGACTTCTATTGATGCGGCAATCGATAAGGTTGTTAAGCTTCTTTATGAGGTGAATATAAGAATTGTTTATGTTCCCAAAAATAAAAATGTGGAAAAAGCCAAAACAAAAGTCAGGGAGATAGTAGGTTCTTTCAAGCAGTTTAATATGCCACATCTGAATAATTTTCTGATTGGTGAATTTGAGCATGGACGAGAGCTTGTGGACGCTTACCATCGTCGCGTACTGAGGAATGCGATGGTATTGAACAATGAGGAACTTGCGACAATTTTTCATTTGCCCACTCTAACCGTGAAGACTCCGACAATTTATTGGGTTTCCAGTAAGAAACTTGAACCGCCAAACGATCTGCCAGCCGAAGAAAGTGATGGTGTTCCGAATACAATTTTGGGTAGGAGTAATTTTCGCGGGTCTGAGCAAATTTTTGGAATTAAAACAGGTGATCGCAGGCGACATGTTTACATCATTGGTAAAACCGGTATGGGAAAATCCACTTTGCTTGAGAATATGATTTACTCTGATATAGTTTCTGGAAAAGGTGTCGGCGTGATTGATCCCCATGGGGATTTGGCAGACAATGTGCTGAAATTTATACCAAAAAAACGGGTCAATGATGTGGTTTTGATCGATCCGTCGGATCAGGAATATGCAGTGGCTTTCAATATGTTGGAAAATGTAGATCCGGCTTTGCGCTCGATAGTTTGTAGCGGACTTATTGGAATTTTTAAGAAAATTTATGGTGAAGTCAGCTGGGGGCCGCGGCTTGAGCATATTTTGAGAAATACGATTTTAGCCCTGCTGGAATATCCCGGGACTTCGATGCTTGGAATTTTGCGAATGCTGAGTGATGAGGAATTCAGAAAAAGAGTCGTGCGGAAAGTGGAGGATCCTGTTGTGAAAAGTTTTTGGATGGATGAATTTGCGAAAATGCAGGAGAGAACTCGAGTGGATGCGGTGTCTCCCATTCAAAATAAAGTGGGGCAATTCCTTTCCAGTCCTACTATTAGAAACATCGTAGGACAGCCGAAAAGCTCGATTGATCTGCGGTTTTTTATGGACAGAGGCAAGATTGTTATCGTAAATCTTTCCAAAGGGAAAATCGGTGAAGATAATTCGGCTCTGCTTGGTTCGATGTTTATTACCAAATTTCAGCTGGATGCTATGAGTCGCGCGAATATTCCGGAAAAGGAACGCAAAGATTTTTATTTGTATGTGGATGAATTTCAGAATTTTGCTACCGAGTCTTTTGGCACGATTTTGTCAGAGGCTCGAAAATATAAACTGAATTTGACGATGGCAAATCAATATATCGCGCAGATGCCGGATGAAGTCAGAGACGCGGTTTTTGGTAATGTTGGGACGGTGATGGCTTTTCAAGTGGGTTTTGATGACGCGGAATATTTGTCGCAGCAGTTCGCGGAAGAGGTCTTGCCAAACGACTTGGTTTCATTGAGCAAATATACCGCCTACATGCGACTTCTCATAGAAGGTATGCCTTCGAAAACTTTTTCGATGAGTACGCTGCCGAGTCCGGCTGTGAATCTGGATGACGAGTTGCTAAAGAAAGTTGCGAGAGTTTCGCGAGAGAGATATGGTCGAAAAGTGACGGAGATTAACGACAAAATCAAACGGTGGAGTGAAAACAAAAAAGATAACCAAGGAGATGATGATTAAAGTTGAGACAGACAAAGCTCCGAAAGCGCTGGGGCCTTATTCGCAGGCTGTGAAGGAGGGAGGTTTTGTGTTTTGCAGCGGACAGATTTCGCCGGAAGGTGATACGGCAACGCAATGTAAGCAGGTTTTGGAAAATTTAAAAGCTGTTTTGGAGGCCGCGGGAAGTAGTCTGGAAAATGTGGTGAAGACTACGATCTATCTGGTTGATATCAATGATTTTGGGGTCGTAAATGAAGTTTATGGCGGTTATTTCACAGGAGAGGTGAAGCCGGCCAGAGCGACTGTGGCTGTGGCTGCTTTGCCCAAAGGAGCGAGAGTGGAGATAGATTGTGTGGCTAAGCTTTGAGAATGCTTATTCCCGGCAAGTTTTTTCCTTCCAAAAACTCGATACAGGCTCCGCCACCGGTGGAGATGTGTGTGAATTTGTGTTCGTCGAGGCTGAACCTTTTGATCATGTCTGCTGTATCGCCGCCACCTATGATGGAGACGCATTTGTGATCTGCGAGGCATTGTGCGACTGAGCGGGAGCCGTTTTGAAAGGGTTTGAATTCGGAGAGTCCGAGCGGGCCGTTCCAGATGACAGTTTCTGATTCTTTTATTACTTCACAAAATCTCTCTGCGGTGAGGTGGCCGATGTCGAGGATGTTCATGTCGCCTTCAATGTCCTGAATAGGAATGTTTGTCGTTTCTGCGGTTTCGGAAATTTCGTCGGCGACGATAGAATCTTTCGGGATAATAATTGTCGTTTTTTTCTGTTCGCATTCCATCATGATCTCGCGTGCAAGATCGAGTTTTTCGTTTTCCACAAGGGATTTTCCGACGTTATAGCCGGCGGCCTTTAAAAAAGTGTTCGCAATGGCTCCACCAATCAAAAAGTAGTCGGCTTTATCTATGAAGTTTTTGATGACTCCGATTTTTGTGTCGATTTTGGCTCCGCCGAAAATCATCGTGAATGGTCTGGACGGTTCGTTGTTGACGATAGGTGAGAGTGCTGCCATTTCTTTTTCTATGAGGAAGCCGCCGTAGGCGGGGAGAAAGTCGGCGATGCCGGCGGTTGAAGCGTGTTTGCGATGAGCTGTTCCAAAGGCATCATTGACGAAAATTTCTCCGAGAGAAGCCAGTTTCTTTGTAAATTCCTGATCGCATTTTTCTTCGCCTATGTCGAAGCGGATATTTTCCAGCATGAGGATTTCGCCATCTTTGAGGTTACCAGTGTCAGCGAAAATTTCGTTGGATTTTTGAACCGGTTTGCCGATAAGTTTTTCGAATTCTTCTTTTACTAAATTTAGACGCAGATTTTCCACTACCTTGCCGTCCGGACGGCCGAGATGAGTCATGAGAATGATTTTTGCGCCTTTCTCCTGCAGATATTTGATCGTCGGCAGAGCTTCACGAATGCGGGTGGAATCAGTTACTTTTCCATCCTTTATCGGCACATTGAAGTCAACACGGAGTAAAACTTTTTTCCCTTTCAGTTCCGGGATGTCCTTCAGTGTTTTGATTTTCATAGAGTGGTTTGAATTAAAATTGCTTGGGCTGCTTCAGTTCCTTTGTTCAGACGTTCTTTGGCTTGTTTGATGTTTTCACAAGTGAGGACGCCGAAAGCGATTGGAACTTTGGTATCGAGTTGGACACGCATAAGACCGGAGTATGTTTGAGCGCAGACGTGGTCGAAATGCTTGGTGCCGCCGCGGATTACCACGCCCAAGGCGATGATCCCATGATATTTGTGTGAGAGGGCCAGTTTTTGGCAGGCAAATGGGAGTTCCAGCGCGCCGGTGACACGGAAAATCTTTGTTTGTGAGACGTGGTTTTTCTTTAATTCTCTGATTGCGTTTTTGAGTAGTTGATTTCCGAGGTCTTCGTTGAAATAGGGGAGGACTATGGCGATTTTTAATTTTGCGCCGTTTATTTTTAGATTTTTAGGCTTTCCGTTTTGCATCCAACAAAGTTTTTAAATATCTCGCGATTAAATCGATTTCCAAATTCACTTTATCCTTTTTTTGCAATTTGGAAAGGGTAGTTTTTTTGAGGGTGAGTGGGATGAGATCTACGGAAAAAGTGTTTTTTGAAAGCGCGGAAATGGTCAGGCTGACGCCGCTTATGGCTATAGAGCCCTTTACTGAAAGGTAGGGGCGAATTGAGTTTGGAAAGGAAATTGTAAGTTTTGGAGTGGTGCGTAGGATTTCTCCAGTGCAATCGATGTGGCCGAGAAGGAAATGTCCGTCGAGACTTTGGCCTAGCGTGAGAGCCGGT
Organism: uncultured Candidatus Peribacteria bacterium; assembly: GCA_964531125.1. Classification (GTDB taxonomy): domain Bacteria; phylum Patescibacteriota; class Gracilibacteria; order UBA1369; family LOWO2-01-FULL-3; genus JBAZZM01. The sequence goes on from CAZHDA010000003.1 coordinate 25,418, forward strand.
TCGAGGTTGACGAGGTCATTGATTTTCAGCTGATTGAAGTTGGTTTTTTTGAGAGTTTCGGAAACGGCTGTGAATGAAAATGAGGTTTTTGTGAGTTTGGATATGCTGACGCATGCTCCGTTTACGCTGATTGATTGGCCGATTTTTTTGTTTTTTAGAATTGTTTTCGCGGCGACTGTGAAAATTTTACCATCTTTGGTGGCTAGAATGTGGGAGATTTTGCCGATTTCGGTGATGATTCCTGTGAACATTGGGCTTATTATAGCCTAAATTGTTTCTTTAGAAAAATTTTAAGAAAATTTAAGAAGTGTCTGCTATATGTGTGTGTTGCTGTTGAATTTGGGCCTACCTACGGTTAGGCCGGTAGGATTGTCAACCTATCGTTAGGGGTTCGACTCCCCTTAGGTCCACCAGCAGCAAAAAGCCCTCCAAATTTGGAGGGCTTTTTTATAGGCGATAGGATTGTCAACCGCTTCAATTATATCATAAAATTTCATGAATTCTAGATTAAACAAAACTATACGCAAGTATAGAAAATGTTGTGATAATTGCACAAATGATATGCCAGATCGAATGATTTAAATTGTAAAATATCGATAGAAATAGTGGGAAAATGTAAAAAATGTTGCTCCAGATTTTTATAAATGGTCGGATTTTCCGTTATTCTACCCCAAAAAATCTCTTTAGAAAAACTTAAGAAAAATTTTAAGAAAATTTAAGAAGTGTTTGATACAACATGTGTAATATTCTTTAACCCATCAAATATGCGCAGTCTAACAAACGTGTATGTGATAGGACATCTGGCCACCGATGTAGAGGTGCGTCAGACCAAAAACGGGGCGCCGGTTTCGTCTTTTCCGGTGGCCGTCAACCGCTTAATAAAAGCGGAAGGCGGTGAAAAAAAAGAGGTCGTGGATTTTCACCGCGTGGTTGCTTTCGGGCGGCTTGCGGAAGTTTGCAGTGATTATCTGGCTAAAGGCAGCGCCGTGTTTCTCGGCGGCCGGCTGGTAAATCACTCCTTCGAGGACAAGTCCGGAAACCGGCACTATCGTACCGAGATTTTGGCAAACGATGTGAGCATCCTGACATGGAAAAAGGCAAAGGCAGGCAAGCCGGAGCTGGACATTTCCGCTCTAGAAAATGCTGAGCCGGAAGTGGAAGTGGTTGAGTAGGAATTGAAAACACGCTATAATCAGCGGTGATTTTTAATTCAAAGCAATGCCAATATTCCAGTATAAATGCAGAGACTGCTTCTCGGTTGTCGAAATGCTAATTGGTAATAATTCCGATGAGAAGAAGATTTGCTGTCTGGAATGCGGAAAAAAGGACGTTGTTCGACTGAACGCGCCTTTTTTCGCGACTGTCGGCGGTTGTGAAAAAGCAGGTGAATGTGGTTGCAACAAAGGTGGTGGGTGCAACGGAAGTTGTGGTCGCTGATCTTGCAATTGAGCAGTTTCTGGATTAAAAAGGTAAGGACTCATTCTTTATGAAAAATTTGCGAAAAATTTTAGCTGCTTTGCTGCTTGTTGCGCTTGTTTTTGGCTTGAGTTCTTGTAGGAAGAAGGAAAATGAACCTGCAAAAAAGGATTATTCAGGCGTGGAGCTGACATATTATAAGGTTTTTGATGATGAGGATGTTTTGGCTCCGGCTATTCAAGAATATGAAGCGGATCACCCCGGGCTTAAGATCCATTATAAAAAATTCTCGGATTTTAATGAATATCAGAATCAGATTCTGAACGAAATGGCGGAAGGTGAGGGGCCGGATATTTTTTCGATGCAAAATACATGGTTTGCCTCAAATTATAGAAAGATTCATCCAATGCCTGCGACTTTGGGCAAGCCTGATGATTTCGCGAAAGTTTTTGTGGATACCGCATATAGAGATTTGGTAAGGACGGATGCAAATGGAGATGAGCAGGTTTACGGTGTTCCCATGACTGTTGATACTTTAGCTTTATACTACAATAAGGCTCATTTTGAAGATCGTATTCCTACACGAGGTCAACCTTCTTCGACATGGGAGGGAATCAAGGACGATGTCGTCCAGCTTACAAAAACAAACAGCAGTTTTTCCAGATTTGAAGTTTCTGGAATTGCCATGGGAAGAGCAGATAATATTTCAAGAGGGGTGGATTTGCTGTATTTGCTTTTTCTGCAGTACGGCGTGAGGTTTTACAATGACAATATCTCGGAGGCCACTTTCGCGGGACAAGCCGGAACTGCTTCCACCGCCACTTATCCGGCCTTGGAGGCTCTAGATTTTTACAAGAGTTTTGCTGACCCAAAACAAAAAAATTATTCTTGGAATGAGTTTTCGGCGGATGATGATGTTCAAAAAGAAGTTGGTGCTTTTGCATCCGGAAAGGTTTCGATGATCGCGGGATTTAGTTATACATACGATGATATATTGAATGAAATAAGTGTTTTGAGTTCACGCGGAGTTGATACTATAAATAAAAACGATATTCGAATTGCGCCAATTCCCCAAATCTATGATCCGGAAATTTCCAAAGACAAACGGGTTACTTATGCCAATTATTTTGCCGAGACCGTTTCGAAAAATTCCAAAAATCCCGATTTGGCTTGGGATTTTTTGATCTATATGACAAATAAGAAAAATCTTGAGCATTATTTTGATGAATTGCATAAGCCTACAAGTCGGCGCGATATGATTGCTGAGCAGTCCAAAGATCCGATTTTTGGTGTGTTTGCCTCTCAAATTGGTTTTGCCGAGAGTTTTCCGATTTTGGATTACTACCGATACAAAGACATATTTACACAGGTAATTACTCAAGCGAATGATGCTTCCGTCACAAATGGTGATTTGTTGAACGCGCAGAGTTTGATTACGAAAATGTTGCCAAAAGACGGTTTGATAAAAGAAAAGAAAGACTCCGAGGTTGTGGAGCCTCCTCTTGATGATGGGGAAAATTAATCTTGCTGGAAAAGTTTGCCGTAGCCGTTTAAGAATTCTTTGATGGCCATTTCCTTCTTGCCTTCTAGGCAGACTTTTTGCGGAATCAAGGAACCTTTTCCGGTTCCAATCTTTAGTGTTTTTTCCACAACTAAAAATTTTCCTGGAGTCATGCTTGTTTCATCTGTTATCGCTTCCAAAATTTGCAGTTTTTTTCCGACTATTTCAGTATATGCAATTGGCCATGGATTGTACGCGCGAATCATGTTTCTTATTTCAACAGCTGGCTTTTTCCAATCGATGCGAGCATCTGATTTTTTGATTTTGCGGCAAAAACTTGCCTTTGTGTGATTTTGCGGAATCGGTCTCAGCGTGCTTTTTGTTATATCTTCCAAAAGTATTGGAATTATTTCTGCGCTCAGAATGCCAATTTTTGTTCTTAAAGTGTCTTGATTGTCTGTATTCTCGATTTTTATGCGACGAAGCAAATATATGTCACCATGATCCAATTTCTCGTCCATTTTTATGATGGTGATTCCGGTTTCCGTGTCTCCATGAAGTAGAGATTCCTGAATAGGGGATGCCCCGCGATACTTGGGAAGGAGGGATGCGTGTACATTTATGGCTCCATATTTGGGCATTTTCAGGATTTTTTCGGAAAGGATGACACCGTAGGCCATGACTATGAAAAAATCCGCTTTAAATCCTGCCAATTCTCTCTCCAGCTCCTTGGAATTTTCACTTTGAATGATTTTTAATCCAAGTTTCTCAGCCATGATTTTAACTGGCGGGGCCGTGATTTGTCGCTTTCTGCCTACCGGTTTGTCTTTTTGTGTAA
>CAZHDA010000004.1:0-27443 GCA_964531125.1 uncultured Candidatus Peribacteria bacterium
AGCGTGATGAGTTTGCTCCTTGGACTTTAACATCGATAAATATTGTGCTAGATTTGGGATGTTTTAATCATTCCTATGAAAGACGACAACATCATCAATTTGCGCAAGGGCAAGGAAGCTCCCGCTGAACCGGAATTTCAGATCAATCATTTTGAGAGCGAGGTTCCTGCAGGGTTTTCTCCGGCACCTGTGTCGGAGGCTGATTTTACAAACCTGAAGCCGAATGAAAAAGTGAAGGTGAAGTTCGACAAATTTGTGAATCTGATCGCCGGACGGGATTTTGAAGACGGGTATGAGCGATATGCCGGCGAAGATGTGATTATAAATGCGGATTTGCTGGCCGAGCTTGCGAGTGTGCCCGAAGAAAAGAGCGACAAAAAATTGCCGCTGTTTTTTATTTTTGGGATTGCTCTCGGGCTGGCGATTGCGTGGATTTTGCTCAAGGCTTAGGGTCTTATTTTGAAATTATGCTTAAATTCAAAAGGATTTTGCTGAAGGTTTCGGGAGAGATTTTTGACAGCGATGCGGCGCTTTCGGATTTCGTGCGCGAGATGAAGATCTTGCAGAAAAAAGGTGTGAAGATCGGGATCGTGGTCGGTGGAGGGAACATCTGGCGGTTTCGCGATCATGCTGATTTAAAACTGGATCGCGTGACTTCGGATACGATGGGGATGGTGGCGACCATTATAAACGCGTTGGCCTTGGTAGGGGCTTTGAAATCAGGAGGAGTCGCGGCTGTCGGAATGAGCGCTCTGAAATGCGAAAAGGCGATTGAAAATTATGAAATTAAAAAGGCAAAGAAATATTTTGATAGCGGGGAAGTTGTTGTTTTTGCCGGCGGGACCGGAAGTCCGTTTTTTACGACGGACTCGGCGGCGGCTCTGCGAGGCGTGGAAATGAAGTGCGATGTTGTTATGAAGGCCACAAAAGTGGACTATGTTTATGACAAAGATCCTTTGAAATTTAAGAACGCGAAAAAATTTACAAAGATGACTTTTGCCGAGGTGATGGACAAAAATCTCGGCGTGATGGACATAGCTTGTGCGGCGATATGTGAAGAGGGTAGAATACCGATGCTGGTTTTCAACATGAGCAAACGGGGCAATATAGAAAAGGCCGTAGGCGGTGTGAAAATCGGAACACTCATTACATTTAACTAAAAAAATATGTCTATTGAACAGGCGCATTCAAAAGCGGTGGCGGAATTTGAGAAGGCTTTGCAACATCTAAAGACAGAATACAGTCGTTTGCAGCTCGGTAGGGCAAACGCTTCGCTGGTGGAAAATATTTTGGTTGAAGCTTATGGGGTTTCCCAGCCTGTCAAGGCGGTGGCGGGGATTTCCATTCCCGATCCGCGGACGATTCAGATTCAGCCGTGGGACAAGGGAAATTTGGCCGCAATTGAGAAGGGTATTTTGGCTTCAGGTATAGGTCTAAATCCTGTGAATGACGGAATGGTTGTGCGGATTTCTATTCCAGCTCTTACGGAGGAGAGAAGGGCTGATTTGACCAAGGTGGTTCATAAATTGGCTGAGGAAGCCAAAATTTCTGTACGCACTGCACGACAGGATGCGCATAAACATTTTAAGCAGGCGAAAGAAGATGGCGAGGCCACAGAGGATAATGTGAAGGATGGTGAAAAACATTTGCAAACAAAAGTCGACGAATACAATAAAAAAATAGAAGAGACAGCTGCCGCCAAAGAAAAAGATGTAATGACAATATGACCTATTTTCTTACATTTATAGTCTTTTTTGTAATTTTTTCCGTGCTGATTCTTGTGCATGAGCTTGGGCATTTTGTAATGGCCAGACGCGCCGGGATCAAGGTGGAGGAATTCGGATTCGGCCTTCCTCCGCGAATATGGGGTTTTAAAAAAGGGGAGACGGTTTATTCTATAAACTGGATCCCGTTTGGTGGTTTTGTGAGGATGCTTGGAGAAGACGCGCATAATTTGCAGATGCTCAAAAACAAGCGCAGTTTTATATCCAAGTCTCCGCGCGACAGAATAAAAGTTGTGGTGGCAGGCGTGGTGATGAATTTTCTGTTGGCCTGGATTTTGCTTAGCGTGGCTTTGAGTTTTGGCATGCAACCGTTGATTTTGCCTGAGCAGGTTTTTGATGCGGTACAGGATGGAACTATAGAATTGGAAACCGGTTTAAAAGTGAAGGAGGTGCCAGTTGAGAGTTTGGGGGCCAGAGCCGGTTTTCAGGTTGATGATCTGATTTATGCAGTGGATGGGCAAATGTTGGACGGTTTTTTGTTGGAAAAATTAGGAAAGGATTCGCAGGCGAATTATCAGGTTATTCAATTTGGTCAAAAAAGAAATCTGGCGGTTGGGGAGCATGGAGATCTGGGGCTTGTGTATTATGATCATGGGGATTTTCCGAGAGTTAAGGTTTTGGCTTTGGATGAGGGCAATCCTTTCTATGAGGCCGGTTTGCGCGCCGGCGATGTGATTACCGCTGTAAATGGAGGCAGACAGGTTTTTGATGTGGATGGATTTAAAAAAATCGTGGAGGAGCAGGATAATCCGATTTTGAATGTAAATCGTGGTGGCGATGAATATATGTTTTATGTGAATTTGATAGGAAAAACCGATAAGGTGGTGTTGTCACGTGTCTTGCCTGATTCTCCCGCCGAAAAGGCTGGATTGAAGGAGGGGGATGTGGTTCTGACCGTGGATGGTGTGAGTTTTACTACCGGAGAGCAGCTGAAGTCCGAGGGGTCATTGCCAGAGAAAATTGTAAAATATGTAAGTGAACACAAGAACGCACAATTAATTTTTCAGATTCAGCGGGGAGCTGATCAGATTTTTTATAAAGTAAAGACCGGTTCTGACGGGAGGATTGGGGTTTTATTGGCTGATCTGGATGAGTCCGATATATGGCATGGCGTAAGCTTGTATGAGACGGAGGTCATGTCCTCCGCAGTCGAAATTAGAGACGAAAAATATCCTTTTTACGAGGCTGTTTTTCATGCGTTTGGCGAGACTTTCCGGATGGCTGAGCTTACGGCTAAAATGTTTGTGGGATTTTTGGGCGATCTTCTGAGTAGTGGTGAAGTTTCGAAAACGGTGACGGGGCCCGTGGGTATTTTTCAGTTCACTCATGATTTCATTCAGGATGGTTGGATTCCGTTGATTCGTTTTGTGGCAATACTTTCTCTGAGTTTGGCTGCTATAAATATTTTGCCTTTGCCCGCGCTGGATGGAGGCAGGCTGCTTTTTATTTTGGTGGAGGTCGTGATTGGAAGACGCATAAATCAGAGGGCTGAATCTATAATTCATATGATTGGTTATGGTCTGCTTTTGTTGCTGATTTTGGCCGTTACCTTTAATGATATTTTGAATCTTTTGAAATAGATATTTTTCAACTTGCGAGGGTGGGTTGTTTTGTTTTGTCGAAGTATTGCGGACAGTGGCGAAATGTTTTTTAATTGATTGAAAATATCAAGATATAGTGTTTTTTTGTAGAGAGACCTCTATAGGTGGACCTCTGGTTTTTGGCTTGTTTTGGACTTGCGGGGAGATTGTCGACAAGCTAAGATGCACCCGTTAGAAAAATTTCGTGGGCAAAATATTTGGGGGACTAGGGCAATTTATTTCTGAGCTTAATGGGGGGCTATTATTTCTTCATTCCGATTTACTATGTCGCATAAGGAACTTTGGATTTCTGTTCTCAGGAGGCTTAAGCCGACCATTCAAAAATCATATTTTCTGACATGGTTGAACAACACCATGGTTTTCGATAAAAAAGATGGGAAATTGTTTGTGGCTGTTCCGACTCCTTACGCTCAAAGCTGGTTGAAGGAAAAAATCGGAATCAAGATTTTGCAGGCTGTTCAGGAGGTGGATGTCGAAGTGAAGGAGGTTGTTTATGAGGTCCATACGCGTCTCAAGGATAAGGGCAATACTGACGGTATAAATGTGCAGGAGCTTTTGCTTGATGAATCTGAAAAAAAAGTCCGCAAGGTTCGAAATGCAAATGAGGTTAGGATTGTCGTTGGTGCCGGTCCTGAGCAATCAGTAGTTTCAAGCAAAATTTTAAACAATCGATACAGTTTGAATAATTTTGTAGTAGGGAAGGAGAATGCGTTGCCACATGCCGCTTGTAATGCCGTGGCCAGAATGCCTGGGGGTATTTACAATCCTCTCTATATTTACGGCTCCACCGGAATGGGAAAAACCCATTTGCTTCATGCTGTTGGAAATGAGATTTTGAAAAATTTTCCGGAAAAAACGATCAAATATGTGACGGCTGAAAAATTTGTCACAGAGGTGGTTGAAGCTATCGGGCGCAGACATATGAAGAGTTTCAAGGATCAGTATAGGAATGTGGACTGTTTGCTTGTGGATGATGTGCAGTTTTTTGCCCGCAAGGAAACAAGTCAGGAGGAATTTTTTCATACTTTTAATGAACTTTACGAAAGAAATAAACAGATTGTAATAGCCAGCGATCGTTCTCCAAAGGAGTTGTGTGGTTTGGACCAACGGCTGACGACTCGTTTCGGCATGGGGATGGTTGTTGAGCTTACAACTCCTGAATTTGAGACACGTGTGGCGATTTTGCAGCAAAAATGCCAGGAGTTTCAGACATTGATAGCTCCGGAAGTTTTAAACTTTATCGCAATGAATGTTTTGTCCAGCGTGCGTGAACTTGAGGGGGTTTTGAGGCAGGCTGTGGCTGAAGCCGAGCTTGCGAATCGTGTTCCCACTATTCGTTCCGTAGCTGAGATCGTGAAGCGGTTGAACAAGGCACAGGAATTGATAGGAATAGATATTGAAAATAAAAAAACTTTGCTGAAAGCCAAGACAGCTTTGGATGTGATGAATGCCGTGAGCAGGTATTACAATCTGACTCTGGAGACGCTGACGGGTTCTGACAGGCATAAAGAAGTCATGATGCCGAGACAGATATGTATGTATCTCATAAAAAATGAGCTAGGTGAGTCGTACGAAAGGATAGGGCAGGGCTTTGGCGGACGCAATCATACTACGGTTATGCATGCATGCAGCAAGATGTCCGAAATGTTGAAAAAAAATGTGCGGCTTGTGCGGGATGTGAATGTGATCAAGCACGAGATGGGTATGTAAAAAATCTTTCTCTTTTTTTCCGTAGTGTGCTTTAATGTTGTCTTGGTAGATAAGTTTAATTTTTATGTATTATCCACGATATCGCAGTTACCGCAGGCAGCAGAGTAATTTTCGCGGATATCTGACGCCTTTTGTGATGATTATCGCAATCGGCTTTATACTCGTGCTTTTGTATGGTTTGTGGAATATGTTTTTTGGTGAAAAGGATGTGCATGCGGCCTATCTTCATATTGTTGAGGGGAGTGTGGATATGAGGACTTGGGGATCGGAGGATTTTATAAATCTGTCCACGGATGCTTTGGTTTTGCAGGGAGACGAAATAGTCACTACCGCAGATTCAAAGGTTATTGTGGAGTTTTTTGACGGGACGATAATGCGAATGAACGGTGGGACGGATGTTACTTTTGAGACTTTTGACGGGGAAGGTGAGGTTCCGATGATCAGTATGTTATTGGTTGATGGTGAACTTTGGGTTAATAAACTGTATAAGGGCACGACCGACACAAATTTTTCTGTGAAGTTGGCTAATGCGACAGTGGTTTCGAGTCAGGGAAATATTTTTGAAGTTGAAAGCGGGATTGATCAGACTGTGCGTGTGATTCACGGTAAGAATGTAAATGTTGATATTTTGGATGAGGAAGGTAAGAAGGCTGTTGCCAACGAAGCGCTTGGGGTTGGGCAGGAGATTGTTTTGGGCGAGGCAGCTTTTGAGAGATATTGGAAGTTTCAAAGCCCTGAAGTTATAGCGGCAATTTCGGATAAATTTAAAGCAGAGGACTGGGCTGTATGGAATACCGCCGAGGATCAAAATCCAACAAAATTTGAGAAATCCGTAAACGGCAATCAGTTTGTAAAAGTAGCTCCTGAAGTTATTGAGGAGGTGGTTGGAGCAGGTGAAGAGGATGAAAATGTTGCAGCGGAAGACGAGGTGGTCGCGGAGGGCGAAATTGAGTCGTCTGAAACTGCCGAGACTTCAAAAATAGCTTCTCCTGTATTGGTTTCCGTAAATGGCGTAAGTGCTCCTGATGAGACGGGTGTTTTTGTTGTGAAAGACCATTTGGCCGTAATAAAAGGTACTGTTGCAGAGGCTACAAAAGTTTTCGTGAATGACTATGCTTTGCAGAAATATAACGCCGGTGATAGCAATTGGAGTTATTTTGCCAATGCCGATTATGACTTGATGAAAGAGGGTGAGAATATTTTTAATGTTTACGCGGTTGATGCGGAAGGGAACAAGAGCGTTGCTTTGGTGGTAAAGGTTCTGTATAAGTCGGAAAAACCTGTAGAGATGGCTGCACCTGAGGCCGAGGTGGAGACTGCTACAGTTCAGCCTTAAAGGTATTTTGCTTTGTTTTGATTGTGTTCTTCGTTGCTGCGCGAATAGATCACTTCGCCGTCTTTTGTAGTGAGGTAAAACCAATAATCCGTTTCTTTCGGGTACATGGCAGCTAAAATGCTTTCGATGCTCGGGTTTCCAATGGGGCCCGGTGGGAGGCCGCCGAAGCGGCGCGTATTGTATGGGGAATCGGCGTCCAGGTCGGCGGCCGTAATTTCCCTGTTGTTTTTTGTGTAGAGCAGAGTGGCGTCGGCATCCAATTTCCAACCGCTTTCCAGTCGTTTCCAAAGTATGCCGGAGACGATTTCCCTGTCTTCTTTGCCAAATATTTCTTTTTCAATAATTGAGGCCATAGTGATGATTTCCGCGACACTGTGTCTTTTCAGCTCAGCTTGGTATGGAGAAAATTTCTTTTCGAAATTGTCCAAGGCGAGGTAGATCACATCATGAATCTGAAAATCCGCCGAGTCCAGAAAATATGTGTCCGGATAAAGATATCCCTCTAGCGGGAGGTCCAATTTTGAGAGGGTTGCCTTATCCAGAAAACTATAATATTGCCAACCGTCGAAATTTTTGACTTCCTGTATGAATTCTCCCGGTTCAATCAGCCCCAGATCTACAAGTTTTTGGTCAATATCAACAATTCTCAATCCTTCCTGAATTGTTAAAATCGTCTCGGCTTTCGAAGGATCGCTCAGGATAGCGATGATTTCCGGAACGGTCATGCTTTTTTTGAGAGCGAATCGACCCCGCAATAGGTCGTCACCAAGTCCGTGGAATTTTATGTATGCGTAAAAATAAAAATCGCTTTTTATCAGTCCTTTCTCTAAAAGAGTTTTTCCTATGTCGTCTGCGGTTTCACCTTTTTTGACTTGAATTGATATGTCTGTTTGATCTTGCGGATCAACAGGGTTTGATATTGCTGATGTGTAGCTGTTATAAATGAAAAATAAAACGAAGATAACGGCTACGATGCTGATCCAAAGCAGTTTTCTAAACATTTTTATTTGTTGTTATTGTCCGAGTCCCGGCATTCCTCCCATGACATCTTTCATAAGTTCGGCGCCGATTTGCTGGGATTTTTTTATTGCTTTATTGAAGCAGTTTTTTAAATTTTCGCCGAGGCGTTTCTGATCCTGCATAGCTTCGGCTGAAATTTCTATGCTTATTACCTCCTGTTCCCCGTTTATTACCACTTTTATACCTTCATTTTCCGATTCTATGTGGGTGTTTTTCAGCTCAGCTTTTATGCGACGGGCTTCGCGTTGCAATTTGTAGAGTTCTTTGGCTTTATCAAACATATTTTAGGTTAAATACGCGGTTTATTGTAGCACATTCCGTCGGTGAAAAAAACTATTGCATCAAATAGTGCTTTCGGCTAAAGTGTGCGGGCAAATTACCATAGAATATATGAGTACAGCTATCCTCGAAGTACAATCACGCGATCCGGAGGCCAGAGCCAAGGATCTGTTGGCAAAGAATATTTTGCCTTTGGAATACTATGGAAAGGGCGTAAAAAACCGTTCTTTGCAGGTTGATTATCAGGCTTTTAGAAGGCTTTACAATCAAGTTGGTGAAAGTACCGTTGTGGAGCTGAAAATTGACGGTAAGGAGGCCGTGAACGTATTGGTTCATGAGGTAAAGCATGACCCGGTTTCCGACAAAATGACGCATGTGGATTTGATCAATATCAGGATGGATGTGGTGATTCATACACATATTCCTCTTAAGTTTGTTGGTGTTTCCAATGCGGTAAAAGATAATTCCGGTACTTTGATGACCCCAATATCTCAGATTGAGATCAAGTGTTTGCCAAAAGACCTTGTTCACGAAATTGAAGTCAGTATTGATCCTTTGGTCGATTTCCATACAAACCTGAAAATAAAGGATATCGTTGTTCCGGCCGGTATTACGGTTTTGAACAAGCCTGAGGAGGTTGTGGCCATGGTTGTTCCTCCGAGAGTTGAGGAGGAGGCTGCTCCGGTTGCCAGTGCCGAAGGTGAAGCCGCAGCACCTGTTGAAGGTGCCGCACCTGCAGCTGCCGAGGGCGAGACCAAGCCTGAGAAAGAATAAACTTGGCGATTTTTTGTTTTCTGCTAGAATTGGGAGAGAAAGTATTTTTTCTAAACCCTTTTCTATGAAAAATGTGAAAGATCTGCCTTTTATGGCGGAGGCCAAGGATGCGATTTCTATCTTGAAACTGGACAAGGCGAAAATGATGTCTGTTGCCGGCAGGCAATCCGCGACCAAGTGGGGTATATTTTTTCTGGTTGTCCCGGCGCTTGTGAATTTGGTTTTGTCAGCGATAAGTTTTCCATCCGGTTTTGGATCTATTTTGTCACGATTTGTTTTATGGCCTGTCGTGATTCCTGTTCTTTCCTTCCTTGGAGGACTTTACTTGATCCATGTTGCGGCCACGAAATTATTTGCTGCGAAGGCTGATTTTTGGGGATTTTTCAGAATAGCTTCATATTCGTATCTTGTTTACTGGCTGACTTTGATTCCAGCTTTGCTTATGTCTGTAACCTTTTTTGTGGGTGGGGGACTTGGCGCCTTGATATCGTTGGTTGCTTCAATCTGGACTTTGGTTGTGGCTTATCATGTTATGACCGATTATTATAAGCTGAATCAGCAAAATGCCATTTTGGCTTTAATTATTGGCGTTGTGGCTTTCATGTTTGTGAGCTCGATTTTGGGTGGAGTTTTGGTTGGTAGTTATTACCATATGTACTACTAGTTTTGGCTTGAAATAAGGCAAAATTTTGAGAGTCCCGATTGAATCGGGACTCTTTTTGTGATATAATATAAAGATGTAAAACTGAATTTTATGGCTGACGATCAAGCAAAATCAGGTGGACCGGTGCCACAGAAGCCGGAAAATCCTTTTGTGAAAAAGGAGTCTCCGGCGATACCGCCGGTCGCAGAAAAGGCTGATTTGAAAAAAGAGGTCAGTATGGCTGATGCGGCTGAAAAACGCGATAAGTTTAAGGAACAAGTGAAGGTTTTGGAGCCTGAGGTTGTGCCGATAAATCCTTTTGCGATAAAGAACGGTGTGGAAAAAAAACCGGTGACGGAGAAACAGATTCCCGCACCGGAAAAAGAACTGCCAAAGGTTGTAGAGAAGAAAAAGGAGGTTATTGATATCGATTCCAAGGGGGTCGTTTCCGTTCCAAAAATTGAAAATATTCCACAGCCGGAAGTTGAGGAGAGTTTTTGGACTGTTTTGGCTCATGCCGGAATCAGCAAGAGGACTTTGTTTATGGTTCTTGGTTTTTTTGTTTTTGTGATTGTTGCGATAGTGGTCCTTTTGACTGTGGATTTTTCATCTGAGCCAAAGGAGGAGGCGGTTGCTCCAAAGACTGAAGTTAAAGGCGAGGAGGCCTCGCAGGATTTTGATTCCAGCTATATTGTCGGACTGGAAAACAAGTCCGCAATATCTACTACTTCAAGGCTGAAACCTCTTGGGTATTATGGTGATTTGAGCGGAATTTTGACTGTGCTTGTGGTTGGCGATGTTCCAAGCGCGGAAAAAGTGAAATTTGTGGCTTTCATAGCTTTGCTGGATGACATGCAAAATATCTATACAACGGATGTATATGGGCTGCTCGATAAATCAGTGGATCGTCGGGCCGCGCTGGAAGAGTTTATAAAAACCATGGACGATGTTATTAAGCAGGGTGATAACGCATATAACCAGATTCAGCAGGAAATGAATCTGATCAGCGCGCAATATGAGCAGATAACTGAAAGTCGTGATCAATATGAGACGCTATTTTTTGAAGCTTCGCAAAATCTTTATGGCGAAGAGGCTTACAAAAATCTGACTACATTTATAGATCTGGAGAAGCAGGCTGTTGCCCTAAAATCCCAGCATAGCGCGGATAAAACTTTGAGCGATATGTTCGCGAATTCTCTCAACGCTTTAAGGCCGAGATATGAGGATGTTGTTGCAAATGTGGATGCTTTGATCCAAGGTGTGCATGTTTATGATATTCCGGATTCCGAGATCAATGCGATAATTAGGCTTGGACAAAAGTAGTATGATATAATTTCCCCGGCTTAAAAAGGTTTATGCTGGAGAAAGTTTTGAAAAGCGTGATTGTATATAATCCGGACTCTGATCAGGCCAGAATTCGCAAAGCGTATGATTATTCCAAGGAGAAATTGGCCAAAACAGAGACTAAGGTTTTTGACGCATTTGGGATTTTGGAGAATTTGCTACCGCTTCGTCCCGATGACGATACTGTGATCGCTGCTTTTTTGTATCCTCTGTATGTGGAAGGGCTTGTCACGGATCGTGAGGTTACTGCGAATTTTGGAGATTCTGTTCATACTTTGCTTTTAGGGTTGAAGAAACTGGACAGTGTAAGCTACAGCGAAAACGACAAAAAATCGCAAATGGAGATTTTTCGCAGGATGATGATGGCAATGGCGAAGGACATGCGCGTAATTTTTTTAAAGCTGGCTTTGCGTCTCTGGAAATTGCAAAATTTGGATTATTTTACGGCAAAAGATGGGACTCTTTTGGCAAGGGAGACAATGGATATTTACGCACCGGTGGCGGCACGACTTGGTATCTATAATTTAAAAGATCAGCTTGAGGATAACGCTTTCAAATATTTGCAGCCGGAAAAATATGATTTTTTGAATCAGCAATTGGAAAAATTTTCCGAAAAAAGAAAAGTCGCAATAAAAGGAATTCAAAAAAAATTGAAAGAGTTTTTGACTGCGCGTGGATATGAATCCGAGGTGAGCGGAAGGATTAAAAGTATCTATAGTATTTATCGCAAAATGGAAAGGAAGGGATTGAATTCCCTAGATGATTTGCATGATGTTTTTGCCATGAGGGTTGTTTTACCCGCGAGGTACAATAAGGGGAATGAGGTTGTGGATCATTTGTATGGCGTGCTCGGGATGATTCATAGTGAATGGAGACCAATTTCCAAAAGGTTTAAGGACTATATAGCTGTTCCAAAACCAAACGGATACAGGAGTTTGCATACGGTTGTTTTGGGTATCGCTCCGCAATCCATAGACAAACCTGTTGAGATACAGATTCGTAGTGATCGAATGCATAAAGAGGCGGAATACGGCAGTTCTTCACATTGGTTGTATAAGGAGACCGGTGATCCAAATCTTGTGCATGAGCACGCTGACTGGTTGAAACGATTGAGTGTTTTTCAGGATGAGTTGAGGGCCGAAGAAGGCGGTATGAAGGATGTAAAAGTTGATATTTTCAGAGATAGAATTTTTATTTTGACTCCGAGAGGCGAGGTGAAAGATCTTGCTGCCGGGGCCACGCCGATTGATTTTGCGTACAGTGTTCATACCGAGGTTGGAAATAAAGTTGTTATGGCAAAGGTGGATGGAGCCTTGGTTCCGCTGGATTATGAGCTGAAAAATGGGAATGTTGTGGAAATTGTAACGCGCAACGACGCAATGCCGAAGCTTCAATGGCTGAGTTTTGTGAAAACATCTTTTGCGAAGAGCAAGATCAAAGCATGGTTTAGTAATTTAAACAAAGAAACTCATGTGCGGGAGGGTAAACGCCTGCTTAATGCGTCTTTGGAGAGACTTGGATTGCCGCCTTTGGATCATAATTATTCCATTTTAAAAAATTACGCAGACAGGACATTGGACGCGGCTCAACGAGAGCGGCTTGTGCAAGAGGTTGGAAAAGGTGCGCAGTTGCCAAACGATGTTTTGAGAAAAGTATCAGCGGTTAGGGATATATTGAATCAATCACAACCGGATGCAAAAGATGTGAGCAAAGTGTTTCAGGAGAAGCAAAAACTCCCTCCCGAGAAGTTAGTGATCGTTGGTGGTGAGGATAATTTGCCTGTTAAGCTTTCGAAGTGTTGCAAGCCTGTTTACGGTGACAAGATCATAGCTTTTGTGACTTCGAGGGGGAAAAATATTACAGTTCACAAGACTTCCTGTACGCATTTGGATTCTTTGAATCGTAATAAAATGGTTTTTGCCGAATGGAAGGGGCAGAAATCAGTTCCGGCGAATTTCACGGTGTGTATAAAATTGAGTGTTGTATCAAGGGTCGGTTTGATCCGTGATATTACCGGGGTTATTTCGGCTTTGGGACTTCAAATAACCGATATAAGAATGGAGGGAAACAGAGGCGGTCTTCATAATGATTTTTTCACTTTGGATTTGCCTGATCTGGAGAAATTTGAAGTTTTGATGAATAAACTGGAACAAATTCCCGGCGTCGTATCAGTCACGAGAAAAAGCTAGACGAGAAACGAATTGAAGTGTTTTTCAGTTTCTCTTTCAATCATGTTCTTTACTATTTTTTGAATTTGGAAATCGTCGGTTTTTGTTGTACTGATGCGTTCGATATCGCTTAAAGATTCGTTTTTAAGGTAGTTTAAAAACTTGATGTATTTGTGCTCAATGTCTGTTTCCAAAGTTTTAAAATCCGGCATAAGTCCTGCTTTATCCAACAATTTGATGATGTATGCGATGGCTATCAGATTCGGTTTAGAACTTTTGGAAAGATGTGAGAGTGTTTTTTCCAGCAAACGGAGCAAGTTTTCCAAAGTTTGATTTTCGTAAATTATATGGTTTGTGATTTCCGCGATTTGCATTGCGGAGGATGCTGAATTTAAATTGCGGCGGAGCGTGGTGAAATTTTCCGCCGTTACGATTTCCCGTAAAATAATGTTTTTCGGACCGAAATAGAGAGAGCAATTTATGATATTCAGTGTTTCAAGATGTCCGATAAAGCGGCTCGTGATGCGACGGGCGCCTTTTGCCACTGTTTTGATTTTTCCCAATTCCTCATTGTAAAGATAAACAAGCTTGTCCGCTTCGCCGAGGTTTTTGTGGCCGAGGATAATGCATGTGCCTGAAAAATTTTTCATAAACTTTTGCGGAAAAGATGCTCGTTTACCGCGATCAAACTGCTGACTATGCTGATGAAGATTGTGAGCGCCAGTTCAATAAAAAATACATTTATCCACGACGCCGCGACCGAGATCTCTGTTTTTTGCGCAAATAAGATGAGCATGAGAAAGCCGAAAATAACTGCAAGTATAGCGTAAATGGTCGCTTCTATTATGAACGGCATGCGAATAAATCGTATTGAAGCGCCTACCAGTTTCATTACTTCTATCTCTTGTCGGCGCGCAAAAATGGCCATTTGAAGGGCATTTAAAATGATAAGAGTTCCGCCGATAAGAAATGTGATTATAAGCCAGAAGATAATCTGATTTGTGAAATTTCCAAGGGCCGATAAATTTTTCGAAACACTGGAGATGATGGAATTGTCGGATTCGTTATTTACGCTGATATTTGAGAGCAAATTTTTATACTTTTGTTGATCCAAAAATTCAGCTACAACAGCATGGTCCGATGGCTTGTTTGTGCTTATGTTCAGGCTTGCCGGCAAAGGATTCTCAAGATTGTATTTTTCGAAAGAAATTGAAAGGTCGGGATGCGTGGCTTTCAGTTGGGAAAGCGCTTCATCTTTCGATGTGTATGTGACAGTTTTTATTTCGGGCATGATTTTTATGTCTTCGATCAGATTCGCTGCTTCCGATTCTGTGGTTGTATCCTTCAGGTAAATTATCAAATCCACTTTTTGTCCCAATTCGTAAAGGCTTTTTTGGGCTATAAAATTTATGCCCAAAATAATGTTGAATATGAAAATGATAACTCCGATAACAAATATGGTCGCCAGAGACAAAAACTTATTTCTCCAGATGTTTGAGAGGCTTAGGTTAAGACCTTTTTTAAATAGTGTTTGGAACATTTTCCTCATTATACACCATTTCTTTTTCACGCAGTAAAGAAGATTTATACATGTCTGGACGATATGGTTTCAATCGGACTATAACGGCGTCGAGTTTTATCTTTATAAGCAGGCTGTTGAGAGTGTATGTGAAAGCAAACTGATCGTAGCCCAGAGCTATGACATCCGGACGATAAATTTTTATCACTTTGGACTTGTCTTTTTGGTCGCCTAGAACGACTTTGTGAGCCCATCCTGTCGTTTCCAAAGCTGTCTTGCGCTCTTCTTCGTTGTGCGCGGGCATGGCTCCTTTTATGTTTTTCACGGTTTTGTCACGGGCTATTACCACGATCACTTCGTCGCCAAGATTTCTGGCTTGCGCAAGCATGTTTTCATGACCGGCGTGCAGATAATCGAAGGTCCCGAAAACCATGACCAATTTTTTCTTTTGTTCAGACATTTTTATAAATCAGGCAAAACCAGATTAATTACGATCAGGCCGATAAGAGTTAACACTATAATTACCAGTAGGGCAATATCCATTTTGCGATGGTCTTTTTCCGGATCGCTAAAGCCGAGGCGGAGACTGGAAAATCCGTAAATCATGCCAGTGATAAGGAAGGGGATATCCATTATTTTATTTACAATAAGGGATTCTTTGAGGTAGAGGTCGTTTGCTATGAAAATGCCGGAAGTGAAATGGGCCAATCCAGTCAGCAGAAAAAAAATGAGTGAAACTTTCTTTATATTCTCGATGGTTTTCATAGGCGGGTTTCAGTATATATGATTGTGCTTGTTTTTTTAAGCCCGTTTTTGTAGACTTTTGCTGTTTTTAATGAGCTTTTATGATTGATGAGAAGGATGTGAAGCATGTGGCCAAATTGGCCAGAATCGCTTTAAGCGAGGCAGAAGTGAAGAAATTTTCCAAAGATTTGAGTGGAATTTTGGAATATGTGGAAATTTTAAAAGAGGTGAAGACGGATAATGTGCCGGAAACAAGCCAAGTTACCGGTTTGACGAATGTGATGGGTGAGGACAAGGTGAGGAGGTCTGTTTCAACAAAGGAAGAACTTTTGGCATGCAGTGAACTTCCAAAAGATAGCGATCAGGTGCGTGTTTTACCGATTCTATAAATTATGAGCGAATTAAATAAACTTACAATAAGTGAGGCGGCAAAGGGGCTGCGTTCAAAGAAATTTTCAAGCGTGGAGCTGACCGAGGCGTGTTTGGGCGCGATCAAAAATGGAAACAAGGAACTGAATGCGTTTATTACCGTGACAGAAAAAGAGGCTTTGGAACAAGCCAAAAAAGCGGACGGGATGATTGCGAAGGGCAAGAATGTTTCTGTGCTGGCCGGCGTGCCATCCGGGATAAAGGATATTATAAATACGAAGGGCGTGAGGACTACCTGTGCGTCTCCGATTTTGAAAGATTTTGTGCCGCCATATGACGCGACTGTAATTGAAAAATTGAAGGCAAACGGTTTTGTAATGGTTGGGAAAACAAATTTGGATGAGTTTGCCTGTGGAGGTTCCACGGAGCATTCATGTTTTGGGGCGACCAGAAATCCTTTTGATAAGGAGCGGGTTTCAGGCGGAAGTTCCGGTGGGAGCGCGGCTGCTGTTGCGGCTGATATGTGTATATACGCGCTTGGAACTGATACCGGCGGATCGATTCGTCAGCCGGCAAGCTTTTGCAATGTATATGGGATGAAGGTGACTTATGGAAGAGTGAGTCGTAGCGGTGTTACGGCTATGGCTTCGAGTTTGGATACGATTGGGACTTTTGGAAAATCCGCTGAGGATGTGGCTCATGTTTTGAATGTGATTGCCGGAAAAGATGAGATGGATATGACTACTCCGGATCGCGAGGTCCCGGATTATACGAAATTTATCGGAAAGTCTGTGAAAGGAATGAAAATTGGTTTGCCAAAGGAATATTTTGCGGAGGGGGTGGAGGAGGAGACGAAAAAAATCGTGATGGATAGGGTGAAAATGTATGAAAAAGCAGGATGTAAAGTAAAAGAAGTGAGCCTGCCGTCAACGAAATATGCGGTGGCGGTTTATTATATTATTATGCCGGCGGAGTTATCCGCGAATTTGGAACGATTTGACGGCATTCGGTATGGAAAAAAACCGAAGACGGATCCGAAAAATCTGATTGATCAGTACTTTAATGCGCGTGGAGAAGGTTTTGGTGATGAGATAAAGCGAAGAATTATGATCGGGACATACGCGCTTTCAGCCGGATACTATGATGCGTATTACAAAAAGGCGCAGAAAGTGAGGACTGTGATCATGAGTGAGTTTGACGAGATTTTTAAAGATGTGGATGTACTGATGAGTCCGGTTTCCCCGTTTCCGGCATGGAAGGTGAATGAGATGATTGACGATCCTCTTGCCATGTATATCGCCGACGCTTTGACGATTCCTCCGAGCATAGCAGGTTTGACCGCGATGTCCTGTCCGGCAGGCATGTCTAAAACCGGTTTACCTGTAGGCATACAGATTATCGCGCCGCAATTTGAAGAGGGACGGGTTTTACAGTTTGCCTCGGCTATTTGATGAGGCTGTCGGCAAAATTCCAACAAAGATTGAAGATAGCGCGTTGGCTGTTTGAGATTTCGACACTTTCGATAATCATGCCAATGAGTTCGTCTTTGAAGGAAATGATTGAAACTTTGTCGTCGTAGATGTTTATCTCGTTTGTGAATGGAAATTTATCCAGTGGTATGAGTTTGGTTTTGCGGTGGTATTTTTTGTCGTCCTGATGAACTATTTCACCTTCGCGATCCTGCGGGCAGATTTCACGGAGGAAGATTTTCTTTGCTGCGCGTTTTTGTACATATTCTTTATCGTAATTTGGCCATTTTGCGCGAATTTCATGGGAGTTTGAAAAATTCAAAATCTCACTTTTGCTCGTGAGTGTGTCCGCGTAAATTGTTTTTATGCCTTCGATTCCTTCGAAATAGCGGATTCGCGGATGGACTGTGTCGCCGATGAGGCGTTTAAATGCCGGCAGGCTCCGGCGAAGATCTGAAGTGCGTTTTTCGTATTCATCGATCAGAACTTCTGGTGCTACTGCGTTGAAAAATTTGGTTTTCTTTTTTGTAAAATGACTTATAAGTCCGCGCTTACGAAGTTTTTCCAAAATGTCGTAGGTTGTGACGCGATTTATGTCTGCAGATGCGGCGATGGTGGAAACGGGGGAGGCTCCGTGTTCGATACAGGAGAGATAAACTTTGGCTTCCTTCTCATTTAAGCCGATGCCAGTGAGCGTCTTTATCAAAGAATTTTCCATGATTGTGTTGTAGAAATCTTCAACAGGCGCGATCTTAACAGTTGTTATTTGCAGTAGTCAATGATGAGTTGCTCGAGGGCCAACTCAAATTCCTTGGTTTCACCGCCGTATGCTTTGATTTGGCCCGTTTTTGCGGCAATGTCGATGGAAAGCAGTCGGTCATAGATTTTTTTTAGCTGATTTTCGGAGAAATTCCCGGCTTGTTTGGAGGTTGTTTGAATTACGAATGGATGCTGTCCAAGTCGTTTTGTGATTGCCGATGGGGATTCTTTTTTATCCAACAGATCTTTTACCTGTATTAAAATTCGAAAATGGCGCACAACCATGAAAAATATGCGGCTGATTTCTTCACCGCTCAAAATCAATGTTTTGAAAATTTTCAGTGATTCTTTCGTGTTTTTTGTGGCTATGGCATCCGTAAGTTTGAAAATTGATGATCCGACCGACGGGACGCAAACCTCCTCAATTATTTTTTGATCGATGGCTTTGCCATTTGTATATGAATTAAGCTTGTCCATTTCGCTTGCGAGATGCCATAGATCCAGACCGCAGTATTCTATAAGATAATTTGCTGCAAACGGGCTTATCATTTGATTTTTTGCGCGGGCGCGTTCCATAACCCAGTTTATGGTTTCACGCGTTGACATGGTTTTAAATTCCATCAATTTGCATGTTTTCGACAGTTTTTGAAATAAAGATGTGCGGCGATCCGGGAGCTCATTTTCGTGAAATATCATGATTACGAAATCAGGTGTGTTTTCCAGATTTTCCGCGATGCGTTTTTGGTCCTCGGAGGAGCCTTTTGAAAGAAAGTCTTTGATTATGATCATGCGCTTTTCTGTCAAAAATGGCATTGTTTCGAGATTTGTGTTGAAGGATGTCGGGTCGAGGTCCGGTCCCTCAATCACTTCAAGATTCGTTTCGTCGCCATATTTACGCACGAATTCGCTTTTCCAGTGTTTTAATTTTTGAGTACTGGAATAAGTGTCTTCGCCGTAAAAGAGGAAAATGTTTTCGTGTGTTTGCGCCATGGGGCTGGATTATAGCGGGAAGGGAGAAAGTGGGCAATGTTGGAAAGAGATGTTTAATTGTTTTGGTGTGTAGGCGAGCCGGTTTTTGTTTTGCGGAAGCGGAAAGATGAAGGATGATTTCGCCATACTTAATTGTTTGCGCAAGTGCGATTTTGCCTTTGAGGCAGAGGAAAAGACGAGTTTTGCTGCGACATATTTCGATGTTTTTTGCCAGCCTAAAACCTTGATTTTTGGCTTAGGGGTGATAAAATCCGGGTACATTTCGGTTTAAGGCGTATTAGTCGTTTTACTTGGATTTTAATTTTTGTGCCAAAGGGTTTAGGGCCACACAGTGTGTGGTCCGATGTTTGGATTATTTTTATTCTTTAACAAAAAAATATGGAAAACCTTACCGATGAAAAATTGTATGAACTTTGCAAAATGTATGGCGCGAGAGCACTTCAGTGGCGGAGGAAATTTATCGGGCTGTTGCCGGAAGTGGAGAGGCGCAAATTGTATAGAAAAAAAGGATTTGCGAGTGTTTTTGAATTTGCGGCGAAGCTGGCCGGAGTGAGCAGGGAGCAGGTTCAAGCCGCAATCAGAGTGGATGAAAATTTTGAGGATAAGCCGGTTTTGAAAAATTTGCTCGAGACCGGTGAAGTTAGTGTGAATAAATTGATAAGATTAATTCCGGTAGCGACGAGTGGAAATCAGAGTTTTTTGGCCGGACAAGTGAAATTGCTTTCAAATCGTGCGGTTGAGACGATGGTTAGAGACATAAAGTTTGAAAAACAAAATTTCCTGCACGTGCAGGAATCTGAAAAACGAAGTGGCTTGTTTGAGCCAAAAAATGAAAATGTTCGCCGCCGCCACGGCGTTGCAGGCGTGAACACTTTGGGAAAGATTGAAAAATTGAATAAGCTGGAATTTTCGGATGAGGTGGTGGAAAAACTTTTGAAACTGCGTGATAAGGGGCTGGATTTGAACGAGCTGATTTTGGAATTTTTGGAAAAGAGAAAAAAAGAAGTTGAGGCAAAAAAGTTGGAAATCGCGAGAGAGGCGGAGGGAAAGGTGGCGAAGAGATATGTGCCGGAGAAAATTAAAAAAATTATCAGAAAAGAATACGGGACAAAATGTGCGGTTCAAAATTGCAAAAAAATCGCGGAGGCGCTGCATCATACGGCGAGATTTGGGCTAGTGAAAGAGCACAATCCTTATTTTATGGCGCCGCTTTGTCGCGAGCATCATGAGATCGCGCACGCGATTGACGGAAAAGTATTGAATAGGAAATGGCGGTGAATGTCGTGGTATTAAAAAGAGAACCCCGGTAAGGAGTTCTCTTTGTGTTTTGAAATTGTCGGCAATTGGACTCGGGTTCTATTTAGCGACTTTCAATCGGCTGATGTTTATAAGTTCGTTCAGGCCTGACGGAGTGTTTAGCAGGATGCGCTCGTCGTAGCGGACAGTTATAGAGCCTTCATCCTTGCGTGGGTCTCCGATAGCACGGCGATTTTTGAAGATATCGCGGACATCGCCGATCAAGCTGCCACGGACTGTGAGCGTGTTTGTGAATTCGGCTTTGCCTTCCGCAGATTTGATCTGGCCGTCGCCACTTTCGTCTGTATCCACTGCCATCAGGATTCCGTCGATCTTTGTGACATCGTTTGAGATGTTTATATTGCCGTCGATGACAATAAAGGCTGCTGAAGGGATTGTGGATGGCTTTTTAGGATCGCCGCTGGCGTCGTTGTAAACGATGTTGGAATTTATAGTCAGGGTTCCGCCACGGACGATATAAGTTTGTGCGGCAGGAAGTTTCTGGCCAATGCCAAGCAATCCGCTGGTTTTATTTATCATGAATCCGCTTGAGCCGCCGTCAATCGTGAGGTTGCCATTGACCACGAAGACGCCGCTTTGGAGGTTAGAGAAATTTCTTTCAACGGAGCTCATGTTTGTGAGAGTGACTGAGTGATCCACTCCGCCCCAGCGCGCGATCTTTGTGATGTTGTTGTTGATTGCTTCTACGATATTTTCAGTCATCCATTTCTCGGAAACTTCAGCTTGAAGTTCGCAGACAGAGCTGGAGAAGTTTGCGAAGACGTTTTGGTATTCAGGAGGGAGAGTCATGTCGTTGTTGTTGCTCAATTTGCAGACATCGTGAGTCGGAGAATCATAGATGATTTCTTCATCGCCTGGACCTGTGGAGGTAATTGTTTGTGTAGGTGGTTTCGGTGTGACAACTACCGGAACATTGCTGACCGGATAGCATTTGCTGACATCGATACCTGTGTCGATCTCGTCGTTAAAGAAAGTGTCTCCGCTGGAGCGGCTCAAAACATAAGGGCAAATCACGATCACGCGGGCTTCGTCTTCTAGGTCCCAGTCTTCTTCGTGGTTTTTGAAATCCCTGTCGCGATAGGCGCGGAGTTCTGCCTGATTGTCGAAGCGTTCACCGCAACCATCAATCTTTGCAACAAGATCCTGACAAGCTTTGTCGTTTATGACTGTGTTATTTTCCAGCTGATAGATGATGTAAATATTTTCGGCATTGTCCAGTTTGTCGAATTTCAGAGGTTTGCCGTCGCTGAAGTCCTCGTCGATATCGTCGAAATCGTTGTCCAGACAGATGTCACCGGAGGCGTTGTCATCGCCGTCGCAACCGTAATGGTCCGCGTAGAAATCCTGATCTTCATCGAAATCGTCGAAGTCGGTCAGGCGTTCGCCATCAAATTTTGCGTCCTTGTAACGGGCTTCATCGAAGCCGCTGGACTGATAGGCGATATAGTGATCATTGCCGTCAACTACAGCGATGATCATGCCAAGATATTCTAGTTTTCCATCGAGATTTTCGGATTTGATAAAGCCGTTGTCAAAGGCGGTTTCTGTGACTTCCGCTGAATTGACTGAATTCGGTTCGAATTCGATAAGATAGTTTACATACTGATAATCGCTATCCAGCCAAGAATTGCTGTTTTTCTTGCCGCCGATGTTTATGATTTCGCGCCATGATTTTTTTATAATGTCGAAGACGGATTTCTTGAATTTTGGCTTTTCCTCATCTTCTGTTTCAAATTCTATAGAATCGTGACAAGCGTCGATACGAGTTCCGTTTGAATCCAAAGCCCAAACATCAACCTGGTCGAGATCTTCGGTGTCGATGTCTTCGAGAGTATTTGAGAGGCCTGTGGTTTGAGAGGTGTTTGTCCAGTCTCCGGCCGTGGAATTGTCCACTTCCCATAAGTATTTAAAGTTTGAAGCATAGCCTGCAGGACTGGTCGTGACATCGATTTCAAAATCCTGCTCGTCATTGTCTGTGAAATCGTCTTCGGTCCAAGTGCCGTTCGGTTCCGTGATTTCGAGGTCTACGCAGGCAAGCTGGGCGCCTACTGTGAAATTACAATTTGTGCCTGAGAGTTCGCCGACAGCGCGAACCGTGAATGTGTCGCCGAGTGCACCGCCGGAAAAGAGAACGCCGGAGGCGGATTCAGCGATAGTAAATTGTTTTGGATTGCCACCCAAAGCTTCCTGGCCCGGGAGGTAAAATTTACCTGAAGTACCGGGGGCCGTGGAAAATTCGAACATGCCGGTGAAATCTCCGTAATCGCCAGGGGTGACCGAAATAGTTGTTGTAGCTGTAGGATTAAAAGGTATCGGATAGAAGCTGACTACGATACTCTTGCAAACATCGAGTTCAAAATTACAATCAAAAGTCTCGTGACAGGCGGCTTCTGAACGGCCGGTGGCCTCTGCTTCAAGCGCGCCATCAGTACATTTTGAAACATCCGAGTAGGTTATGAAATAAACGGTTGTTCCGGAAGGAACTGTGATCGTGCCCTGAACCGCTTGGATTCCACAGATTGAATTTGAGAGAATGGCCTCGGCATCCGGCATAGCTGTTGAGTTGCAAGGTGTAGGGACTAGAGCTGCGGGTAAAAATACTCCAGCGCCGTTTGTAGTATAAGTGACTTCGTCCGGAACAGGTTCGCTAGGCGAGAAAACTGTGTCGCTGTTTAAAGTGTACCAAGTGCCCGGTTCGAATTCGGTTATAGGGGTAGTGGATGGAATGAGTTCGGAAATGCCTGTGGAAATGTCTTCGCAGACGAACTGGTCTTCGACTATGTCGATAGTGCCGACGCAAGTGTCGGAGTAGGCCGGATCGGTCGGGTCGAGAGAGACAGTGATCGTGCCGGTGGCAGTGACATCGCTAAGGGCCAATGTCAGTGGGTTTGTACTGAGAGGGATTGTTTGTGCAGGAGGAGCTGTGAATGTTCCAAAATCGGCACCTGTGCCGCCTTCATCCCAAAGAGTGTCTGTAGATGTTGGCAGCGGATTGCCGAATTGGTCGACAGGATTGATGGTGACCAATGTGCCGTTTGCTCCGGATAGAGGAATAGGGGAGGCAGGGACAGAGGTCATGTTTAGAGTTTGGCAGATTGGGGTTTCGACATCTTCTCCGATGTCGTACCATTTCTGACAATCGTCAACTGTTGAATTTGTTTGATCAACAAGAACTACCTCTTGGCCTGGGTTTTTGGCGTTGAGCCAAACGACTGTTCCCGGGTTAACTGTCAAAGTTGTTACGCAGAATGGAGGGATACCACCTTGAAATGATGCACCAATAAGAGTTTTAGAAAAACATCCGTTGTTTGGATTTACGGCATAACGAATCTGGTCTGTGATCGGGTTGCCGGCTGTGTCTACGGATTCAGCTTGGAATGCGTGAATCTGGCCTGCAGCCAGAGGAATAATCGGCAATCTTGGAATGCCGAGAAGATTTGTGACTTTGATATCTTTACAAACGGAAGGTGGGACTTCAACTGGGAGGATTGGGAAGTTCTTTTTGCAGAGAGGGGCGATTTCGAGGCCGTCTGGGGCTAATTCCAGTGTACTGGTCGCCGCCGGTGTTGAAATTGTTTCGAGTTTTGGAAATGGCGCTATGCTGTTGTTTATCACTCCGGATGGAGCGATTGTCGCGTCGACGACTGCTGCTTGGCCGAAATCTTTCAGAGCCAAATCTTCGCTGGCCGGAGGGTTTTCCAGTTCGGCTCCGATTGGAATAAGTGGCAGTATATCTGTGACATCTTCAGTTGTTTGAACATGAATTACCTTGTCCGGATCGCTGTCCGCGAAGGCGTAGAAATATACTTTTTTACACTGGTCGACTGTGATTGTCTGGCTGCCGACCGATGCGAAAAAGTTTAGGTTGAATAGGTCCAAGTCGCTTATTCCAAAACTTGGATTTACTGCTGTCTGTTGTGCGGAGTTGTAGACATTGCTGAGAGTTGTATTGATAATGCTTGGGGCGATCTCTTCGCTTGGTCCGGTCGCCACACAGCTGGTTTCGATGACCTGTGGCGGAGGATTGAGTGGATATGTGCCCGGGTCAAAGCCAAAGAAAACGCCGTATGGATTTCCGTTTGGTTGATCGTCTACCCAGTAGGTTATTTGGCTGTCATAGTCGTTGCCGTTTTCGTCGAAGGCTTGTGCGCGGAACCAGGAAAGATAAGTTTCGAAAGCCTTTTCTGGATGGTCGACGAGAATTTCTTTACAGATTGGAGTTTCTGGTTTTGTGACATCAACTGAAAAATAAATTACGCCAATGTATGGTGTGCAAGCATAATAGTCGCCTGCTGTTCCCTTAATGTTCCCGTTGTCAATAAGAGTGGAAAGATTCATTCCTTCTGGATTTTCAATCATTGCTTTCTCGTTGGTGTCGCTAATGTCGTGGATATTCAATTGCCAGTCATGGTTGTGATCGGCATATTTTGCTGAACCTTTAACGAATTTCAGTGTAAGTTCTTCGTTATTGTATGGATTTATTGTTACAACGTCAGAGGTTTCTCCAATATCACCAATTTCATTTACAGCATCGTCGGATTTAATATGGCTACGGAAAAAAGTTGAATCATCAATAGCCTTTATTAGTTCCGTTCCATCGATTGAAAAGAATGGAGTGATTTTGACTTTTGTGTCATGGGAAGTTGTATTCCAATCGGAATAAAATTTTCCTGATGGAATGTTAATATTATCGTTGAAACAAGGGTCGCCGTTGTTATGTATATACATCATGAATTGTATCCGATCGCCTTCTTTGACAGTAAGGATGTCTTTGTAGTCTGTCCAAGAAGGAGTGCTATCGTCGATACGGGCTTTAAAAAAGTTTCGCTCGTCCTTAAATATAGCTGGATCACTGCGAAAGGGGTCCAATCCTTTACCATAAGGATCTACCATATTGAGGTAGTTGTTGAAGGATGGGTAGCAGAGACCATGGGGGTAATTTGTTGTAGTATCTCCTTCTTCATATGTTATGCCATCGGAAATGTCATGTGGATTGTCGGGATCGCATGGACCTGAGTCTGTGAACCAGTTATCCCAATTTGATTGCTTGCAATAACCTTCGGTAATGTGAAATTCTGGGCCATGAGCGCTGGCCGAAAAAGAAAGAGAAATAAGAAGTGGGACAGAGATAGCTATAGACTTTATGAGTGATTTTTCCATATTGATATGTTTTTATGCTGGTGGTGGTGTACTGTTTCCTGCTGGTGGCGGTGTTCCGGCTCGTCCATCCAGATTTGCCGGATTTTTGCTGCCGTCATTAGGTGGATTTTCTGGTGGTTTTTTAGTGTCAGGCGGATTCTTCTTTGAAGGCTGAGTTTCCTTTGTTTGCGTGAAGTTTGCGCGCAGGCCAACTATGATTTCGTAAAGGGCTTCGTTGGAGATCGCGTCTACATTCTCGTATGATTCGGATTTTACGCCTCCTTTTTGAGCCGGCTTATATAATACCTTAAGATCTTCATATCCCAAAATAGTTCCGTTTGTACATTTTTCGTAGATGCCCGCGCCGACTTCGGTTTTGATCGCGACGGCGAAGATATCCCCGACATCTTTGAATTCAGGCATTTTGTTGATGACGAAAAATTTGTTTTTGCCGTCTTGTGATCCCACCATGTATGTTTCGTCGCCCAGCTCGGCATCGCGGATGGCCATGGCAAGTTTTTTGAACTTGTTGAATACCGTTGCGTTTTCGACGGTTATCTGTTTTGAATTCAGGCATTCAGCAAGTTTTTTGCCTTGTTCCGGCCCAAAAAGCAGGAACAGGCCTTCTTTATTTGAGGCCAGTTTCATAGCGAGTTCGGAACGCAGGAATTCAGAATTTTCATTTGTGAGCGGACTTACCACTTCTAGTAGGACTTTGCCGAGATCGCTTGTTTTTTCGGCGGACTGGTAATTTATCATGCCGTAATACGGATCGTTTTCATAATTTCGAATTTCACGGAGGCCTATCTCGCCCTGTGTGCCGACAGCTGATAAGAATTTTGTGCCGGATAAAACTTCACTGTAATTTTGAGTGCTGAAGTCTGTTGTTTGCAGATGGTCTACCATTTCTCCCACCAAGGCTTCCGAGGTAGTGTTTATAGTTATACCTCTGGCCTGAAGTCTGGCGATCGCTTTGTTGAACTCCGGTATAAAGACTTTGTTTCTGGCGAATTCAAGTGTGCGCTTCATGATCTCCTGTTTTTTCTCCGGTTTCGCGTCTGCAAAACTGCGGGCGGCGAGATACAGGAGAATTGCGTCCTGGTCGGCCTGGCCGATGTTTAAGCCTTTTTCAGTCCCTTTTGACTGAATGAGTTCAACCAATTTTTTCATGTTTGCCTGATATTCTTCGTAGCCGGTGTTTTTGTTTAAAGTTGTCAGATTTTTGTATGTATTATCCTTTTGCAAATCCATATATAAACTTTCAGCAAAAGAATCTCCTTTCATTTCCGATGGAATCAGGCCAACCTGAGGTTCTTTTGAAAGTTCGGAGATATCTGTTTCATTTATTGCGTCGCTCATCGCAGCGTTGTATGCCTCCCAGCCTTTCTGCACTTCTTCTTTGCTTGCAGACGGGGCTTTTTTTGAAACTATGTCTTTGAATTTGTTGAAATCGATTACATTTTGATTGGCATCTTTTGCTTCTTTGATTCCTTCATAAATTTCAGGACGGAATCCATAAAATTTCTGTATGAAGTTGGTTGAGTCTTTTTCTATGGCGGAACGGGATCTCTTTGGATCGGCTTTGATTGTCAGGATAGACTCCATGTATTGGCCATTTTTTTTGAATGGATGGAAGATGTCTTCTCTGGTGAAAATAAGGTCTTTCCCACTGGAAAGTGAAAGTAGGATTTTCCCTTCGTTTACGGAGACATATTCCTCTATTCCCGGATCCAAAAATACTTTTACATTTGTCGGGCCGCCTACGCTATCGACCACGAGCTGAACCGATCCATCATCTTCTTTCAGAATTCTGGCATTGATTGTTTTTTTGAGTCCCTGGTCGAGAGTTTCTACATTTTGAACATATTGTGTGATGTCGAATTTGGCATCCTGCTCACGGGCGACAGCGAGATCACCGTTGGTGTCCCAAATCAGTTTCGCGTCTTTTCCAAGTGACTGCAGCTGAGTTGCGAAAACCTGAAGTTCTTCATCGCTGAGTTCCATCTGCTTGGTGGTCGGCTCTTTGAGTATTTCTTCGAATTTGTCCTGAGTCGCTTCGGCGTTTGGACTTTCTCCCGGGA
The DNA here is from genome assembly GCA_964531125.1 of uncultured Candidatus Peribacteria bacterium. Classification (GTDB taxonomy): domain Bacteria; phylum Patescibacteriota; class Gracilibacteria; order UBA1369; family LOWO2-01-FULL-3; genus JBAZZM01. The sequence continues at coordinate 27,047 of CAZHDA010000004.1, forward strand.
TGTGGCGACGGACAGTGACAGGTTGAGATCCGAGATTTAGCGTCAGATATCCACCGATTCCCGGGACTCCGTTTGCTACAAATCCGTATACTCCACCGCCGTTTACTCTTATATCCATATGGAAACCGTCTTTTCCTTTGGTTATGGCTTCGGATTGAATGCGATTTGAGTCGCGTTTGAAAATTGCGACAACGCCTTCGTCGGTGATTTTGTATTTGCTTTGTAATTGTTTCAGATAAGTGCCGTAATCTTTGATTTCAAAGACGGATTTTATGATTTCTGAAGTTGGAGCATTTTTGTTTACCAGTTCCATGGCTTTATCAAAGCCTTCTTTTTGTAGTGCTTCCTGTCTCGCGCTGTAATCGATACCTTCCTGATAGCGATCGAAACCGATTCC
>CAZHDA010000005.1:0-12125 GCA_964531125.1 uncultured Candidatus Peribacteria bacterium
AAAACGGCCATAATCAGATAAGAAAGTGCATTTCGCAAATAAAACTTTTTCATAGAACGAGGTTTAGGATTTTTGAGTTGCCACAAGTCTATCACCGCCTCAAAAAAACGACAAGCCTACTCTTCCATTGTTTGTGGTGCGGCTTCCTGAATTTCAAAATCAATGTTGTCTGAGATGCTTGGCAGGGAAGGTGACCACGCCGGCCATGTTTTAATGCTCACTTTGTTTATTTCAGGGAGATTTTGAATATAGAGGGTTGCTTCTTCCAGATTCCTGCCGACTATGTGCTGCTTTATCTTTTCCAAAAGTCTCATGCCATTTTCCTTCTCTGGATTTATTTCGTACTGCTCAATTCCTTTTATGTTTGCCGTCAGTTTTATCTTTCCGTGGCCGGTATCCCAATCAAAAATTCTGTAGGAAGTGGAGTCTTCATTTATTCTCAACAATTCTTTTTGCGGACTTTTTTTCAAGAGTAATTCGTTTTTCAAAATTTCCAGCATCTCATCATGATCATAATAAACACCATTGGCGACAACTTCTCCGGTCACCGTAAATTCTTTTTGCTCTTTGCCGGCAAGGCTTTTATCCACCGTGATTCTTATGTCACCTAGTTTTATCGCTCCGTCACCATCCAGTAAAATATATTGTGTGTTGTCACCAACAAGCTCGCTCTTTTGTTTCACAGCAGCCTGCAATTGTTCCACTGCACTCTTTACGATTTCATCCTTGATTCTGTTTTCCGCCGCCTCCAAATCTTCGGCCGTCACAAAATCCACATAGTCTGTTATCCCTCCACTCATCGGGGTGGAATTTTCAGCATAAATTTTTGATCTGCTTTCTTCACGCAGTCCGGGAAGGAAAAATTTACTTGGACCGATATTTCCACGTTCCCCTACGATCTGTCCGTTTACATCGACTTGGTCAGCCTGCACCGTAGCTTCTGTTTTCCCGGCTCCGTTTACTGTAGCCGCAGGGACGCTGATATCAGACAAAAGTCTGAAAATTATTCCATCGGCGGTTTGAAATCTTGTCTGCGCCACAAGCGGCCAAACGGTATCGCTTGTATTGTAAATCGTGATTTTACCGGTTGCATTGGAACCTCTCTCGGAAAATTTCTTTCCGGTGGAAAAATGCGTGATAGTTTTTGTCGCGGTAACTTCTATAGGATAGCTGGCTATTGTATGTCCGGGATGCGTCTCCAGTTCGGCGACATTTTTTTGATAATCGGCCAGCGTGATATTAACGGAGGTTTCGAGCACTCCTGCCGCCGGAATCAGCGTGACCGTAGCTCCGGGCAGAGCTATGTAAATAATGATCAGCAAAATAAACACACTTGCCGTCACCAAGCCAAAAAGAGCGTGTCGATTTGGGGCTACTATGACAAATTTTGGTTTCTTCTTTTGTGTCGCTTTTTCGTTGTTTTTTACTTGTGAAATTTTGATAATTCTTTGACCTCTGTTTTTTTTCAAAAGCTCACTGATGGACAGTTTTTTTTCTTTCAATCTGGTTGGCGCCTCCTCGTCAATCGCGTTCACGGCAGCCTTGATTGGTGTAATTATGCTTTCTTCATCGTCTTCTTTTGCCAGAATCTTTGAAACTCCCTCGTTGTCTGTTTTATCGACGATTTCTATGCCGGCTCTTTTCGCCAGATATAAGCCGTTTTTGTCGTTCGTTATGAAGCTTATTTTTTTATCTTCATCGGCAGCCTTTCGTTTCAGAATTTTCAAATTTACAATACTTTGAAAAATAATCGACCTTTTTGGAATCACGATATAAACCTCTTTCGATTTTACATCCTGCAGCTTTTTGCAGGCCGCGGAAACTTCATCGTCAATTTCCAAATATATGACTTTTTTTTCCATCAAATTTGCATTAAGCGGACAACTTTTTTCAGTAACTTGGACGGCTCTGATTCTTCTTTTATGAATGTAAGTGCCAATGACGCGAGCGCTGCAACAGTGGCGTCTCGCTGATCTCCAAGCAGTTTCTTTTCATCGATAAGATTTGGAATGAGTTTTGGCTGAAAGAATGTAATTTGAGGCTTGCGCGAAAATGGGAGTGACTTTACGAAATCTCTGGTCTCCAGAGCCTCTTTTATTTCCGGTAAATGTGAACCTCCGCCGGATAAAAATATTTTACTCGGTAAAACTTCCACTTCTTTGAATTCTTCCAGCGTCAGCATTACGCCGGAAAGCCAAATATCGCTGTCGGTCTGCATCGCCTCCCGTACGATTCTATGGGATTGCCTTTCAAGCTTGTTGTCGCTGTAATTCATCTTCACCTCTTCGGCTTCGTTAAAAGAAACATTCAGGGTCTGGGAAAGTCTTTTTGTAAACATCCGTCCGCCAAGAGTAAACATTTTTGTGCCCTCAACAGCGCCATCCCGTACGATAGCTATGTTTGTAGTTCCGGCTCCTACATCAACAAAAATAGCATTCAACTTTGAATCGTCTTCACCGATCAGACTCGAAGCCAGCGCATATGGTTCAGCCGCTATCGCGAGCAGCTCCCGGTCTATTTCTGCCGAAATCGTCTGCAACGCCCCAAAATGCACCATCGGCGCGAACGCGTTAAATATGCTTAGTGTCACTTCTTTTCCCTGAAAACCAATCGGATTACTCACCCGATAGCCGTCGATTCGCGTATCCACGATTGCCGCATTCACAAGTTTCACGTCGATTTCATTGTATCCGGTCTCTTGCGCCAGCTGTCCTCGTACCTCGTCAAAAGCACGCCACTGCACCTTGTGTACTATGTTTTTGAGCTCAGCCAGATCTATCTTGCTCGATCCATCCCGGCGCACATAAGTCGTCGTCGAAGTCGAACCTTTAACAAGCTCTCCTGAAATCCCCAAAATCATCTTACTCGTCGTCACTCCCGCCATTTTTTCGGCTTCTTTGATAGCGGTATGCGAATTTGCGATCACGGCAGCAATGTCGGTCACGACTCCACTCTGCATATCACCAAGCTTTTGCGTCTTTCGCCCCACACCCAGTATCCGCGCCTTGTCCCCATTTGCCTCGCAAACAAGCGCCTTCACCACATCAGTTCCTATATCCAAAGCCAAAAAACAGGACTCGTCATTTTTGTTTCTATTTTTCTTGAAAAAGAACATAAAAAAAATTCGAAAGCGAAGAGAATATATTGTCATCCGGCACTAAAAGCAAGTTGCTTACTTCTTAAACCACTCACTCCCGCTATCAAACTTCACCTGATTTCTTTGTCTGTCCTCAAATCTCTCAAGCCCAAGCTCAATCAGCCTGTCTATAAGCTCCTCGTATCCGATTCCGTGCGCCTGCATCATCTTTGGGTACATGCTGATTGAAGTAAATCCCGGCATCGTATTGATTTCATTCAAAAAAATCTCTCCTGTCCCTCTGTCCAGAAAACTGTCCACCCGTGCCAGCCCGCTTCCATCCAAAAGCTTAAAAGCTTTTATGCAAATCTCCTGAATTTTTTTTGCCGTATCATCCGGGATTTTTGCCGGAACCTCAGTCGTGGATTTTCCGTCTATGTATTTATCATTGAAATCATAAAATTCCCCGCCGACGATTACTTCGCCCACGGGCCCCGCGATAACTTCGTCATTTCCCAAAACCGCGCACTCGATTTCCCGCGCGTTTATAGCTTTTTCCACGATCACACGCCTGTCAAATTTGATTGCAAGATTTACAGCTTCGATCAGTCCCTCCGCCGTCTTTGCCTTGCTGATCCCAACCGAAGACCCCATATTTGCCGGTTTCACAAAACACGGCATTCCGATTTCATTTTCGATTTGTTTTAGAATTTTTTCCCGCTCCTCTTCCCAGGCTTTTCTGTTGAATCCCAGATATGGTGCTATTGGAAGCCCTGCGGACTGCCAGATCGCTTTTGTCTGCAATTTATCCATGGCCGTAGAGGAAGCCAAAACTCCGCAGCCTACATAGGGGATTTGAAGCATTTCAAAAAGTCCCTGTATTGTCCCGTCTTCGCCAAACGGTCCGTGCAAAACAGGAAAAGCTATATCAAAATCCAGATCTTTTGGATTGCTCGAAAATCTTATTTCATCCAGCCCGTCGAGTTCTCCTTTTTTGAATTTTTCCAAGCAGTTTTTTCCGGTCATCCACACCCCGTCTGTTCTGATTCCTATCTCGATCTTTTCGTATTTTTCCGGCTTCATAGCCTTCAAAATAGATGTTGCCGACACCAGTGAAACTTCGTGTTCGCCGCTCCTTCCGCCGAATATTACTGCTACTTTGTTTTTTTTCATGTGGGCATTATACAACAAATCTTGGAATTTTTTCATTCACTCTCGTTGTCACCTCATAATTTATCGTTCCTGCCCATTCAGCAAACATCTCAGCCGTCACTTCACCACCGATCAAAACCACTTCATCCTCCAGTTTCGCTTCCGGGATTTCGGTCACATCCACCATAATTATGTTCATGCAAACTCTCCCTCGCACCGGCGCCTTTCTGCCACTCACTATCACATGTGCTTTACCCGAAACACCGCGATCGTAACCGTCATAGTATCCGATCGGCACGATTGCCAATTTGGTCTTTCTTTCCGTTTTGAATGTGCAGCCATATCCTACAAATTCACCAGCCGCAATTTCTTTTATCTGTGCGATTTTACTTTTCCAGCAAAACGCAGGTTCCAGTTTCAAATTTTCATTTTTCACCTCCTCCGAAGGCCACATGCCATAGCAACTAAGCCCAACCCTCACCATTTCAAAATGCGTTTTTGGAAATAAAATTGTCGCCGCCGAATTCGCGCAGTGCCTGATTTTCACGTTTATTCCTTCGTTTCTTAATTTTTGATCCACTTCCAAAAAATTTTCCAACTGTTTTTCAGCGTAAGAATGATCCGTCGTGTCCTCGATATTTGCGAAGTGCGTAGACAAACCCTCAATTTCGATATTTTCAAAACTTTTTACGAATTTCGCGAAATTTATCAATTCTTCGCCGCCAAGTCCCTGCCTGTTATTTCCAGTCTCAACTTTTAAATGTACTTTCGCCTTTTTCCCGATTTTTCCAAGTCTTTCAATAGTCTCGCGATTATAAACCACAAACCTCAAATCCAAATCCACAACTTCTTCCAAATCATCAATCGCCACATATCCCAAAACATAGATTGGCGCATCAACGCCGGCCTTTCGCAGAGCCCTGGCTTCATAAATTGCATTCACAGCCAGCCAGTTCGCACCATTTTCCAGAAAAATTTTAGAAGTTTCGATAAGCCCGTGCCCATAGGCATTTGCCTTTACGCATGGACACAAAATAGCGTCTTCTCCGATCAGTTTCCTCAATTGACGGATATTGTTTCCCAAAGCGTTTTTCTTTATTTCCACCCATGTAAGCAATCTCTCTTTTTTCATGGCCAAAGCTTAGCCTGAATACGCCACTTCTTCAACGAAATAAAATCATGTATAATTCAGGCGCTAACAAACAATCCTATGTCAAACATCACTTTCGACGCTTCGCACAGTTCAGGCCTTCGCACCACTTTTTTCGGGAAAGTCATGATCTTTTTTGCATTGGCGGTTTTCTCTTCGGCTCTCGGAACTTATCTGACCTATACATATTTCGTTTCATACTTTTTCACGATGCCATGGTTGATGTATCTGGTTTTCGCAGCTGAGCTAATTCTGGTTTTCACGGCCCACTGGTGGAGCACCTCACGTCCTTTGAACCGACTTCTTTTTATACTCTTCACTTTTTTGACAGGTGTCACTTTTACACCTCTATTGGCCGTTTTGGCGGCCTCACCGGCCGGTGTGGGAATTCTTGCAAAGGCCCTTCTTTCAACGGGATTTATGTTCACAGCCACAGCCCTGATCGGCTGGACCACAAAATACGACCTCTCGGGTCTGCGAGGCTTTTTGATAATGTCACTGATTGGCATGATCATAGTTGGCATTCTCGGTATTTTTATTCCTTGGGGCAACACTTTTGAATTACTCTTCTCAGGATTTGGAGTCATACTTTTCAGCGGATATACTATGTACGATTTTCAACGCATAAAATCTTATCCGGAAGATCGTTACATCGATGCGGCGCTCAAACTTTACCTCGACATTTTCAATCTCTTCTTGTATATTCTCCGCCTGCTTATGGCTTTAAATCGTCGTTAATCTTAAGTCAATGAAGAAGAATAATATGCTCATATTTGATGTGGCTTCTCTGAAAGAGAGTTCCACGGGCGCCAATCTTTCGTTTAGTTTTGAAGGACCGGCGGAATTTGACGAATTTAAACTTAAATCAAACCTGAAAGGCGGTATCGATATAATGAAAATGGAAGACGGCTTTTTGGTACATGTGCATGATTTGGAAAGCACGATTCCCGCAAAATGCGAAAAATGCCTTAAATCCCTGACTGTTCCCTTAAAAATACGGTCATTCGACAGACAGTTCCTCATGGAAAAACCATCCGAAGTGGAGGACATTTACGACATCTTCCTTGTCAATTCCAAGGAGATGGCCATAGACATCTCGGAGCTTTTGCGTCAGGAAATCATCTTGCATTTCCCGCCGAAAATAGTATGCTCATCTGGCTGTAAAGGCATTTGTCCACACTGCGGAATTGATAGAAATAAAAAGAAATGCGACTGCAGGGATATCATTCCATCAGAGGACAGTAAGCCATTGGCGGCGCTCAAAGATCTAATCAAATAATATGGCCAAGCATCCAGTACCAAAGAAAAAGACATCTGAATCCCGTACAAAGAAACGCTACGGAGCATTCAAAACAAAGACTCTTACCAAGCTGACAAATGTTGTCAATTTGGTGAATTGCCCTGACTGCGGCGCAAAACGTCTTTCACACACGGCCTGCCAGGAATGCGGCAAATATCGTGGCCGTCAGGTTTTGGACAGACAAAAGAAAATTGACAAAATCACGAAGATAAAAGCTTAAACATGGCTAGCTATCGGCATCTTGCCCGAACCTGCGTAATGCAGACCATATTTGAAACCGAGTTCCATGGCGGAAATCCGCGTGAGGTGTTGGAACGGAGTCTTCAGGAATTTGCGCCAAAGCTTACCGAAACAAAATTTGCTTTCGAGACTCTCGAGGGTGTTTTGGCAAATCAAAAAAAACTTTTAAAGCTGATAGGTAAATACGCGCCACAATGGCCTGTAGATAAGATTGCCGCTGTAGATAGGGCTATTTTGGAGATTGGAGTTTACGAAATTGCTTTTTCAAAAGAAATACCGCCGGTTGTGGCCATAAACGAAGCGGTTGAGATTGCCAAGCATTTTGGTGACGACAACAGCCCGAAATTCATAAATGGAGTTTTAAGTCATGTGATGAAGGATTATAATACTGAAAAGAAACCAGCCAAAACCAAATGAAGGAGTTTTCCAAATTAATAAAAAAAATCGGCATCAAATTCAATAATCCGGAGATTTTAAAGACGGCGTTTGTCCATAAGTCATATTTGAACGAACATAGAGATGAAAAAATTTCAAACAATGAGCGACTGGAATTTTTGGGAGATGCGGTTTTGGAATTGGTTGCTACTGGACATCTTTTTGAACATTATCCGGACCAGGACGAAGGGACTATGACAACATTTAGATCCGCACTTGTAAAAGGAAAGCACCTCGCAGAAATTTCCCAGAGTCTCGAGCTGGGGACATATCTTTTTTTAAGTCGCGGTGAGGAAAATTCCGGTGGTCGGGAGAAAAGCTATATCTTGGCAAATACGCTGGAAGCTTTGATTGGAGCGATTTATCTAGATCGTGGTTATACGGCTGCCGCGAAATTCATCCGGAAATTTATATTGAAGCGCTTGGATGAGATAATCAAGAAAGGCCTATACATCGACGCGAAATCAAATTTTCAGGAGACATGTCAGGAGAGAGAGGGGATTACTCCGCATTATGAATTACTATCTTCGGAGGGCCCGGATCACAACAAAAATTTCACGATGGGAGCTTATATAGGAACAGAGCTTATCGCAAAGGGTCACGGCGGTAGCAAGCAGAAGGCCGAAGACGAAGCGGCGAAAAATGCATTAATCAAAAAAGGATGGAATTGAAATACGATGAAAAATCCTGCGGCATAGTCCTTTTTCGAATGGACCACGGCCAAAGGAAATATTTGCTTTTGCGATATCCGGGAGGCCACTGGGATTTGGCGAAAGGGCATGTGGAAGCGGGAGAAGACGAACGCACGACAGCCGCGCGTGAACTTACCGAGGAAACCGGAATCAAAAAAATCCGTTTTTTTGACGGTTTTAGAGAGCAGATTTCTTACACTTACAGCCTTCATCGCAAACCATCGAATAAAGAGGTGATTTTTTTTCTGGCCGAGACGCCTGAGTATTTTATTAAAATCTCACACGAACATCGGGGATTTAAGTGGTTGCCTTATCAGGATGCAGTAAAAAAGCTGACATTTGACAACGCGAGAAATCTGATACACAAAGCGGAAAAGTTTTTGATTAAGGAATAGTGTCTGTTATTATCCAACCATGAAATTGAAAATTGCAAAAAAAATCAGCGCAGAAAATTTTTTGGTTTTGCCTTTGTACAAGGAAGATTGCTCGAAATTTCCAAAAGATCTTGGGAAAAATCTTCAACTCTTTATTTCAAAGATAATTCGCGAAAAAAAGTTTAGCGGAAAACGCAAAGAAATTTTCTCGATTCATTTGCATGCCACAGGACTGCCGGAAAAATTGCTTCTTATCGGTCTGGGCCGCCGGGCAAATTTCAAGTCCGCGCTTGGCCGCGAAATTGGCGCTATAATAAGCAAACAAGCACATGCTCTTCGCGCCTCATCAGTTGAAATTTTACTTCCAAAAGAGCTTGCCGATTCATCCCAATCTTTTTTTGAAGGTGTTCTTCTTGGCGGATACAAATTTGAAAAATATAAAACGAAAAAGCCGAATGATAAACGACTTTCCATCGAAAATCTGACTGTCATTTCTCAATCCAAGACTCTCGTCAAGGACTTTAATTCGGCTGAATTGATTTGCGCGGCGGTCACTTACTGTCGCGACATGGTAAATTCTCCGTCGCACGATGTGGACCCGGAATATATAGCGACAGAAGCCAAAAAAATTGCAAAAGAGAACAATTACAAAATCACGGTTTTTGGAAAGAAGGAGCTTGTGAAACAGGGATGGGGCGGTCTGCTTGCTGTAAACCGTGGGTCGGAAAAAGAGGCCCGCGCAATAATTCTAGAATATCGTGGTGACAAAAATCGGAAGGCCAAACCGATCGTACTGGTGGGCAAGGGAATTACATTTGATACCGGAGGTTACAATTTAAAACCATCCAGCGGAATCGAAAACATGCACCTCGACATGGCCGGAGCCGCAAGTGTCTTGAGTGTTTTTAAATTACTAAAGAAGTTTTCAATCAAAAAAAATGTGGTTGGCATCATCGTAACCACTGAAAACATGGTCAACGAAAATGCTTATCGCCCTTCCGACATTATCAAAATGCTTTCCGGAAAAACTGTTGAAATCACAAACACCGATGCCGAGGGCAGGCTGGTTTTGGCTGACGGACTGACCTATGGACAACGATACAATCCAAAATACATGATCACGATTGCCACGCTTACCGGAGCCGTTTCCATAGCACTTGGAGATCGTTACACCGGACTTGTTTCAAATGATAAAAAGCTTGTTTCCATTCTTCAAAAGGCGGGCAGAGCCACCGATGATCTCGTCTGGCCTCTCCCTATTCATAGCGATTATCGAAAGCGTTACGAAAGCCGTGTGGCGGATTTCAAAAATCACGACAGCTCCCGTCAGGCAGGCACAATAATGGGCGGCATCTTTTTGGAAAAATTCGTCGGCAAAAACTCTCTTGCGCATCTCGATATCGCTGCAACTTCTTTCACGGACAATCCGAAAGAATACGAAACAAAAGGCGGCACCGGCTCCTCAATCCGTCTGCTTCTCGAGTTTCTTCGACAAAATTAAAAAGCCGCGTTTGTATTGCAGTGATGATACGCGTAATACGAGGCTGTCACAGCTTCTCCCGCGCCCGTGATCGCTTGTTTGAATTCGCTGTCCGCGCAGTCTCCCGCCGCGAAAACTCCCGGGATATTTGTTTCCGTTTTTCTATTTATTATTATCTCTCCGTGATCGTTTAATTTGACTCCCAAGCTTTTTGCCAGCTCTGTCTGTGGAATATGCCCGATCGCCACAAATACTCCATGCATTTCCAATTCCTTTCCGGAAAATTTCCCCTCACCATCTTTGAATTTGATTTTCTCTACACTTTTGTCGCCTGAGATTTCCGCGATCTCACTCTTAAAGAGAATCTCGATTTTTGTATTATTCTTCACTCGCTCCGCGTTGATCGGCTCCGCTCGCAGGATGTCTTTGCGCACGATGATATAGACCTTGCTGGCGTGCTCGCTGAGAAACAAAGCTTCCTTTGCCGCGCTGTCTCCGCCACCAACCACGCAAACCGTCTTGCCCTTGAAAAACGCGCCATCGCAAAGAGCGCAGTAGGAAACGCCACGATTTTCAAATTCTTTTTCGCCGATCGCCCCAAGTTTTCTGTGCTGCGTTCCGGTCGCGATCAGTAAACTTTTCGTCATGTATTCACCTGCATCCGTCGTCACTTTGAAAAGATTTTTTCCACCGTCACCTCCTTCCACTCCTTCAATTTTCTCCAATTTCTTTGCAATCTCGTTTTTGATTTCCGCCCCGCTTGCCAAAGCATGTTCGTACAATTGCATCGCTAAATCCGGTCCGGAAATGCTTTTTATCCCGGGCCAATTTTCCACGAGATGCGTGGTCGTAATCAGTCCGCCGGGAAGCTCCGCCAGTGCCATGGTGGAAAGCCCCAGCCTCGCGCCATACATCGCTGCGGAAAGCCCTGCGCACCCACCGCCTATGATGATGAAATCGTAATTATTTGTTGCCATAAAATTCTTGGAAAATTAAAATTCAGCCCGGCCATGATAGCAGATTTTTTTTGGAATTACTAACTGCTGTCGCTCTTCGCCGTCGCACCTGTCGGCTTTTTTCTATATTCTCCGACCATAGCATCTACCATCTGATCAAGCCCATGCCATCTCGCTTCTTTCGTCACCTTCCACTTTTCCGCGGCGCCTTCCTCGTTTGCAATCAAGCTCAAATGCGCGAGTCTCTCATGCGCCTTGCACAGCCCGACAATTTTTTCCGGATCATGCCGCCGCCCCAGCGCAAATCTTTCCGTGTGATGCAAAATCTCGGCCTCCCTCAAGCATCCCGGATACGCGCATTGTCCGTTAGTTTTTTTCAAAACATATTGTCTGATCGCCGCAGGAATATAGCGGTCTGCCTGCTCTTTTACTTCAGGCTTCAGCTCCTTCAGCGCTCTTTTCCGCGCTTCCAAAAGCTCGCGCATCAATTTATTCCACTCCTCACTGCCTTTTAATTTTTGCAGTTCACTGGCGATTTCTTTTTCCAGCTCCATGATCAGCGTCATCCTCTCGGACATCCTTGAACACTGATTCTGAAAATTTTGAATGTCTGAATTCTGGCTTTCCTTAAACTCATTTCCTTTCCCTCTCAATTCGCCTCTTTCTATTTGACCGGCCCCAGATTTATCTTCAAATTCCGTCCCGGGACGGGATTTACAAAATTCCGCTACATAAACTTCCAAAGTGTGTTTACTCATCACCATGGCCTTTTTTGCCCAAAATTCCTGATCCATATTTGTTGCCACCATTGCCACCGGCTTCACCGCATAAATGCCTTTTTTCTCGACCACTTCCATCAGCGCCGGCTTATCTGCGACCTTTTTCAGCACTCTCAAAGCCTCACATGTCGTGTTATAACTCATCCCCGCAACCTTCAGCGCGTAGTCATAGATGCTCGCAAAGCCTTTCTTTCGCCAAATCTCGCGTCTCTCAATCTCCGGCAGCATCATCGCGCAGCGTCTCGTCCACAGCTTGGCGTTTTGTCCGCATTCGGAAAATTTTTCATGCAGCGCCTGATCTTTTTCTTCGATTTTCGCCATTAAAAATAATTTAGGAATGTTTTTAGGATAACTTCCCGCCCCCAATTTTCCAACTGTTTTCTCCAACTTCGACATGACAAAACAGTCGGGTGAGTGTATGTTCACCTTTCGAATAAAAATCGGCAATAAAAGGGGACAACTCGCATTGAAGTTGTCAGGGGGAGGGGCTC
>CAZHDA010000005.1:12225-26976 GCA_964531125.1 uncultured Candidatus Peribacteria bacterium
TTGTGGTCGTCGGCTCGGTGGTGGTTGTCGTCGTGTCCACCGTCGTCGTTGTGGTTGTCGGAGGCTCCGTGGTTGTCGTCGTGTCCACGGTCGATGTGGTTGTGGTCGGTTCCGTCGTCGTCGTCGTCGACGTGTCGTCGTCGGACGCCAACCCATCCTCGCTGTCGGCAACATCCATGTCGCCCTCCTCGGTGATGTTGGTCGTGTCGCCGCATCCTGCGGCGACCATTGCGGCGGCCATCAGGGCCGCCAAAAACCAGTTCCTCATCTCAGACCTCCTTCCCCAACTCTAGTCGGGGACTGAAAATCGTCTTCGCGCCGCCGGAACCATTTCCAACGCGCAAAAACCGTGAATTCTCGAACCAGAACTATCCCCAGCCCCAACCTCATTCTCCTCCCCATCAAAACGACGGGGCAAAAAACTCGGCCGGAGCACCTAATCCTAATCTATCTTCAAGTCCAAAATCCTTTGGACCGTAAACATGGAGACAGGAATGAGGTCTGATTTTATTCCTCAAAATTGTCCCGCTCTTTGATGGAACAACGCCTATCTCCATATCAACGGCCCAAAAGCATAAAAAACTTGATTGCAATGCGAGTTGTCAAAGAACTTGTCCGCGTCTTTTACTGCATCCGTCAGCCTGCGAATAATTTTCGCCGGTCAACTTCAACCTGTCGTGTTATGAATCTCGGCACATGGCCTGGACCCTATAACAAGCAAAGAGCGGGGAGCTACCATACAACAAAATCCCCGCCCTTGTAAAGGCCTCTTTTTCCTCATTCCTCCAGACAGAAAAAGACCTCAGCTTCCGCCGAGGTCTCTTCCCCTCATTCCTATGAAAAATCTATCGTACGAATATTTATAGCAGCCCTGCTTCATCCAGACGGAATAGCATCAAAGCTACTTCGCCTCTCTGCATCGGACTGTCCGGATGCAAATATTGACCTTCTGAATCACTAAAGAGTCCGTAAGTATAGGCCGCTCCGGCATAATCCGCATACCAAGCGGTCGGAGATACGTCCCTGTATGGGGCGAATCCGTCCATGATATCCGTGTTACCAAAGTTGCTGGCCGCCTCTAGTACCATTTTTAGCATTTCGGCTCGTGTTACGGTCTGTTCAAGTCTGGCCTCTCTGCCACCGTTATAGCCGTCAAACATGCTGTAGAATTTTGCGGTGCGCACATATGGCATGTACCAGTCATATGGATCCACATCCCTAAATCCGAGATTGGATCCGTCGGATGGGAATAGCGGAGCTTGGTAAGCTTCCAAAATCACTTTCAAAGTTTCGGCTCGGTTTATGTAGGAATATGGACGGAAAGAACGGTCTGGATAGCCTGTAAAAATACCGCTTTCAGTAGTCCAGTTTATCGCCGCGCAAAGCTCTGTGTCGCTCACCCTTCCAAGGTCGCGGTAAAATCCTTCGCAATCACCATCATCGTCATCGTCGTCATCGTCATCGTCGTCATCGTCGTCATCGTCGTCATCGTCATCGTCATCTCCACTCACTCCCAGCTCGCCGCGTTTGCCGACCATAAATTGGCCGGTTTCGGTAGACTTGTGTGAGCCGTCCACTTCAGTCACGATCTTGTAGCTGTGGATTTCGTCATTTTCAAATTCATCATCGTCTTCATTCATGCCGTTCCAGGAAACTGTATGACAACCATTGTCCTGATCGTCACCATCCAGTAGCTCGATTTCTTCATCGCCGCTAGCGCTTCCTTCATAAATCGTGATGGTCACTTCTGCGTCTTTATCTATGCAGTAGGTCAATTTCATTTCATCATCCTGATCGTAATCCAGAACCATCGGCTCGGTTACATCCTCCGTGATATCGGCCTTGCTGCTGGACTCATCGGCGTCAGCAACTTCAAATCCTACAGTTGTTGTCTCGCGGATATCGCTATCGACTTCGCTTTCAGCTGTGATTTTAAATTTATAATCGGTGCCTTCGTCGACTTCATCTCCGTCATCATCGAGTCCGTCCCAGCTTACAGCGTACCATCGGGTCTTGTCGGCATCTTCTTCGTCCACCAAAGTGGCTTCCCTATGGTCGCCTTTGTAAACTTCCACAGTCACGATCATGCCTCCGTTTACTTTAAAGATCACTCCGATCTCTTCATTTTGTGTAGGATCAAATTCATCTTTTGTAACAAAAGCATCCTCGATTTCAGGTTGTTCGTATTGAACATTGACAGTCAAAGTCACGATATCGTCGTCGGCTTCAATCCGGATATCCCAATTACCTTCGTCGACATAATCACCGTCATCGTCTGTTCCATCCCAGTTCTCTTCATAATCGTCTTCGTCGGATTCATCTTCATCCAAAATTTCAACTTCTTTATTTCCTTGAATCGCCGTGATTTTCAAACTTTCAACATCATCCGTCAGATCAAAAGTAATCTCGAGGTTGTCGTCTTCGATAGGGTCCCATGTTCCATCCGGATCAATCTCGGCGTCTTCTATCACGCCGCTGGAAGTAGAACCGTCGGAAACATTCACGCTGTCTTCACCAGTTCCAACCATCGATCCTCCAAAGGAATTAAAAGCTGCAACTTTTGCGATATATTGGCCATTTGCCAAGGGATCGCCGCTGGAAGTGTTGTCATCAGTGCCGTACCAAGTGTAAGTCTTTGTACCGGAACTTGCCTGCACATTGTCATTTGCGTCCAAGGTCGTCACAAAATGATCTGAACTGTCGATCACATATACATATAGATAGGAAGCTGTGCTTAGTGAAAAACTCACAGTCGCGGTCTCATCATCCACCGGATCAAAACTCGACGGGCTGACAGAAAAACTGCTGATCACGCCTGTGCTCTGGCCTTGATAAGGCTCTTCAATAATCTGGAAAGCGGATGCGGATAGTGTGCTGGCCATGAGCATCACGGCTAGCGCACTGACGAATTTTTTAAACATATCTTCAGGATTAAATTTATATAGGAGGCTAATAGTATATCTAATTATCTTTTTGTCAACACTGATTTAATAATCCAGCAGTCCGTCTTGAAACATCTTGTAAAGCGCGAGGGCCACTTCGCCACGGTCCACTCTGTTTGCTGGATGCAGTTGCAGGTAGCCGCCGCCCTGATTTTCATTGAATATGTCGAGCTCATAGGCGATTCCCAAGTATGGAGCATACCAGCTGTTATAATCTACGTCCGTATAGTATGACTCGTAACCAAGCAGATTGTTACCGGTTATGGAGGTGCTGGCTTCAGATATGAATTTCAGCATTTCCACGCGGTTGATTGTGTTTGCAGGTCTAGCGGATCCGTCCGGATAGCCATGAAGCATTCCGTAAAATTGGGCTGTGCGCATGTATGGCATATACCAAGCGTATTCATCCAAGTCCCAGAACCCGAGGTCTGTCCCGTTTGGAGGGAGCAGCGTAGCTTCCGGGAAGGCTAGGAAAATCACTTTCAAAGTTTCCGCGCGGTTTATGTCTTGAAATGGGCGAAAAGTGCCGTTTGAATAGCCTTCAAAAATGCCTTCCTCGGTGGCCCAAGCAATCGCCGAGCAAAGCTCTGAATCGATGCGATAAAGGTCGGAATAAAGGTCGCTGCAGTCTTCGAAATCATCGTCATCATCGTCATCGTCATCATCGTCATCATCATCATCATCATCATCATCATCATCATCTCCGCTCACGTTCTCGGTTTTACCGATCACGAATCTGCCGATTTCTGTATCTTTGCCGGCGCGTCTCTCCGAAATCAATTTGTAGGAATATATCTGGTCTTCATCCAATTCATCGTCGTCTTCATCGCGGCCGTTCCAGTCCTCGGACTCGCAACCGTTGTCACGATCATCGCCGTCGAGTAACTCTACGACCTCGCTGCCGTTTCCGCTTTCGCCCTTGTGGATCGTAAGTGACATCTCGGCGTCTTCATCTATGCAATATTTTATTTCCACATCATTGCTGAAATCCTCCTCAAAAATAATCGGTTGAATTTCGTCGCGGATTATATTTGAACGATCACCGGAAACTTCATCTTCCGCTACATCAAAACTGACCTCAGCTTCATCGCGGATATCGTCATCCACAGGGCTTTCAGCCGTGATTTTGAATGAATAATCGCCCTCCTCAACGACATCGTTGTCATCATCGCGTCCGTCCCATTCCACAGCATACCATCGGTTTTTATTCACATCTTCCTCGTCCTGCAGAGTCACGATTTTGGTATTGCCTTCATACACATCGACAGTCACCAGAGCGTCTTGATCGACTTTGAAAACCACGCTGATTTTTTCGTCCTGATCCGGATCAAATTCATCTTTGCTCACAAAAGCCTCAACGATTTGCGGATCTTCATAATCCACCGTGATATTTGCGCTCGCGCTTGCTCCGTCGGCCGTCACTAGAATCTGCCAAGTGCCCTCGCCTATATATTCGCCGTCATCCTGTCCGTCCCAAATTTCTTCGTATTCGTCGGCATCGGCGCTACCCTCATCGGCAATTTCGATAGTTTGAACACCTTTCTTTGCTTTGATCTCAAGATTGTTTACATCGGCGGTCAAATCAAAACTGATCTGAAGCTCCTCATCTGTCGGATCCCAAATATTTGATGGATCCAAAACCAGATTTTGAATTTCCGCGTCATCGTCGTCATCGTCGTCATCATCATCATCATCATCATCATCATCATCATCGTCATCATCGCCGGGCGCGACATTCGGAGTATCTATATATACATACATCGCCACCGATCCCACCAAAACCTCATTCTGACTCGGCTGTGGATTTGCCGCATACGCATAAACTTTCGCCAGATATGTTCCATCCGGTAGGGGAATACCGTTTTGGACATTATTTATCGTCCCATACCAAGGCTGAACCAACAAATGATTTCCATACATGTAGCCATAATCGTCCTCCAGCTCCACCACAGGGTCCAGCTGACTATTTTGAATAAAAGAAACGATATGAATATCGTCCTGCCCCAGATCAAATTTGAGCTGCAGACTTTCGTCCAGCTCCGGATTTATAGTGTTTATCGGAATCGCTCGCAGGTTCGCGAGCACATTCACAAACGCACTCGCAGGGACATTGCTTAGTCCCAGAAATGCGACTACCGCCACGGCATTCAGGATTGAGAGGAATTTTTTAAACATAGTCTGCTTTAATTAATATCTTCAAAGCAGGCTATCATACATGATTTTGGAAGATTGTCAAGGAGGAAAAGTCGGGTTGCATTTCAGGCGATCACCGCCATCTCATTCTTTCCTTGCCATCACTGATTTTTCTCTAGCACAAGGCATGAATTCGACTAGCGCCATCGTCTGTTTCGCCATATTCTCCAATCACGGCAATCACCGATTTTTCTCTTTCTCAAGCCACAAACTTAACTTTTATCCCGCCATATTTTGCAATTTCCCGCCACTCCAAATCCTTGATTTTTGGCTTTGGAGTGCTAAAATTCAGGCATCAACAAGATTCATTTTTCAACAAAAAACTATGAAAAATCTCACCGATGAAAAACTCCTCGAAATCTGTTCTCGTTATGGAAAACTCGCACTCCACTATCGCCGAAAATTTATCGGCCTTCTTCCGGAGGTGAATCGGCGAAAACTATATGAAAAGAAGGGCTTCAACTCGATTTTTGAATTTGCTGCAAAACTCGCAGGAATAAGTCAGGAGCAAGTGAAAAGAACTATCAGCCTCGACAAAACTTTCTCGGACAAACCGATTCTTCACGAGGCTCTAACAAATGGAAAAGTCAGCCTCAACAAATTGGCGAGAATCGCATCGGTAGCTACGGTGGAGAATCAGGAATATCTGACAAATCAGGTTTCATTACTTTCTAAAAGCGCGGTTGAGACATTGGTTCGCGACATGAAGTTTGTGCCCGGGCACAAATCCGATGAGCAAAATGGCTTGTTTCAGACACATGACACGCACGAGCGTAGCGAGTGCGCTTCTCTCCCTAAACTTCAGAACCTGAAACTTTCTCCCGAAGTCATCGCCAAACTTTTCGAACTACAAAACAAAGGCCTGGACATCAACGAAATGATTCTGGAATTTCTTAAACAAAGAGAACAGAAAATCGAAACCGAAAAAGCTGAAATTTCAGCACGAGCATCGGCAAAGGAAAATTCGGCACTAGCGACAGCCAAAAAGCCGTCTCGACACATCTCTGTCCAAACCAAAAAACTCCTCCACGCTATCCACGGCTCAAAATGCGCGGTCCCTCATTGCCAAAAACCGTCCAAAGAAATTCACCATACCGCCAGATTCGCTCTTTCCAATTCCAACAACCCAAACTTCCTCGCCCCCCTCTGCCACGAACACCATCTCATCGCCCACACCATCGACCAAAACTTACATCAAAAAAGAGCGATCACGACACAGTAAGAAAATCGCATGCGCGTCAACACACAGGGGAGAGCTATTTGTTTTCCTTTTTTTCTTGAGGCCTATTATGCACTTGCTCCAACGCTTTGGCAACCTCCTCCCAGAAATGAGTCGTATCAAAGAATTCCCCTAACGCTTTCTCATTGCCTCGCCCCTTTTTCATCTCTTCGGCAGGGAAATAGCCGATTGCCACTAATCTGTCTGAATAGAAGATTATTATGTATGAACTTCCGTCAATTTGAATCGGACTCACAAGGCAGGCATTGCCCCCGATTTTGTCATATTTTTGTAAAGCGGTCAGATTCCGAAAAGTTTTTTCAATTTCTTTTGAAGGTTTGTTATTAAGTTTCGGAAAGGAATCGATGATATAAAAATCGAGTTTTTTTACAAGTTCTTGCGCTTTTTCAGGGGTGATTTTTTTGTCCTTTATGAGGTCATTGAAGAACATCGCGAGTGAGTTCTGCAATCTACGCAAAATCTGGGCCTTTTTATTATCTTCGCGAGATTGGATAGAAGGCGACCCTTCCGTATCTTGGATAGAAGCGTAAGAGCTTTGCACGTTGGCGCTTATAGCCATTAAAGCAGCCGTCACAGCCGCCGTAACTATGCCAAGCTTTCTGGGACCTTTCGGTGGCAGTTCAAAATCTCGTGGATTCTCACTCACGTTAGAAAGTTTAAATAAATAAAACTACTTCTGTTCAAAGAAGTAAAATTTGCCGACCTGGCCCCATTCACTTGTGCGGCCTTCTCCAGCTCCTTCAAATACAAGATCTTCGTAATATGAATTTTCTTCCCCATCAGGCTGAATGGTATAAGTGTATTTTGGGCTTTTCATTGAACGGCCCAAGTCCCATACGGTTGATGTGCCGTGACATTCCAAATTTTGCTGGCCAATACCGGTGATACCTATGAACATCTGTTCGCAGGGAAAAGAGTGGATTTGTTCAGTGTCCGGATAATTATCATTCACAAACACAAGCCTCGTATCTCCACCAAATAATCTATGCAAAAATAATTTGGTAAAGGATCCGGCCAAGGTGTCGGACTCTTCATAATTAACTTGATCCAAAGAAAAAAGAGTCCTTCCGGCATTTTTTATGTAAATAGTATGGGAAACTCCGTTGCCATAGCCAGTATGATCCTGTCTACCAAGGCCATTAAATCGCACGTCAAAAAATTCAAGCCAATCATCCTCACCATTAGTTTCATCAACGTAATCAAAAAACTTGCCAGTGAGGCTACTTCCGTCAAATGAAACAACCGGAGAGCTTTCACATTCGAAAAATTTCTGGCCGCTTTCGGTATTGCCAATCTGAATATAGTCACACTCATTAGAAAAAAGTTGTTTGCTGGATAGCTGAGAGACTATTCTTACTCTCGCTCCATTTCTGACGTATTTCATAAGGGTTTCAAAATTTCCGGAAACGACGTCGGCTGTTCCTTTGATTTTCATAACCTCCGTCCAACCGGTGGAGGTAGATGAGCTTGGTGTGATGCTTCCACCCGCGAAAGAAATCGCTGAAGTAGAAATTAGTAGGGACAAAGCTGTAACTGCAATCAGAACGGTTTTGATAATTTTCATATAAATAATATTATTAATTTATTTTAAATTTACCTCATCTCGTAAAGCATATTCGCCATCTCTGCACGACTCACGGACTCGTTTGGTTTGAATCTGTTGTTCACAATTTCAAATACATCACCATATTCTTTTTCAGCCGCGCAAACATACTGATCATACCAAGAATTTTCACTCACATCGGAGTATGGTGAATCCTCACAACCTACCTCAGATATACCTGCCGCTTCAAGAGCCATTTTCACAGCTTCCGCTCTATTTACGCTCGCATTTGGTCTGGCAGTTCTACCATTTTCATCACCTTCAAAAATTCCTTCATCAATAGCTGCCGCAATATATTTCGCATACCATGCATTTTTATTCACATCCACAAAATCCAAATCATCTCCATCGTATCCACTCGTATTCACTCCAAACGCCTCCAAAATTACCTTGATTGCTTCCGCCCTGTTTATGCTCTGATTCGGTCGGAATTTGCCGTCGCTGTAGCCTTTGAAAATGCCTTCGCTCTCGGCCCATTCGATAGCCGCACAATACTTGCTGTCAGCATCCACATCTGGAAAACCATTACATTGCTCACCGCTTCCGCCATTCCCGTTTCCATCTACGACCACACCTCCTCCGGTGCTTCCATCATCATCATCATCGTCATCGTCGTCATCATCTCCAATCGCGGCTCCATCTATGTCTCCGACCGTCCCCACCACGAAGGCCCCGACTTCAGTATCGGTATTCGATTTCGTGGAAACTATCTTGTAGCTGTATGTCTCATCGTCATCCAGTGCGTTGCCGTTTTTATCTCTACCATTCCAAGAAATAGAATGATCACCGGCGTCCTGATTCTGATCCTTTATCAATTCTTTTATCGCGCTTCCGTTTCCGTTTTCCCCATCGTATATTGCCACGGTCACTTTCGCGTCATCTTCCAGATTGTAGTAAATGGTCATGCTTTCGCCCTTTTCAGCGATGGCCGGACTTATATAGTCCTCGGTCACATTTGATTTACTGCTCGCAACTTCGTCTTCTTTCAGGTCCACATCGGCCTTTTCCGTATCGTTCACTTCATCATTGGAAATATTTTTTGCCACAACTTCTATATCTACATCATCGTTCTCATCATAATTATCACCATCCCATTCCACCGCATACCAACGGTCTTTTTCCACATCCATGTCTTCCACGAATTCGTCGTCCACATCTCCATCTTCCAAAATATTTATATCGATTTCCGCGTCGCTATCCACCCAGAAAATTATATATGTTGACTCGTTTTGGTCCGGATCAAATTCATCTTTTGAAATAATCAAATCTTTGATCACGGGTTTGTCATATTCTATTTCGATAGATTTCCCTGCCTTTAAAGTCTGCGATCCGACATTGCTTTCAATCTCGATTCTCCAAGTGCCCTGTGCCACATAATCGCCGTCATCATCCTGCGCGTCCCATGTCACCTCGTAATTATTTTCACTTTCCACATCATTATCATGTTCCAATTCTACAGTCTCAGTGCCGCGTTTTGCCACGACAGTGAGCTCATCCAAATCCACTTCTATGTCAAAAGTGATAGTCAGTTCCTCGTCTTCCGAAGGCTGAAATTTGCTGCTCGGATCCAGGTCGATATTTTTAATATGGGAATTGCTGCTCGAAAGCCCGTCGTCATCACTGAGGACGCTCACGGTTTTCTTTTCCACCGTAACGCCATAGTCGCTTCGCGCGGTTACTACAACCAGATAATCGCCAATCGATACCTTTTGTCCGGAATTATTTCGGCCGTCCCAAAACAAAGTATGCTCGTCGCCGGAATCGTAATTGTCATTTGTATAATCTCCAAAAGTCTTATAAACATCATTTGAGGCATTGCGAATTTCCACAGTCAGATCGGCGTCGCGCGTATTTATAAAATCAATTTGCACATCATCAAAATCAGGATCAAAAGCGTTTTCACTCAGTGTAAAAGCGGAAATTCCAGGCTTGTTTGAATGATTGTAGGCTACGGCAAAAGTCTTCGATTGAGTGGCAGTCGTATATCCGGATTTGATCGCGGTCAAAGTCGCGGTGTAATTTCCCGGTTCCACAAGCTTCAAACCAAAAATCCCGTCCCATTCAAAAACATCATTTTGCGCCCCGGAAGTTTCATTGAAAACCTGATCACCATACGCGTCCACGATCTTTATCTCAGCCGAATCCGGATCCACATCAAGTGAATAGCTCAACTCCAAATCGCCATCGGCACTGTTTGGAGCTGCGTCATAAGGGTTGTGAGATACCATGAAATCGGTGATCTGCACATCGGCTGCAAAGGCGGTAGGCATGACAGTAAAAGCCAGTGCCATTGCGCTCACAAAACTCAAAAATTTCTTAAACATAGTGTAAGGTTTACAAATTGGGAGTTTATTGTATCACAAACTTTTCTTTTGTAAAGACCAAATACTTTAGAATTTCTTCTCCGCTCGCAATTTTTCCGCTTCCTCAATCATCGTTTGCTTTCCGGACAAGAAATCGTTTATCTGCTCATTGCTCAAATAGGGGACAAGTATGTCAATCAGACTCGCCGCCGCCTCCACATTTGGAGTGTAAGCCGTAAAATGAACATTGTTTTTCACATACTCAAAATACGTTTCAATCAGTGAAATTGCTTTAGCGATTGCCGCTGGATCGCTGGTAACCAAAATATAATCATGATAATAAATAAATTCATTCATCGGATTTAAACTCACAGCCTTGCCCAAATCCTCCCTGCACAAAAATTCATTTCCAAGTTTACAGCTCGCCACACCTCTCAAATAGTATGCACGATCATCCATTTTATTCAGATCGATTTCTTTGTCCGCAAAATTCACAGCCTTTTTATACTCGTGCTTCGCAATCGCCGTATCGGCCTGCTCCAAATAATAGTTTCGCGGATACAGGGAATAAGCCAAAAAATCCTTTTCAAATCCATACGCCGCCACCAAAATTCCGCCTTCAAATACAGCCAAAATAGCCATAGCTCCGGCTATTCCCGTAATCACTTCTCTCAAAGATTTTCCTCCGCTTTCATTCTCAACAAATAGCGATCTCAAAATCGCCAATAGCACAAAAAATAAAATCAGGTTCGCCAAAAAATTAAAATTATAATCAATCAGGCTGTGCGCCACCGCTCCAAGCAAGCCCACGCTCAAGATATATGCCAGCGCCTGTTTTTCTTTTGGAATAAGCCGAAAACGCTGAGCAACTTTTTTGATCAAAAAAGCCGCGAAAACGATCAAGGCCAGCAAAGCCAATATCCCGTTTTCTACCCCAATTTTCAAAAACAAATTATGCGGATGATCCGAAATTCCTAAAAAAGTCTTTTGAATGCCTTGGTATGCCCAGCGGAAACTAAAAGGCCCATGCCCAAGAAGCGGCTTCTCTTTTACAAGTTCCACTGCCCCTTCCCAAAAATCAAATCGCTCGGTTTTCGAAGTTAGATTTTCCCCATTGTCAAAATTTACTCTCTCACCCAAATCCAAAACCGGCTCATTCATGCCGCGGATATAGTTTGCCGCGAAAAAAATCGCCACACTCATCACAGCCACAAGCAAAACTTTTCCAAAATTTTTCACACTAAATCTCTTCAAAAAATATGGCAAAAACAAAACGATCTGCCCTCCAAACGCGATCCATGCCCCGCGCGAATAAGTCAGTAGCAGAGCGCCAAAAGTCAGTACCATAATCGCCGTCGCCAGTGCATTCCATTTTTTTTTCAGTAAAAAAAACAACACAGGCCACGCCATCAGCAAAAACAGCGCGAAAGCGTTTGGCCAGACATTTGAGTGATAAAGCAGATTATAAAATGGCCCAAACATCCGCGGTTCCTGCCGGAAAAAATAAAACATATACCCGCAAAAAATCGCTAAAAGCGCGCCGACCCCAATCACTTTCAAAAGTTTTTCCTGTCCGAAAACTTTTTGCGAAGCAAAAATCAGATACAACCCGACAGCCGACACATAAGCCATCACCTCGCTCAGTCCCACATTTTTCGTCTCGGAAAACACGAAAGACAATCCAACCAAAACCATGAAAACAACCAACGCGATCTCCTCTCCCAAATTCCTCTCCCTCTTTTTTTTGAATTCTCCCAGCGCCAGAGCAAAAACCAAAATCGCAAATATAACCACGCTAGGCCACTCCGCCCCGTAATCATATTTTTTAAAAACCGGATTTAGCAGAGTCCAAAGCCAAAAAACACTCATCACCCAAAACGCCGTCTGTGGCCACTTTTTGATCAGGGAATTCATGCTAAAAATTTTATCACAATTCAGGTAAAATTACGCCATGTCCAATATTCCAAAAGCGATTCTCGTAGATGTCATCCCGCTCGAAGTTCCAAAGCACGAAGCCGAGGAACGCTTGAAAGAGCTTGAAAATTTGGTCACGACTTATGGCGGGGTGGTGATTATAAAGACTATCCAAAAGCGGGGCGTGCCGGATTATTCCACCTTTGTCGGCAAAGGCAAACTCGAGGAAATCATGCTTGAAGGTCAGGAAAAAGGCGCGAACCTCCTGATCATGAACAACATTTTAAAGCCGGGCCAGCTTTTTAATTTGAATGAAATTCTTCGCAAAAAATTTATGGAAGCATGGGACCGCATCGATTTGATTTTAAAAATTTTCTCCAAACACGCGCAGACCACGGAATCCAAACTCCAAATAGAGCTCGCAAAAATTCGCCATATGGGACCGCGCATTTTCGGAATGGGGCAGGAGCTCGCCCAGCAGCGCGGAGGTCGCGGAGCCGTCGCCGGGCAGGGTGAAACAAATATTGAGCTTATGAAACGCCATTTGCAGGCTCAGGAACTTTCCATAAAAAAGAAACTCGAACACTACGAACTCATTCGTGCCGGCCATCGCAAGCGCCGTCGTCGCAGCAACCTGCTTACTGCCGCGATCGTAGGCTACACAAACGCCGGCAAAAGCTCGCTTTTAAACGCTCTCTCGGGAAAAAAGGTTTACATAGCAGACAAACTTTTTGCCACGCTCGACACACGCATCGGCAAAATTTATTTGCCGCAGAAACACAAAGAAATTCTCATTTCCGACACGATCGGTTTCATTCAGGATCTTCCTCCGGAGCTTATCCAAGCCTTTAAATCCACTCTCGCCGAAACTGTCGAAGCCGACCTGATTTTGCATGTCATCGATGTCGCCGATCCGCTCGTCGAAAAAAAGATAGCCGTCGTCGAAGAAATTTTGTCCCAACTCGGCGCTTCCACCACTCTCAAGATTTATGTTTTCAACAAAATGGATCTGGTGCGAAGACAGCCAGATTCCCGTCCCGGGACGGAATTACAAGCCGATCAGTCTTCAGGTCAATCACCTTCGCCTCGTTCCAGCCTACTCCAAGCCGGCCGCGAAACCGCGGAGCTCCTCGGCTGGGCCGAAAAAGAGCGCATGCTCAAGGAGCGCCGCAAAAACCCGGCTCCGATCCCGCCCGAAATTCTCAAGCAAAAATACTCTAAATTTCACCCCATCTTTGTCTCCGCCGTCGCCGGGCAAAATCTGGAGGGACTTAAAAAGGAGCTTGAGAAAAGACTTTAGGTGGTGGGCATGACTGGATTCGAACCAGTGACCTCTGTCGTGTGAGGACAGCGCTCTAACCAACTGAGCTACATGCCCAAAGTGAGGGGAATGAAGAAAGCTTGCTTTCAATCATGCCCCGAACGAGGCAAGTATCGACACAGTCGATACATGCCCAAATAAACTATTTTGTGGTGGGCCCGCTTGGGATCGAACCAAGGACCAATCGGTTATGAGCCGACTGCTCTAACCTCTGAGCTACGGGCCCATATTTCAAATAGCAACGCGTGAATTCTAACTGAATTTCCGTTCGCGCACAAATACCGAAATCTAAGCCTCGGCCTTTTCAGCCTTCACTTTTTTCTCAACTTTCTCTTTTTTAACCACCTTCTCTTTCTTTTCCACCTTTTTCGGTCCGTTCTTCACCAGATCATTCAAACTTCTGGCCAACAAAGATTTTTTTCTATTGGCGTTGTTTGGGTGGAGCATGTGCTTCTTGCAGGCCATATCAATCATCTTGTATGCCATCGGCATAAACTTCTTTGCCTCCTCGGTTTTGCCTTCTTTGATCAGCTTTAGTCCGGTCTTTACCGTCGTCTTCATCAGATTTTTGAATGGCAAACGCGCGGCACGACGCTTCCTGCTCTGACGGAGTTGTTTTTTTGCTGATTTGATAATTGGCATCTTTTTGTCCTGTTTACTATAATAAGCGGCGGTATTTTAAGCGAACACTTGCCCCAAGTCAAATGAATAAACAGATTGTTTTAGCCTCAAATAGCCCCCGCCGCAAAGAACTGCTCGAGGCTATCAAGCTTGATTTTATTGTTCACCCCTCTGATTTCGAAGAAAAACTGACGGGTATGTCTCCTGAAGATCTGGCCAAATACAACGCTCTCGGCAAAGCCCAGTCCGTCGCCCGTCATTATAAAGACGCCCTCATTATCGGTGTCGACACTCTTGTCGTTGTCGGCGATCACATCCTCGGCAAGCCAAAAGATATAGAAGATCACAAGCATCTCCTCCGTCTCCAAAGCGGCGCCGTCACAAAAGTCATTTCCGGCTTAACAGTCCTGAATTCAAAAACAAACAAAGCCATCACGATAATCGAAACCACTCTCGTCACCATGGACCGCTTCGACGAAAAAGACATCGAAGCCTACATCGCATCAAACGAAGGCTCGGACAAAGCCGGCGGCTACGCCATCCAAGGCCTCGGCGCCTTATTCATCAAAAAAATCGACGGCGACTATTTCAATGTCGTCGGGTTGCCGATCTAT
>CAZHDA010000006.1:0-15695 GCA_964531125.1 uncultured Candidatus Peribacteria bacterium
TTTATCTGCGGCTGGAAGTTTTTCGGATAGGAAAACGCGTAGATATAGCTGTTAATCCGCACAACCAAAAATGCCGTCGAAGTCCTGCCCGTATCATTGAAATAAAAAGAGCCCGCCCCAAAATCATTTGTCTCATTCACGCTTCCGCCTTTTACCTCGCCACCCCTCGTTTTTAGTACTTTATACACATCCGAGGCCTTACTGTTTGGTCCCATTTTAAACACATAAACTTTTGCAAAAAGCGCGTCCTTGCTTCGAATCAGCGTCTCCTGCACGCTCACATCAAACAGGTCTCCGACCTGAATGCTTTTGAATAAGAAACCGTCGAACTCCTCGTCCGCTAAATAAGCCTCTGTAGAAAAACCCGCCGCCCTCACCTGATCCTGACTTATAAAAACATTTGGCTCATATGAATTTCCAGAACTCGAAACAAAATCACTGTCTTCAAAATCCGGCACATCAAGGTCGCTTTCTTTTGGAGTCGGCAAAGTTACTTTTTTCGGATCCACCGCGTCCAATTCATCGCTACTCGCGCCATCCGGATCATTTCGTAAAACATTTTCCGGATCCTCAAGCACCGGCTCTTCCTCAATCACCGGTTCTCCCTCCACCACTGGAGTTTCCAATTCCAAATCCGCGCCAAGTACATTTGTCTCCGTAATCTTGCTCAAATCCAGATCCTCCGGCAAAGTCAGGCTCAAGTTTTCCTCGCCATTGTCAAATGTCGGCAGATAGCGGTTTACCACGGTTTCAGCCACCATGACCACCACCACTACCGTCAAAAGCACTGTAAAAATTGTAAACTTTTTCATAAATCCGGCGAGGGGAAATTCCTCACCATACTACGAAACTACTTTGAAAAAAGCAAGAATCTACTTTTTCTTTACCTGAGTGAATTCCAGCTCTACCGGCGTTTCCCGTCCGAAGATGGTTATCAAAACTTTCACGCGGCCCTTCTCTTCATCTATTGTATTTATCACTCCGTCATAGTTTGCAAATGGTCCTCCAAGTACGATTACATTGTCACCAACGGCAAAGTCGATCTTGAATTTAGGTTCGGCCTGACCCATATGGCGCTTGATAACTTTCCATTCCTCCGGCGAAACCGGGATCGGAATAGTCCCGGAACCAACGAACCCGGTCACATTTGGCGTATTTCGTACCACATACCAGCTGTCATCCGTCACGATCATATCCACCAGCACATATCCGGGGAAAATCCGCTTTTCCTCGGTTACCGGCTGGCCTTTTTTGATAACGATCTGCGTTTCTTTTGGAACGACCACATCAAAAATCATATCCTGCATTCCAAGAGATTCGATTCGTTGCTGAAGCGCCTCGCGCACGGCATCCTCATAACCCGAATAGGTGTGAATCACATACCAATTTCTACCTGTACCTCCTACCTGTCGGGCCATTATAAGCTGAGTTTAAGAAGATAATTGTATAGCATGTTAAAGCCAAAATCGAGTGCTCCAATGACAAAAGCCATCAAAACACAAAACACAAACACTATAATAGTGAGACGAATAGCCTGATTTTTCGTGGGCCAAGTCACTCTTCGGATCTCTTCAATGCTGGATTTTATGTAATTTATAAGGAAATTTTCTTTCATATGCTGTTTATTGGTCACTTTTAAAAAGCTAGGCTTTTTCCAAGCAAAAGCAATATAGCATCATTCCATCGAAAATTGCAAGGAAATGAGAAAACCCGCGTTTCTCGCTTGTTAATGCTGAAAAATTGTGCTAAAATATAAAGAAATAAAGAAACAAACATGAAACGTCTCGCAAAGTTCGCTTTGGAATTCGCTTTACTGGCTGTTTTGATTACGATTTTCACCGGTATTTCAGCGTTTGCGGCCGAAAATCTGCCTTTTCTGGAGGAAACTGTGCAAATCTACAAGGAGGGGAGTATCCCCGGACCTTCAAGTTTAAGCGGTTTCAACAGCATTGAAAGCCTGAAAACTCTCGTCTTGGAAGACATTCTTGGCTATGTGAAAATCATCGTAGCCGTAATCGGCATTTTATTTATAACCATAGCGGGAGCCAAATTGGTGATCCAGGGTGACAACGAAGAAGTGGCGGGGACAGCAAAAAAAGCGATTACTTATATTATACTTGCGTTTTTGCTGGTCAGTATGAGTCAGGAATTGGCCAAAATTTTCAATATGGAAAATAACACCATCATCCAAAATCCCGGAGAAATTTTAAAAAGGGTAAAGCTTTTTGATCAGGATGTTGAGGTTATCATAACATTTATCAAGTATTTGCTTGGGGCTTTCGCTACATTGATGATTGTAAGGGCGGGTATAAAGATGCTCACAAAAGGTGGGAACGAAGAGGAAATGGGTAAACAAAAAACTGCGATCGCCTTGGCTTCGGCCGGCTTGGTTCTGACATATCTCGGCAGTATTTTTATAGACAAAGTGTTTTATCGTGTGGACAAGGAAGTCTATACCGGTATCTCCGGAATTCAAATTTCTACAGACCCGGCCAGAGGCATAAGTGAAATCGTCGGTATCACAAATTTTATAGTCAGTTTTGTCGGACCTATCGTAGTGCTGGCCCTTATGGCCGCGGCACTTATGTATATAACAGCCGGAGGTGAAGAAGGGCAGACCGAAAAAGCTAAACGCATTTTGATAGCCACGGTTATCGGCATTGCCATCATATATGGGGCTTTTGCCATAGTTTCCACGGTCATCGCAGGCAAATTACCAACTCCAACCACATGAAAATAAAATCATTTGTAAAATCTTTTCTGATTGTTTTCTTTCTGATGAATTTGGCCTTGGCCGCTCAGATCTCGACTGTTTTGGCTGATACTCCGGGTGCTCCGGCGGTGGATTGTTCCAAGGCGGAGGATCTACTGAAGCCTGTGTGCGCCTCAGCGCTGAATCAGCTGAAGGATGTTGGAAAGGGGACAAATCTGCCGGACTTCACGACCGGCCAGCATCCGGACGCGCCTACAGATTATCTGTCTCCTGGTGCCGGTATCGCCACCAGCGGAATCTACTATCTCATAGATATGTTTCGATTTGCCATGAGCGGAATAGCTCTGGTCATAGTAATTGTCTTGGCGGTCAGGCTGATTTCAAATCCTGAAGAGGAGGAAGGCGAAAAGGTAAAAACAAATCTTACATACGCGGTGGTAGGACTTATACTCATTCAGCTGGCCTCAGTCATTACGAAAAAGATTTTCTTTGGAGAATACGGAGAAGTCTTTGGCGATCAGACGACCTCTGTGGATTTCGCAAAAGAAGGCGTTTCACAGATTCGCGGAGTTATCGGATTCATGGAAATTTTCCTTGGCTCCGTGGCGGTTCTTGTTATCATCGTTCGCGGCGTTATGGTTCTCGGTAGTTTTGGAAATGAAGAAGCGCTGACAAAAGCGAAAACACAAATCATGTATGCCGCCGCCGGCCTCATCGTCATCGGCTTGGCCGAAGTACTCACCGGTAAATTTCTTTTTCCAAAAGCCGGCACGGAACTTCCGGATATAAATAAAGGCCAGTCAATACTTCGCATGCTTACAAACTACGCTTCCGGATTTGTAGCGATCGCTTCGTTCATTATGCTTTTTTATTCGGGATACTTATATGTTACATCCGCCGGTCGTGAAGACGCCGGGGAAAAAGTTAAAAAGATTTTCATCGGTGCCCTGATAGGACTCTTCCTTGCTCTCGGCGCTTTCGCGATTGCAAACAGTCTGACAAAACTGGATCCACAACTCTCCGGCGACGAAACACAATTTGACGGATAAATTAACTAAAGCATATAATCACCGCGAATGCCCTCACCTATCAAAAATTTCAAAAAACTATTTTTCGGGTCTTTGATCGCGTTGGCGCTTACCGTGTCGCTGTTTGCTCTGCCGGTTCAGGCTTACACATGGGAGGAGTTTGGGGAGGACATAGGCGACATGTTCAGCGGGAGTGACGACAACGGTCTTACTTTTACTTCATATGAGGGCCAGTTGGCCAGTTTGAGCGAAGAAGGTTACGACTCAAGTCTTACCAGACAGACAAATGTTCGTGATTTTGTAATTACACTTGTAAATTACGCGCTCGGTTTTCTTGGACTGCTGGCGGTCATCATCGTAATCTATGGCGGCGTCCTTTATGTCACCGCGGCAGGCGAGGAGGAACGCAGCGGCAAAGGAAAAAAAGCTATCACTTACGCGACTATCGGTTTGCTCATCGTCCTTGGTTCTTTCGCTTTTGTAAATACGGTTATCGAATCGGTTTCAAACGGCGGCGAGACAGGCCAGGATTTGACAGGGGCGGGTGGTCCCGGTGGCAGTGGCTCCGAGCTTCGCAGCGCAAACAGTTTCAATGCCGCAGCTTCGCAGATCCGCGCGATAGCTCAGGAGATTTACAACGGCTTCGCCTTTCTGGGTCAGAGCACGGAGGATTTCAAAGGAATACAGGCCGATTCAAAAAAAGATTCGCTTTTCTATGGAAATTTCCCAAGCAAAGCAAGCATGAGGGAATTTTTGGAAAATGCGAAATTCAAATTAAACAAAATGAAAAATGGAACTCAAAGTTTCACCGAAGCTCAGGCAAAAATAAACGAAGAGATTCGAAAAATCGACGAAGCTATAGATCTGATAAATATAATAAGTGGAAGTCAGTATGTGAAATGGAACGGTGAAGATGTGGATACTTGTGACGATAGTGACAAGGGTGGTTTTGGCGAAGGATTTGATGAGGCAGTTGACGATAAAAACAATTGTGAACAGGATGGTTTCTTCAAATATGACGGAGGAAAAAGATTACTCATGGAGTGGAATCAAATACTTTATTACTTCACACCTTTACATACATGTGACGGAATTGCGCCAAAAGGAGGCTATGCCGAAGGAGGAAAACTCGCGGCTACTGATTTAAAGATCTGTATCTACCCGATTGTCGAAGATCTTGCCGCAAACTACAAATCTGTATTGACGAAAAAACTCGAAGAACTGAACGAAATTTGGAGCTATGTTTCAATTATCAAGGCGATTGGGGAAGGGGACGCAGCTGGCTATTTTACAAACATGATTTTGTATTACACCGGATTGCAGGGACACATCGTGTCATGGGATATAGAAACGGATATTGCACAGGCTGCGGAGCCATTGCTCGAAGGTCTTCGTCAGCAGGCAAAACTCTACGAAGAACTTCTCAAGATCGATTTCGTGCGCGCTCGATTGACTGCTGATGTGGTAGAGGGAAACGCTCCACTCACAGTTATTTTCGATACTTTCCGTTCTACCGATCCGGCTGGCGGAAGTATAACAGGTGAAAAAATTGTATGGGATCTTGCAGGAGTGATGCCAATTCAAAATCTCTACCAAGTGCCACCTGGAACTATGGTTACCCCGGGTCTGACAAATTCGGATATCATGACTTGCGAAAATGTTACTTCACCATACTACACTCCAAGTCCTGCAATCCCGACAAGCACCGGTGTTCTTGGTCGTACAGCCCAGCGTTGTACGTTTCATAGAGCAGGCTCATACCAGTCTGCCGTCATGATCGCTTCAAACGAAGATACTAAATTCGGTCCGGGCTTGAGCGTTTTAAACATAAAGGTAAATCCGCCTGCTACCGAAATCAATCTTCATGCTTACAGCGGCACCACTCCTCCAACTCCGCCAAACTGGATAAGTCATTATGTGGATGGAATTTTAAGCGTGGATAGAAACGACATAACCTTCACTCTTACTGAGGCTCAAGCCGGAATTACATTTGACGGAAGTGCCACGACGGCTTCTCAGTATAAATGGGACTTCGGCGACGGAACGATTTTGGATTTTTCACCGGCTAATGCCACCACTACTCATGTCTATGATCAAACCGGGGATTATCCAGTGACCTTCGCCGTGATAAACGCTCTGGGCACTACAGACAGAAAAATCTTCACGGTCCATATCGATAATGTTTCGGCTCGTATCGAAGCCACTCCGCCAAACAACGCTTACATCAACACGCCGGTAAATTTTGATGGATCAAGGTCCAGATCTGATGTTGGACAGATTCGCCAATACGAGTGGACCATAGTTCAAAATCCGCCGACGCCACCAACGCCTTTTACATTTAGCGACAGCGGGGCAAATCTGCGTTCTATAAATGTGGAATTCCCAAATCCGGGAAGTTACAACATAACGCTTACAGTAACAAACGGCAACGGAGACCAATCTACGGCAACTTTGAATAATTACCTCGTTCAGTCTCAGCCGCCGGTTGCTCAATTTGACTACGAAAGTGAAGACGAAAATCAGCCTTCCGTTTTTCAACTTGATGCCGGTCGCTCATACGATCCGGACGGTCCGAACAACGCTTTGGAATATGATTGGGCAATAGTTCCGGACGAGACAAGCAATACATGGCATTGGGTTTCCGATCCGGTGACGGGCGATCAGGTCAGGCCAATTATAAAATTTCTGGAACGCGGCAGTTATCAGGTTACTTTGAAAGTTACAGATCTGAATACCGCCGGTAATCCGGTCGTGGAAGAAGATTCGATAACTCAAACTATCGAAGTAAATGATGTTTTGGATATTGCTTGGTCTCCGGATCAGGCTGTCACAGCAAATCTCGATGCTGCCGGACAGGCGGATTTGGATTTCTCATTCACAAGTGAAAATGCCGTGGCATACGATATTGATTTCGGTGATCAGGAAAACGCTTCAGGAGATATGTTTGGAACAGAAACTATTACACACAAATACACATCAGCCGGCCGCTACACGGTAAATCTCACCGTCTACGACGCCGATGACAACGACAAGACCATTACAAAACGCATCTTCATCGGCGGCGGCACAGATCCTATCGCGCGTATTCAGGTTTTCGTGGACGATGCGGATGTCACGGACGAATATGACGGCACAGATCCTATAGAGCTGACTCGCAGCGATGTCGTAAAATTTGACGCTGGATTCTCCGTAAACAAAGACGGCACAGGCAGAAATCTCCGTTATAGCTGGGATTTCGGTGATACTGGCCGCAGTTCAAACAAGCAGGCAACTCATTCTTTTGACGAATTAAGTCCGGCAGATCCGGGATATTTCGAGGTGACTCTGAAAATTTCCGACAAAGACGATCCAACTTTGAACGATACAGACACTGTTCGTATAAAAATCGCCAGCGTTCCTCCTTCATTCTCCGCGATTCAGGCCTTGCCGGTTAGTGGTGGAAGCGATCTTACTACGCCTGTTACGATGAACTTGCGGGCATATGGAGCGGAAGATCCGGACGGCGACATAGTACAATACCGTTGGTGGTATTTCGATATGGATGATCCGGAGGAGCCACTGGGTATGCAGGTAACTACAAATGATAGCGCGAAAATAACAATTGGTACAAAAGGACAGGCAGGCAAAGAAAAAACTTATGGTTTTGCTCTCGTTGTCACGGACAAAGACAATCTCACTTTCTCAAGCGAAGATATTTATAACGAAGACACGGTTCCGCAAATCACCGTCATAAACGGGGCAAACGAACTTCCGGTCGCAAAATTTAATGTGGATGTCACAAAGATTTTGGCCGGCGAAAAGATCACATTTACAAGCGCCTCAAAAGATCCTGACGGAAGTATTATTCAGTATGTTTGGGATTTTGAAGGGGATGGTTTTTTCAACAACGAGCCGACTGAATTTTCAACAATTGAACACACATATACGGCAAAAAATCTAAACGGATATAAAGTCCGTTTGAAAGTAATAGACGACAAAGGCGGGGAAAGCATCTCCGAGCCTATAAGTATTTTTGTTGATTCTCTTGCCAAACCCCCTGTTGCCGCTTTCAAAGCGCAGGTAGTGGAAGGATCTGATGGTCGCAAAATTAAGTTCTTGAATAATTCCACCTCGGACGAAGCGGGCGGATCCAAAATCATAAGTTATAAATGGGATTTCGATACGGCTTCAAATCTGGAAACAGCCGACTCGGACGGTGATGGAACAAAAGATAACGATCTTGAATCACAGGCCAAAGAGCCGGAAAAACTTTACACGGAATATGGAACCTATAGCGTGAAATTGACAGTCACGGACGATCAGGGAAATTCCGACGACGTCATCAATACTATAAAAATTCCTTTGGCCAACGCGCCTGTAGCCGCCTTCACTTTTGAATTCAAAGATGGGAAGGTTGTCTTTCACAATAATTCAGCCGCGGATCAGGCCTCAAGCGCAAAGATAATCAAATATGTCTGGGATTTTGATACAGCTTCAAATCTGGTCAACGCAGATTCCGACGGCGACGGTTTCAAGGACAACGATCATGATTCCGACATTCAAAATCCTTCTTACGAATACAAGGAATCCGGAAACTACAAAGTAAAACTGACGGTTTTTGACGATCAGGGAAATGAAGACGATGTCGTAAATCAGATAAATGTAAAAGTGGTTGTAAGTCCGACAGGCGATTCCATAACAGGTGGCGGAGCCGGCGATATCGGCCAATTAAAAGCTGTTTTAACTACATCGCCACTTCCTCAGGCTGATGGAGCCGTTTATTTGGAAGGGACAAAAGGATCTGTCACCTTCGATTTTTCAAAGTCGGAAGGAAACATCGCGTATTATATTATCGACAAAAACATCTATTTTGATACAGGTGGAAATGGCATAAAAACGGATGACGAGGATTTCAAGACCAGCTTGCCAGGCACATGGAAGACAAATTTTGAAAAAGCATGGGGCCAGACATCCGTCCAGCTTACTGTGGTCGATATTTACGGAGTAAAAAGTACTCAAACCATCGCGATTAAATTCATTAATTAAATGCAAATATGGAAGATAAATCCAAGCAAATGCCTGAAGATTTGGAAGCCGGCAGTGACGGCCCGAAGGTAAATAATTATACAAAAGATGTTCGGACTCCCGTTCATTCGTCATCTACTTCCCAAGTAAATCCCGCAGCAAAACCGCCTGTCGTTTCCGTGCCAACCGGTGCCAGAAAGTCCATACCAAACCCGGCAAAGAACAAGGCTATACTTGGATGTCTCGGCGCCTTCGGTGCCGTTCTTATGATTTTCCTTTTCCTTGCCTTTATTTTCCTGGCTCAGAGCTCTGCCGATACTGTAAATCCTATCGCGTCACTTTTGGGAATAAATCAGCCGACTTTTGTTAACGGTTTGATCACATTTGTTCATATCATCTTCCTGCTTATAGCTCTCACGGCCTTCACATTCACGATGATCGGACTTTTTCGCGCCAGCATGGCAAAGAAAGACGACAAAGTCGCAAAAAAAGCCGCGCTAAGAACGAGTATTTTCTCAGGCGCAAGTTTGCTTATAGTCCTTTTTATTTGGATGGGCGCCTATATTTATCTGGATTCGAAACGCGTCGATATCGGTCCCGGCTTGCTTGAGCCTATAGTCACAGTTCCGGAGGACACGACTCTTCTCACCGCACCGATTGAAATAAAATTTGACGCTTCAAATGTTCCCGTTGATACAAAAAATTTCCAGATCATTTCTTTCGATTGGGATTTTGGCGATGGAGAGAGTGGTACAAATCAGATCGTAAGTCATATTTACAAAAATAAAGGGCGCGGCCGTTTCGATGTGGTTCTCACGGTTACGCGTCGCGATCGCAAAACAGGTGAAGAATTCCAGGATATGTATACTCGCATTGTTTCCATTTCAAATGAGGCTTTGGCCGCTGTATTTAGCGCGGATCCGCAATCCGGCGAAGCTCCACTGGAGGTGAAATTCGATGCGACCTCATCTTCCGACCCGGACGGCGTGATCACCTCATACGAATGGGATTTGGACGAAGACGGAAAATATGATGACGCGAAAGGGGATCAAGTCACACATACTTTCGAAAAAATTGGACGATATACGGTTGGTTTGCGTGTCACATCCACTACGGGAGAATTTGAAACAGCTGAGAAGGAAATTATCGTGGAAGAAAAAATCGGTCCGTCAGCGGTTATAAAAATAAATGACGATCCGGGAAAATATACAGTCGGTGAATCCTATATTTTCCGTGGAGCCGAGTCCACTTCCAAGGACGGAAATATTACCAAGTACGAATGGGATTTTGGAGACGGCACAAAACCTGCGAATACTGCCACCGTTTCTCATGCCTTTACAAAGCCGGGGACTTACCAAATCACTCTCAGGGTCACGGATAGCAAAGACAACGATGGAGAGACAACGCTAAGCTTTAAAGTTGAAACGCCTCAGGGTACACCGGTGGCTGTGATAGGCATGACTCCGCAACTTTCAAAAGACGGTGACACTTACACGGGAAAAGTTCCGTTGACTGTAGATTTCGACGCTTCAAAATCCACTGACAGCGATTCGAATATCATCGATTATAAATGGGATTTCAACGGGGATGATCTCACTGATGCAGCCGGAAAAACAGCGACTCACACTTTTTCCTCTGTCGGCACATATACGGTTACACTCACCGTCACTGATGCCACAGGAAATTCCGGATTGGCTACGGTAAAAATCGAGACTCAGCCACAAGGCATCGTAGCCAAACTTACTGCCGACAAGATAGATGGCAGCGCGCCTCTTACGGTAAATTTCGACGCTTCCGGCTCCACATATCAGAGTGGCACTATTACGAGTTATAGATGGGATTTTGGAGACGGCAGCCCAATAAAACTTGGATCTTCTGCTATTTCACATCGCTATACATCTATAGGCACATTTACAGTTTCGGTTACGGCTATAGGTTCGGATAATTCTCAGGACACAGCCTCTCTATCGGTCACAGTCCGCGAGGTTCCGCTTGCGGCTTGTTTCACGAGCGTTTTCACATCGGGAAAGGCGCCATTTTCAACCACATTTGATCCTTCATGTTCCACAGGCTCGGTAAATAAATACTTCTGGGATTTTGGCGATGGTGCAACCTCCACGAGCGTAAAGCCGACACATAGTTTTACCACGGCCGGCACATACACGGTGGAGTTGGAAGTTTCCGATGTTGATAATACGATCTCCACGAAGCAAATGACCATCAGGGTCACAAACTAGTTTGCTTAAGCCTTGGCATTGGACTATAATTGACCTTACCAAAGGGCAATCTATAATCAGGTTCTATGCCGCTATTCACATCACTCATGATCGTGATCCTCGTCGGCTC
Organism: uncultured Candidatus Peribacteria bacterium; assembly: GCA_964531125.1. Classification (GTDB taxonomy): domain Bacteria; phylum Patescibacteriota; class Gracilibacteria; order UBA1369; family LOWO2-01-FULL-3; genus JBAZZM01. The sequence continues at coordinate 11,092 of CAZHDA010000006.1, forward strand.
GCTCGCCTTTTTTGTGCTGGTTATAAACAGGCTCCTGCGTTACAACCGAAGATATGATTTTCCGGAGTCAAAATACACAAAACTCTTCAAACTGATCACAAAGGAACATGTCGCAATTTTATATGTTTTAGCGGTCATAGCTCATACGATATTCACAATTCGATTCCTATGGACACTATAAATGACAACAAAGATCTCTACTTTAAGGGACAACAAGCCCATGAAAATTTTATTTGTTTTTTCAGGAAGCATTGGATTACCCTCGTTAGGGATTTTATATATCTGCTTATCTTTACATTCGTTGCGATTATCACGCTTCTGTATTTCGATAAAATTCAGGAACTTTTACGTGGCAATGTCGAATTAAAATTGTTTTTTATCACAGCATTTCTTACCGGCACGATTTTTATGCACAGGTTCTTCCTTCACATGTTCAATCATTTTTTAAGTGTGGGAATCATTACCGATATTCGTGTGATAGATCAGGATAAAACGCTTTTTTTTCACGATGTTGTCGAAGCTGTGGATATGGCTCAAATTCAGAATATTGAAAGATTGAGCAACGGATTTTTACCAAATATTCTAAAATACGGAGATATAAAAATATTTTTGAACGCTTCGGATGCAATTTTGACTTTCAAAACGATTCCAAATGCAAAATACATCTTTAGATGTATAAGTCGTGAAAAAGAGGCTCGACAACACAGCACTGCTTCACAAACACTTTGATTGAATTACGGCCAAGGCGGCTATAACCGCGGTTTCCATTCTCAAAACATTTCTGTTTACCAAAAAGATAACCCCTCCGGCATTTCTCACTAAAGCGATTTCCTCTTTTGTCAGCCCTCCTTCAGGACCTATGAGAAGATTGATATTGCCTCCAAAATCCATCTCTCCTAATTTCTTGTCATAGTCCCGCGCGTCTCCGCATAAAAGTTTTCCATCAGGCGGATTTTTTAGCAAATCCCCAAGTTTCAAAATTTCTCCAAGCTCCGGCAGAAAAAATCTTTCTGCTTGCTCGGCCGCTTCTTTGATTATCTTTTTGAGCCTCTCCGGTTTTCGAATAGACTCCACCTGACAACGGGAAGTCAAAACCGGGGTTATCATTGTCGCGCCAAGCTCGGTTGCTTTTTGAACTATCATTTCGAAGGTCTCAGGCTTTTTACTCACAGCCGCAAATAGCCTTAATTCCGCTCCGGTCTTTGCCATTTGCTCAAATTTTCCAACTCGTATTTTAGCGGCTGTTTTATGTAATTCATCAATTTTACCTGCCGCCTTTCCACCGTTCCCATCCAGCAATACACATTCATCTCCGACACGAAATCGCAAAACCTTGATCATCTGATGCAAAACATCTTCGTCACTGATCGTCACTATATCCTTCTCCAAATTTTCGTTTACAAAAAAATGTTGCATGCAAACAGAGTATAACACATCTCATGGCTCGCAAACGCAGTCACGCTATGGCATAATTCACACAACACACTCATATGTTCGAACTTGAAAACGCAATTCAACTGCTCATCACATACAAGTATGTTTTGCTTTTCCCATGGGCTATTGCGGAGGGCCCTATAGTCTCGGTTATCGGTGGATTTTTGGTTTCCACAGGCATTCTAAATCCCTATATTACCTATGGGCTGCTTGTTATAGCCGATCTGATTGGGGACACTATTTATTATTGCATCGGGCGCTTCGGAGGTCGGCCTTTTATACACCGGTGGGGAAATTTTTTTGGGATCAATGAGGAAAAGCTTATGAAAACCGAGAGTCACTTTCATCATCACGCCGGCAAAACTTTGGCGATAGGCAAAACTCAGCCTTGGGGCATGCTTGTTCTGATCGCCTCCGGCTTAAGCAAAATGTCTTATGTTCGTTTCATGTGGCTGAATCTGGCTGTCACCATCTTCAAATCTCTCGGCCTCATGGTCATCGGCTTCTATTTCGGAAAATCTTACGCGCTGATCAGCGAGTATTTCGGGCTCTACGGTCAGATCACAATCCTTCTCGCCGTCATCATAGTAGTCGCCTATGTAGTATTCTTTAGAAAGAAAAAAAATGAAAAAAGTAGCGATAATAACCGATAGCTGGCTTGAAAACACAAGCGGTGTAGTCACCTCCATTGCTCTTACAAAGAAGGGGCTTGAGAAAAGGGGATACAAGGTCTATATAATTCACCCGCATCAATTCCCAAATCTTCCACTGCCTTATTATGCAGAAATCCGTATGGCCTTCTTGCCGCAATGGAAATTGAAAAAAATGTTGGATCGCATAAAGCCGGCTCATATCCACATTGCAACCGAAGGAACTCTGGGTCTTGCCGCCCGTATGCTTTGTGTTAAAAACGGCTGGAAATTTACGACTTCATACCACACTCGTCTGCCCGAATATGTTGCAATTCGAATTCGCCATTTAAAAAAAGCCACCTATGATTATCTGCGCTGGTTCCATTCTCCAAGCCAAAAAACCGTCGTAAGCACCGATTCTCTGAAGAAGGAGTTGGAAAGAAATGGTTTTAAAAATGTGGTAAGCGTTCCTCTCGGAGTCGACTTGGAATTTTTCAAAAAAAATCCAAAGGCGAAGACACCAAAAGACCTCAAGCATCCGATCTTTTCGTTTCTGGGTAGGGTCGCGCCGGAAAAAAACATCCGCGCGTTTTTGAAATGCAATCTTGCCGGCACAAAACTCATAATAGGTGACGGACCACAAAGGGCGGAGTTGCAAAAAGAATTTCCAAACGCGGTTTTTGTGGGATGTAAAAAAGGGAAAGCGCTCACGAATCTTCTATCCGTGTCAGATGTTTTTGTGTTTCCTTCAAAGACAGACACCTTTGGTTTGGCAATTATTGAGGCTTTGGCCTGCGGTCTGCCTGTTGCCGCTTACGATGTCCAAGGCCCGAACAACATCATCACAAACGGCGTCGATGGTTATCTCGGCCATAACCTCGCCTTAAACGCCAAAAAATGTCTCAAGTTAAACGCCGAAAACTGTCGCAAAACAGCACAAAAATATTCTTCAGACGATTTCGTCGATAAATTTATCAAAACACTCGTCCACATTTAAACTTTCAATTTTCGCATTTTCCAGAACTGCCTAAAAACGCCAAAAACTCCCAGCACTTTTACAATTTGCATCACCATCTTCGTGTCTCCCCACGCTCCGGCAAACCACCCAAATTTCACCGACTTTCTCGGCGAAATCACATTTTTCCATTTCACGACTTTTATTCGCGATTTTTTTTGAATGATCAGGTTGTTCATATAAACCTCAAGCCCAAATCCGGGCAATTTTTTCAATTTTCCAAAATCGCCAAGCAGTTTTTTGTCAAAAACTCTTTCTCCGGAAACAAAATCCAGTCCCAGTAATTTAAAAAGCCCCAGGCTGTTTTTCCTCAAGCTGATGCTGACATCGGCACGATCTTTCAAGACCGGCTCAATCAAGTCACCAATCGCGCCTCTATCCAGTCCAACCAGATCAGAATCTATAGTCATCACCAGATTATTTTTCGCCGCTTCAAAACCCATTTTCATCGCCAGTGTCTTCCCCCTATTTTTTTTGTAGGAAATCAGCCTGATACCTTTTATTTTTTTCAAAACAGCCTCCGAGTCGTCACTCGACCCGTCGTTCACCACTATCACCTCATCCACCATCGGATGTCCAACAAGTGCGTTCAATACGCCGCCGACCCTCTTTCCCTCATTATAAACCGGCACGATGCAAGAAATCTTCGAATTCATGCTTGAAAGATACATTTTTTTCTTTTCTCAGGCAAAGACCACTACCCTGTTTTTGTAAATCAACAATTTGTTTTCCTGAAACTTTTTTATCGCAAAAGCAAAAACCTCTTTCTCAATTTCTCTTCCCAAAACCTTCAAACCGTCAATATCATAGCCATGATTTACTCTCTTGATGCTTTGCTCGATGATCGGCCCCTGGTCTAGTTCCGGAGTTACAAAATGAGCAGTTGCTCCTATGAGCTTCACTCCCCGTTGATGGGCTTCGCTGTACGGATTTGCGCCGACAAAAGACGGCAAAAACGAATGATGCACATTGATGATTGCGTCATTTCCGATCTCGTTTATAAAACCCGCACTCAAAACTTTCATGTACCTTGCAAGGCCAACCACATCCACGGAATTTTTTTTCAGTACCTCGATTTGCTCGGCCTCATCTTTTATCTGGAAAAACGGCACGCCAAATTTTTCTGTCACACTCCGCGCGTCTTCAAAATTGCTGATTACAAAGGGGATTTCCATGTTTATTTCACCGATCTCAACTCTTCCCAATACATCTATCAAACAATGCAATTCCTTCGAGCAAAAAAGCCCAAGTTTTTTCTTTCGATTATTAAAGTCGATTTTGACATCCATTTTATATTCATCCTTCACTTCCCGAAAACTTTTTTCAAAAATCTCACTGTTCACCAGATCGGAATCAAGATTTTCCCACTCCACCCTCATAAAAAAATGCCCGTCCTCTATATGCTGCTCCAGAGCGCACAGATTTGTTTTGTGGTTAAACAAAAACTCGGTTATCGCACGCACTATTCCGGGCCGGTCCGGACAGGAAATCACAAGATTTGCAGTTTTCATATGAGAAATTAG
>CAZHDA010000006.1:15795-26566 GCA_964531125.1 uncultured Candidatus Peribacteria bacterium
ATTTTCTTCATCGCCACTCTCTCAGCTCTTGTATCTGTCTGGTTTGTTTATAGGGAGAAATAGATCTCCCTCTTCTCTCAAAATCTCCAGTTTCCTCTTTGTCCCCCCGCGGTTATACCCGCTGATTTTGCCGTCTGATCTGATAACTCTGTGGCAGGGGATTGCCGGATCATAATTTTTGCTTAGAATATTGCCGACGGCTCGAGCCGCCCTCGCGTTCCCCGCTCTTTTGGCCACTTCTCCGTATGTCAAAACTTTCCCCTTGGGAATTTTACGGACAACTTCATGTACGCGCTCTCTAAAAGTCATGGTTTTGATGGCTACTATTTGGCTAGTACCCTAACATCCTCATCCTTTCAGCTAATATTTTTTCACAAAGATCTTCTCTCCCTTCTTGTCTTGCCATATACAATACATCATGAAAAACCTCATGAACATAATCAACATATCCGGATAAAAAATAAACCTCCGCTCTTTCCAATTCAAAATCAACTCTTGCATCTAAAGTTTCGGCTTGCTCAGCCACAGCCTCTTTCATCGCAAGCCAGTCTTGTAGCATACGAAATGCGTCAGGGTCATCTTTCCCTTTTTCCTTTAGGAATCGAATAAGATCCTGCTTATCAACAAGTTCCGAAGTCCTTTCTAATGAGTCGCTCATGTGATTTTTATGGCTGGCTACTCGGGATTCTAACACATGGCAAAAAGCCACACAACGAGATTCACTGTAACCGCATAGTGTTTTCGCTTGCCTTTCTGGATATTTATGGATATAATTTGGATATGAACAAATTCATTCAAAGAATAGAGGATCTACAAACAAAAATTAATTCACACAAACCTTTCTCAAAAGAAATTCTTAGGCTTTGGCAGGAAAAATTGCGCATTGATTGGACGTATAACTCAAACGCCATAGAAGGAAACACCCTCACTTATGGCGAAACCGCATTTTTCTTGAGAGAAGGATTGACATCCGAAGGAAAGCCTTTGGAAGATTATCTGGAAGCAAAAAATCATGCCGAAGCGATAGATTATCTTTTGGATGTAATTAAAGGAGATAGAGAAATCACAGAAGGTTTTATAAAAGAACTTCATGGTTTACTGCTGAAAGACATACATTTCACATACGCAAAAGGCGGTAATGGACAACTAATCAAAAAGCCGTTAAATGCGGGCAAATATAAAGTTTTACCAAATCATGTCCTTACAATAGCAGGTAAAATACATAAATATGTTGATCCGATTCATGTAAAAGATGAGATGGAAGAGTTAATAAAATGGTTCAACAAAGAAAAGACTATTAATATCATAGAAAAAGCATGTATTTTCCACTATAAATTTGTTGCTATTCACCCTTTCGATGATGGCAATGGAAGAATGGCACGCCTGCTCATGAATTTGATATTAATGAAAGCCGAATATCCGCCATGCATAATAAAAAATGTTAACAGAAGAAAATATTTGGAAAGCTTGGAATTGATAGATACAGGGAAAAATTATCAACCATTTGTTGTATTCATATGCGAGGAGCTTTTATCGACACAGAAAACAATGCTGAATATTTTAGATGGGAAAGAGGATCCATCCGTAGATTATTCAAGAAAAATGAATAGGAACGACAGAGAAGAAAAAATTCTCAATACTATAGGCGAAAAACCGATTTCCATTAGCCAAATAATCGAAAAACTCCCGCAAATCAAACGCCCAACCCTAAAGAGCAATTTGAGCAAACTTTTAAAAGCGAAAAAAATTAAGAGGATTGGATCAGGAAAAGGAGCTGTGTATTTAAAGTAAAAATTTCTGGCTGGCTACTCGGGTATTGTACCACCTTGACCGAAGCTGGATATATTATACATTTCGGCGTCAAATGTACAGTATAGAAAAGAAATTATTTTGGAATCAGTAAGAAAAACAAATTAGAAGACGAAAACGAAATATTGCAATTCAAAAAGATTATGATAAAATGCGAAACCTATAAATAAATCAGTAATGAGGGATTCTACTGACATTGGAGGGCGCAACGAAATACTGGATTATTATGAAAAAATTGAAGCAGCAAATGAATTGCTTCGAAAAGTTTGTATTAGAACCGATATTAGACAATTAGCATGGTTGTCACGTATAGCTGGTGTTGATGCTGTTGGAAAATTTGAAAATCAACAAATAACAGGATCATTCAAATTTAGAGGAGCATACAATAGACTTTCTCAACAAAAAGTAGGAAGACCTATTATCGCCGCGTCAGCGGGAAATCACGCTTTAGCTGTAGCGGAAGCGGCTAAACAACTCAAAGTTCCGACAACTTTATGTGTTCCAACAAATGCAAGTCAGCTAAAAAGAAATCGATTGTCAGCATATTCGCATTCTATTGTCCCTCATGGAGCTTCTTTAGAGGAAGCTACAGCTTATGCTGTGGAATTGGCTAGAAGACAAGAATGGGATTTTGTTTCACCTTACAACGATCCTGGAGTAATTCAGGGGCAAGGGACCCTCGGAATCGAATTTCTAGAGCAAGTACCAGATTTGGACACAATAATTGTTCCCGTTGGAGGAGGAGGATTGATTTCAGGGGTTGGAATAGCGGCAAAAACAATAAAACCAGACATTAAAGTTATTGGTGTTGAGCCAGAAACATATGCATCTGTAGGTAAATCATTGGAACAAGGAACAGTAACAAGGGTCGTGAATTATCCAACTTTTGCTGATGGATTAGCTGTAAATCTTGAAGAAAACAGCGTAACGCTAGATCTAATCAGATCAGTTGTTGATAATGTAATATCAGTTTCCGAAGAAGAATTGGCAGCTGCCGTCCTAGCACTGCTTTTCCATGAAAGTCAGATGGTGGAAGCTTCCGGAGCCGCTAGTCTAGCGGCAATATTAGCTGGAAAAATTGACAGCAAACAACATGGACGAATGGGACTCATTTTCAGTGGAGGAAATATCACTACAGCCAACTTGTCACGTATAATGCACTATCCCTTCAGAAATAGGGACTTAGTACCATTTTTAAATGTTTATGGAGAAAGATTGCAGGATGCGGCAGTTACACGAGGCGTCAATTATGGAGAAAGAATGAGAGTATCTGAACAAATGAGTACAGAGCAATCAACAGATGTAAGAGAAGACGTAGAATATCTTAAAAGTCGATTCGATCATGTCCGAGAAGTAATGAGTGATATAAAAGGAAAACTTGCGGAATATTTAAATTACTGTGAATTGGAAGGTCTTCAAACAGATGGATCGGCAAACGAGGCCTTTAAATCATTAGATGAAGTAGCTAAAAGAATGTCGCAGGAAGAAGAAATAGATTTGAGCGAACAAATACCTCCATCAGAATATAATCGCAAAGTTACAGAGTATGTACAAAAATACAGAGCGTTACTTCACATAGTAATGGGTGCTTCAATGGTCTTGGACTGGAGGTCAGCTTCATATGGACAAAGCTGGGATACAATGTTTTTTAACTTGGATGCACAAGGCAATCCGGGAGTTAATTATAATAGATATGAAAGCAACCAACTCAAGAATGTCGAAACGCAAATGGCGGAGGTACTGGGGATAGATCAAAGGGAAACCGGCTTATTGATGACTTCATCTGGAATGGCCGCTTACACATTGATAGAAAGTTATTTGATGAGATATGTATTGGAACCTGGAGACGCAGTATTGATACCCCAATATATTTATTTTGAGACAGATGAGCAGATAAGCAGGTTAAGAGGAGTGAATATTCAAAGAGAAGATACGCATGACAAGGAAAAAATTCTAAGATTGATATCAGAAACGAAACCAAAGATTGTTTATTTAGACCCGTTAACAAACACGCCAGAATTACAGATGACTGATGTGGACGGTATACTTGAGGAAGTGGCAAGAATGGAATTAGATGACGATATCTATTTTGTGATTGACGGTAGCTTAATGTCAGGCGAATTAAATCCATTCACTCACGCAAAAGCAAATCCTCATGTGAAAATATTATATTACGACAGTTGTAGCAAATATTTACAGCTTGGGTTGGATATCGCAATGGGGGGCTTGGTGGCTATTCCTGTAGAACTAACAAAAACTTTTGATAGATTAAGAAGAAATACGGGAACAATTATGTATGACTCCGCGGCAAATATTTTTCCGAAATATGATCGAGAAACACACAAAAAAAGGATGAGGAGATTTGCCCGCAATGCTCTCTTGGTTGGAGATGTGATTGAAAACGATCAAGAACTTAAAGGACTAGTCAGCACGTCATATCCAATGCGTGAATCTCACCCAGACCACGAACTTGCCAGGAAATTCAATTCTACTGGAGGACTCATGACATTTGAATTTAAAGACGATGCCCTGAAACAAAGGGATTCGCTAAATAGCTTTATAGAAACAGCATTAAGAGTGGCTAAGGAGATGCAAGTTTCACTAACAAAAGGTGTAAGTTTTGGTTTTTCTATACCACGTATTTCAGCGGCAGCAGCAATGGCGGAAAATTCACCTCCATTTCTACGATTATCAGTTGGAGATAGGTCATGTGAGGAAACTAAATTGCTCGCAGAAGCGTTAGTAAAGGCCTTTAAAGAATATATTAATGCGCATAAACAATTAAAATGATTGATCAAGTACCAGGCATATCAGAAATATACTTCATTCCTCCTGAAGATGTTTATAGGGAGAGAGAACGGTATGCAATACTAATTTCCAGAGTATTAGACGGTTGCTATGGAGAGGACTACCCTGGGACTTCCTTGAAACCCGAAAAAAACTTGCAAGCTTTATCGGAAAAGACACAACGGTCTGCTTTTTGGGCTATAACTCAGAACGAACTCGAAAATGAACAATTTGGAACATCTTCAATGGTCGACGCATCCGCAGAATTCGGAGAAGGATTCGCCGAAATGGGAAAAAGTGGCTCTCTGGGGGGAAAAAGCGCGAAACTTGGATATATGAGATTTTTCGCGGAATGGGAACGATCAAACCCATTTTTGGACGGATTCGACTCCCTTGTAACAACTGTTCGAAACTGTCCGGAACGAGCAGGGAAAGAACATCCGGTAAAATCAGGAATTGGTATAAGAATAATATTTCTGAAGTATCTTCAATTTCAACAATGGGGAATTGCACCATGGCTACTAATGCCAGACGACGCAGAAGGAACTTACGAGGTGTTAGATCTCTTGTTTCAATTTAGAGACAAAGATAATCTTGTCAGATATTTTCAAGAAAATAAAATTTCCCTAAGTTCAGGGCAAAATAGAGACCTATTGAACAAATTTCTTCAGTACAATTTAGGGATTGAAGCCCAGTTTGATGATGCAATAGAACCGACAGCCGAATTTGAATCAATTAAAGGATGGAACATCCTCGCGCCCTCGGAAAAAACAGATAAAAATCCTGTTAAATTAGTTCCAGCTGAAAATGACAGAACATTTGAAGAAGCATATAGAGAACTTGAAGAACAACAAGGAGCAATGCATGCTATATATTTACCTCTAACTGCTAGTACAAACAAAATACAAGAACAACTTGAAAAAGACGGATGGATATTAACAGGATTTATTCCTGGAAAAATACAAAACGGAAAAACATCACCAACACAAGGAATGTGGTCAAAATTAAAAACAACTCGCCCATTAGTTGCCCCGGATTATTTAGAACATCCCGATGATCTATCCCCAAACTGGTATTACGAATTTGTGGAAGATACAATGGTCAGATTATCTCAACCATAATAAATATTTAACCTAAATTAATATGTCAAAAAACAACGTAGTGGATATGAGAAGATATCCAAACCAAATCGATTTCTCTCCAACCAAGGAAATCGATAAAGCAAGAAAAACAGGACTCCCATTCTCAGCCGTAGAAAATGAAGGTGACGAAACCTTAGTAACAAGAGACCCTCTAGGACAAATGCCTCTGCATCTCGCAGTGAAGGACGGGAGAGCATACATCGCCAATAGCATCAAGGACCTTCAATTGGTCGAGGGAGTAGGTTATGAAGATGCCCAAGTTGTTCCACACGCAAGTACAGCTAGAATAGACGAGAAAGGCAATGTTTCTACGGAAAGATATCTGGATTTTCATCATCATCTTCCATTGGACTTCGATCCAAACAAACTTGGAGATGTTGAATACTCCGCAGAATATGTAAGAAAAAAATTTGATGAAGTAGTTGATGAAATCCTTGCTGGAAAAACAGAAATAGCCTGTCTACTTTCAGGTGGAGTAGATAGCATGATCGCGGCTTTTCTATCATCGCAACGATTATCAAGTTCTCAAAGTTATACAATGGGAATAGCCTCAAGCAATCCTGATGACCTCTCCTTGGCTACAGAATACTCCAAAGCGTTTGGAATGAAACAAAATGTTATAGGAGTCTCAAGGGAAGAAATAATAGATTCATTGCGTGAATCGATTTGGAGATCGGAAATATATCATCTATATAATGTATACTGCGCAGTCGGCATGGTATTGATTGGCAGGCACTTAACGAGACTGGGAATTCACCATGCCATGACAGGAGAGGGAGCAAATGAAGCTTTCGGTGATTATCATAACTGGGATGTAAAACTAGCGGATGGAAGGACTCAACGAATTCAGAGTACTGATATTTCCGCATTCAATTCACCTGAGGGTAGGCATGCTTATGTATGGGGAAATCCAAACGCAGAAAGAAAAGGATTTTACAACAGACAACTTGGAAGCGGTTTGGCAAAACACGGGGTAAGCAGAATGTATAAACCTATGCATGAATATGGAACGCAACTTTACAGTCCGTTTATGCAAGCCGACATACTAAGAGTCATAGCAAGCATTCCAGAAGACAAGTTAGCAGAAGTTGGAGGTAAACCAGGATTTATGGGGCTTGTATTCAAAAAAGATGTACAAAGTGGAAGAATTCCAGCGGATTTCTTTACGAACAAGAAAAAAACAAGACTACAAGACGCAAATCCAGATGGACAGGGAGGAATAACAGAAACATTATTACGCGCCGGATTTAATCAGGAAAAAGTAATCCAAATTTTTAATGAATTATTTAGATCAAACCTGGCAAATGATACAAGATTCACAGATACTCGTCTAAAATAAAAAAATGTGCGGAATATGTGGAACAAATAGTTTAGAAGCAAACCTGGAGTCATCTCTTGACATTATGCAACGTGGAAAAGACGAAAGAACTACTGTTTCCGTCGATAGTGTGACATTTGGATTCCAGCGACATGCCATTGTTGCACCAAATGAACCTCAAACACAACCCTGTCAAACAGGAGATCATATGCTTGTTGCAAACGGAGAATTATTCAATTTTCAACAAATAGCCCAAAGAATACCCGGGTATGTGTTATCCGGAAGCACAATCGATATAGATGTTCTTCATCGCATATTACTTGAAGAAGGGATGGGAGCGATTGAATCACTCAATATGATGATGTCTGCAGCCGTATACGACACACGACAACAAGCCTTACATTTATTTAGAGATTGGATTGGTGAAAACCCTCTACATTATACATATGACACACAAAGCAAAGAATGGTTTTTCGCCAGCAGTATTGCGGCAGTAATAAAAGGAACAAAAAAGTCAGTTTCGGAAGTTATGGAAGTTCCTCCTGGTCATATAGTGACGATAGATTCGCAAGGAATTAGAAGCCACAAATACTATGATATACAGGAAACCCCTGACATAGAAGATATAGACGAAAGAACTGCCGCCAAAAATGTTAGAGCACTATTGGAAAAATCAGCAAAAGAACGTACATGGACAGAAGTTCCTGCGTGTTCATTAATATCTGGCGGTGTTGACAGTTTGATTACAACATATTTACTGCTTAAATATGGCGATTTTAAAAGAAGATTGCCAGTTTATACATTTCACTGTAGTGACTTTGAGGAAACAGAACATACCGATATCTATCACGCCAGAAAAGTTGCCGCTTGGTTTGGGGATAAAGTTGATCATAGAATTATTACAGCGTCAAAAGATGAAATCATAGCGGCAATCCCCGAAGTCGTAAGAAGTCTGGAAGACACAAGAGGGAGAGATTTTAACATCTTTACAGCTATGTATAACCGATTTTTAGCAGAAGCTATAGCAAAAGATGGGATAAAGCTAGTGTACGAGGGTGAAGGACCTGATGAAGCACTTGGATCTTATTCATCATGGAGAGAGTTCACATTTTCAGACGACGAGATCGGACAGCAAAGATTTAGAAAAAAGATGCTAACTAACCTACACAAAGGTGTACTATTAAGAACCTCAAAAGTTATGATGGAATTTGGACCATTGGAATGCAGAAGTTTTTTCCTAGATAGAGAATTACTTACATACCTAGCATCATTACCAGCAAACGTGGTAAGAGATGCCAGAACCAAAAAAGCTATCCTTTTAGAGGCATTCAAAGATGATATTCCTGAAGAATTATTGGTAAGACCGAAAGCTAGACCACAAGACTCAACAGGGATAACAAATGTATTAAGTGAACACATCGAAAGAACAGGAATAAACTTTAGACAGATGTTGTTAGAATATTTCGAAAAAATCAGAGCAACATAAGAGACACTGCAAATTCATACCCAAATTTAAAAGCAAAAAAAATCAATAATGTGGACGTAAATATTTCCACAATTCTAATGAAGCTATTGTTGATATATTTTCTAAAAACTGAAATTAATAAACTCTCAATCAGAATCCAAGCTAGTCCTACGAGAAGGATCGTTAAAACTAATACAAAAAACGAACCTTGAATTTTGGAACTGGAAAATAATGTAGTCCACATGATTATTGTAAACGGATTAGGTAGGGTCATAATGATACCTCTCAAAAGAGGGGAAACAATCATCTGATTGTCATTTTTAGGTATTTCGGTTTTATTTTTAATAAATTCGCTTATTTGAGAATAAGCTAAAAAAGCAAACACAGATGTCCCGATAGGAAGTGCAATCAATTTAAAAATAGAATACACACCCAAGGTTGAAAATCCAAAAAGAGCCAAACAAGCGTACAAAATATCCACTACGACTCCCCCGAATAGAATCCCAAAAAACGACCGCACTCCACGCTTCAATCCTTCTCTGATTGCTATCATGTGGGTCGGGCCTATCGAAGCCACAGAAATCAATGATACTAATGCTATTTCTATCAAAACAAAAAGTCACAAAAATAACAGCCATAGTATACATCAAACTTTAACATCATGCCCGTCATCCATAGGCCCACGGATCAACAAAGATTTACTTAGTTCCTTCTGGCTGGCTACTCAGGTCTAGCACCCTTTCTGGCCGAAACTGGACTTAGTATACCTTTCGGCGTGAAATGAGACAAATTCAACTCGAATTTCAGGATTAATTCACGTTAAGCGCGTATTGACGAAATGTAATAAAATCGTTATAATATACAAAGAACAAAAATAAATATTTAATTTTATGGAAGCGTTTTTAGATTCGAACTTATATCAGTGGTTAATTCTGCCTTTATCAATATTTTTAGCTAGAATTGTAACCGAAACCATGGGGACTCTGAGAATTATGTTTCTTGCTCGAGGAAATCGTTTTGCCGCTCCGTTATTGGGATTTTTTGAAGTTTTGCTATGGATCGTAATAATCGGACAAGTCATGCAAAACTTGGAAAATTTTCTATGCTACATCGCATATGCCGGAGGATTTGCAGTTGGCAGTTATATTGGAATGTTTATTGAAACTAGACTCGCTTTGGGCATAGTTCTTGTAAACGTTATTACAAGAAAAAACACCATAAAACTTCAAAAATCTCTGCGTGAAAAGGATTACGGTTTCACTAAAATAACCGGAAAGGATATAGATGGGATAGAAAACATACTTTTCATTGTGGCGAAAAGAAACGAACTTCAAAATATCATTAAAATAATCAAAGAATTTAATCCATGCGCTTTTTTCTCTATTGAAGACGTTAGAAGTTTAAACGAAGGTAAGTATCCATTAAAAGAGACTACGAAACAAAGAAAAAATTTTTTTTCTCCTATTTGCAATACTTTCTCTAGAAATCTCAAAATCGAAACGGCAAACACGGAAGCGAAACTAAATCAGTAAAATTCGATTAACGTAGTGATTGGTTGACTACTCGGGTCTAGTACCCTTTTGAGCCGAAACTGGACTTAGTATACATTTTGGCATGAAATAAGACAGCGTACAACTCTCAAACTATTTAATTTCCTTTTCTAGTTGTTTACAAAAATCTTCCAGTTCATTTCCCTCGTAGTAACCAGGAAAACCGAATCTGTATCCAAGCTCATAAAGATATTGATCTTCTTCTCGTGTATATTTATGAGCAGAGAAAAGAGCGCTATACGACGGCGTAAATTCAAATTTGTTTACATTTAATACATTCTCCTTTCTGTGGCCGGGAGTCACATATACGATAGTCATCTTGAACTGAGGTTTATTCTCAATATAATTGATTTTTATTTCAATATCATCCCCCGATTGTTTTTTCACCACATCATAAATAGCAGTAATAATATTTTTTATGCCTTTTTTATCGATAACAACTTCCTCGGTAAAATCGTAGTCGTGTTCTGTCATATCAACATGTTCACGCCCGACAAAAGAATTGGCCAAAAATATATTCCAAGTTCCTTCATCTCTTTTTTCCACCCTAATGTGTGGAACTTTATACTTCATGTCTCGGTATAATATTGCCATATAATTTTCAGTTAAATTCTATCTTGGCTGGGGCGGTAGGATTCGAACCCACGAATGGCGGGACCAAAACCCGCTGCCTTACCACTTGGCGACGCCCCAGTGATCA
>CAZHDA010000007.1:0-25716 GCA_964531125.1 uncultured Candidatus Peribacteria bacterium
ACACATTTGGCCAGATCGGTCTTGCTCACATAACGCAACAATCTGCTAGAAGAAAACATAACAAAATCACCGGATTCTATAGTCCCGCTTGCAATCGTAGTGAAAACATCGCCATTTTCGGCCCCGCCTTCATTCAGCCCTTCGCTCACGATACTTACATATTTTTTTCGAATGAGATACGCCTCCGCATCGCCGGCCTGCGCAAGATACAGCACATTCCCGACAATCGCAGCTATAATCACATTCAAATTCCCTATATATCCGGAGAATTTTTCGCCTTTGAATTTTTTTAGTCCGTCATTCACAGCCTTAAGCGCCACCTCAAATCTTTCATACGGATCCCTTTCCACATCCTCAAAAAAGACCTTCTGCATGGCCTCAAAGATCATCATTCCGATTTCCTCGGCGTCCACCGGATTATTCTGAACTTCGAGATTTACAAATATCTGACCACTTTTTTCGCCAAAGTCCTGAAACAGGTCATAATAGTAATTTTCAAGAAAACTATTGTCATCCCGTCCTATAAAGAGAAACTCGTAATTAGCTTTCAGCGGCATAGCCAAATATTTACTGGAGAAAAATATACAAGACCACGACTATCCTTGCAAGGTTTAAAAGTGTTTTTTAGCTAATTTTAATCATTGACTTATCCACACCTTTCCCGCTAATATCTGCCCGCAACGGCGGCTATGCCGCCGCTATCCAAAAGAATTTTAAGCAAATTTCCTTATGCTCGCGAAACTGAAAGTTCGACCAAGACTGCGCACACACGGCTTCCGAAGCCGCAGTGCCAAAGTTTTAAACAGCCGCAGAAAAAAGGGCCGCAAACAACTTAGCGTCAAAATTCATTCCAAATAAATGATCGCCAAAAACTTCCGCCTAACACGCGGTGAGATCAGCTATCTATTAAAGAAAGGGCTTTCAAAAAAATCAAAGTTGTTCATAATAAGGTATGCGAAAAGCAACCTGAAGAATTCTAGGTTTGCAATCACAGCAAGCGCAAAATTTCACGCCAACGCCGTGGAACGCAATATGATTCGCCGCAGGGCATACGAAGCCATCAGGTTGATAAACAAAGAAAATACTATTAAATCCTACGATCTCGTGCTCATTCCAAAAAAACAAATTTTTAAATCAGACTTCGTCGCGATAAAAGCCGACATCGAAAAAATAATCTTTGACTTGGCACAACATGAATAAAAGATTTCTAGACATATCAAAAAATGTTCTTTTTTTTCTGGCTGTTTTTCTCGTAGTTCAAGCCATCTTTACAAGCTGTCAGAAAAAAGAAGTCATTCCTACAGGAGAATTTTCTTTCACGACTACAAAAACCGAATATTCCCGCACAAAGCCGGTCACTCTTCAGATCAAAAATAACACAGGGAAAGAGATTGTCATCCCAAGCGAATGTCCAAACGAGCCTTTTGATGTTTACAAATATGTAAACGGCGAATGGGCACAGATAACAGCAACTCCTGATCTGAACTGCGAAGGCGCCAAGCCGGCTATTTTGAAAGATGGGGAAAAAACCACGGTAATTTATGATAAATGGAATCATGCACTCTTTTACGATACGGGCCGTTTCCGTATCGAATTTAAGACAACGGAAAAAACCTTTACGACAAACGAATTTACCGTAGTCGAGGAAGGCCTGCTCACAAAGCTTTGGGACGGACTTTTTTATAGGCCAATTTACAATCTTCTTATTTTCCTGACAGCGATTCTCCCTGCCCACGATCTTGGTCTGGCCATCATTATTCTCACGCTTCTGGCACGCACGATCCTGCTGATCCCTTCGCAAAAAGCCATGCGTTCCCAACGCAAGATGCAGGATATCCAGCCCCGTCTCGAAAAGATAAAAGAACAATACAAAGGCGACCAGCAGCGCATTGCCTCAGAGACAATGGCAGTTTGGAAAGAAGCAAAGGTCAATCCTTTTGGAAGCTGTCTGCCGCTTCTAATGCAATTCCCATTTTTGATCGCCGTCTTCTATGTAGTTCAGAGCGGCCTAAATCCGGACAAAACTTATCTGTTATATACGACTTACGCCGACTTCACTATTCACGACATTCAAACGGGATTTTTTGGAATTATGAATCTGATTAAACCAAATATTTATGTTCTTCCGCTGATCGTGGGAGGTCTGCAATTTATTCAGATGAAACTTACTATGGCGCGTACAAATAAGAAAAAAGACGAAAAGAAAACTCCAAACGAAATGGCGATGGCGTCGAACATGATGACTTATTTTTTGCCTGTAATGATAGCGGTTTTCACTTCTCAATTACCGGCCGGCGTCGGCCTCTACTGGGGCACATCCACGCTTTATGGTATAGTTCAGCAGGTCTTTATAAATCGTGAAAAACCAAAGAAAAAAGACGACGAGCCTACCGTGCGCGTCATTTCCACAAATTCTAACCAATAAAATATATGGATATCGATGACATCTTAAAGGAAACGCTGGAGGAAATGCTGAAGCGTCTTGGGGTAGATTATAAAAAAATCGAGATAGACGAAGAAGAGGATAATTTTAATATAAACATAAAGAGCGACAATCCTAGCCTTCTTATCGGATATCACGGTGAAAATATTCAGGCTCTCCAACACCTTACAAAAGTTCTTTCATACAAACGAATCAGTGAAGATCAGAAATTTCATATCACTCTCGATGTTGACGATTACAAAAAGAGGCAGGAGGAAAATGTAATTGCTTTAGCCAGCCGTCTGGTGGAAAAAGCCCGTAAAACGGGCAGACCGCAAAGCCTGCCGCCCATGTCATCGTATTTTCGTAAGAAAATTCACACGCACCTGATGGGCGCCGGCTACGACGATGTGGAAACAGAAAGTCGTGGCGAAGCCGACCGCCGCCATGTAGTCATCAAGATCAAATAAAGGGCGATCATGAAAAAATTCAAATTTCTTGTCGCATCTACTCTGCTTTTATCACTCCTCGTATTTTCCATACCTGCAACCACAAATGCCGACGCTTTTTCCGACGTAAGCCCGGACGACTATCACTTCGTCGCCATCACTTATCTCAAGGAAAATAACATCATCTCTGGTTATGACGACGGTTCTTTCAAAGCTAATCAAAAAATCAATCGCGCCGAAGCACTGAAAATGCTCATGCTGGCCGTCAACCCAAATCTCTCGCTCTCCACACCAACTGAATCCCCTTTCACCGATACACCTGCGGACGCCTGGTTCACACCATATCTCATAGAAGCAAAGGACAAAGGCGTCATCAGCGGCTATGACGACGGATCATTCAAACCGGACCAAAATGTAAATCTGGTGGAAACTCTCAAAATGTATCTCGAATCCTTCGACAACATCATCTATCCCGACCCGGCCCCATACCTTTTTGCCGACACTCCATACGACGCTTGGTATACCTCCTACACCGCTTACGCCGCACAGCGCGGACTCCTCGAAATTCATTCCACAAATGAAATTTATCCGGACATGGAAATTTCTCGCGGCTACCTCGCAGAAATTATTTATAGAATGATAAAATCCAGCGAAGGCTTAAGCTTCGGCAAAGCCACCTACTACTACGGTCGAAACATGGGCGAAGAAGCAACCGCCGCGGACACATTTTATTCACAAGGACTCACCTCCGCGCATCAAACTCTCCCCTTTGGCACCATCGTCGAAGTCACAAATCTGGCAAACGGAAAAACTGTTCAGGTGAAAATCAACGACCGTGGCCCATACGGCCCCGGCCGCGTCCTCGATCTATCTAAAACCGCCTTCAGTCTGATTGCCGACCCAGGCACAGGTGTGATAAATGTAGAGTACAAAGTCATAGAATAAATTTTCACCTCATGCCGGTAGTCGAATACCATCTCCGCCCGCGAAAGAAACGCAAAAACTTCTCGCTCGCAAAAGAAACCGAGAAAGCGATACGTATGTTGATCACAACTCTCACCACCATGATAGCCGTTTTGGCTGTTATGCTTATTTTAATTTCAAACGCCACGGCACAAAAAGGCTATACCTTGGAACAACAAAAACTCCGCAACCAGTCGCTCAAAAGTGAAAACGATTCCATTGAAGCCCGCCTCACCGACGCCGCCGCCGCAACCGATGTCGATCAAAACCCACAAGTCAAAGACATGGCTCCCGTCACGGACAAAACCTATGTCAGCAAAGAAGACAACACTCCAAACTGATTGACTTTCAAAACTCATTACCTATACTGATCCCGTCCATCTCGGGGCTATCGTCTAGTGGTTAGGACGGCAGGTTTTCATCCTGTAAACCGGGGTTCGATTCCCCGTAGCCCTACCAAAAACTTCATCATGCGCATCCTCTCCCTCATCTCCCCCACCGGCTTCCAGGAAATCGAATACCTCACGCCTAAGCAAGTCCTCGAATCTCACGGCCACACGGTGATAACCGCCAGCACCGTTAAAAATCCTGTCGGCCATCTCGGTCACACCTTCACAGCCGACCTCCTCCTCGACGAAGTCCATCCCTCCGACTACGACGCGGTATTTTTTGTCGGTGGCCCAGGCTCTCATTTTTATTTTGACTACAAACCGGCACTCGAACTAGCAAAAGATTTTTACAATTCCGGAAAGCTCACATGCGCCATTTGCGCCGGCCCTTCCATACTCGCAAACGCCGGCCTGCTCAAAGGAGTCACCGCCACCTCATTCCCTTCTCATGAGCAAAACCTCCGCACGCACGGCGCCAAATTCACGGGAAATCCTGTCGAACAGGACGGCTTGATAATAACAGCAAACGGCCCTGCCGCTGCCGAAGCCTTCGGCGAAAAAATTCACCAAGCCCTCTCATGAAAAAACCACATTCCAAAGAACGCGTCGGCGAACTTTTCGTCATAAGCCAAGTAGTTCTCTACAGCCTTTTTCCGGTAATCATCAACTACGTCACGCAACAAATGCCGCCAATCCTATACGCCGCGCTGGTCACCCTCACCGCATCAGTGGCTTTGTTTCTCTATCTGCTCGCCACAAAAAAACTGCGTCTGATTTTCAACCGCAAAGCCATGCCATACATTCTCGGCACAACACTTTTGGTCGGCATCATTCCCAGCATTTTAATTTTCACGGGAACCCGCATGAGCTCAGCAACAAACACAGCCATTCTTCTAGAATCCGAAGTCTTCTTCACTTTTTTAATTTGTGGAATTTTCTTCGGCGAAAAAATCACACGACACCGTCTCATCGGAGCTTTAATAATTTTAATAGGAGCCAGCACGATACTATACAAAGGTTCGCTCTCCATGAATGTCGGCGATTTAATGATAATCGCTGGCACAGCCTTTTTCCCTATCGGAAATCGCATGGCCCAAAAAGCCCTCGAACTTTGTCCGCCATCGGTGGTTTTATTTTTGAGATCTTTAATAGGCGGTCTTGCTTTGTTATTTGTCAGTTTCATCTTTGAAAAAAGTCTCCACCAAGCCATCCCCGGATTACAGAAAAATCTGACTCTTATCCTTATCAACGGGATTTTCATTTTTGCAGTTTCAAAAAGTCTATGGTATGAGGGCATCCGTCGTATCGACATTTCAAAAGCCGTTTCAATTGGAATTTCATTCCCGGCATTTTCCATGATTTTTGCCATGATTTTTCTCAAAGAGATGCCAAATATTTACCAATTAACCGGCCTGGTTTTGGTCCTCGCCGGAGTCTGGATCGTCACAAGAAAACAGCTTCCTCAAGCCGAAATCTCCAAGATGTTAGACTAAAGAAATACTGTCGACCCAGTGTCAACAGATTTCCCCAATTTCCACTTTCAACTGGCAAACTCCTCTGCTATTATTTCAATTACCCACTATATATTGTGTTTTTGTCGCTTCCAGACCACAATATCTAGATTTAACCCCTCTATTATGTCCCCTATCAAAAAAATCCAAAAACGCAGCGGTGAAGTAGCTCCATTCGATCAAGGCAAGATTACCGAGGCGATTTGGAAAGCGGTTCAGTCCGTGGGTGGACATGATCGCGAAACCGCGGAGCGTATTTCCAATCAGGTGGCTGCGGTACTGGAGGTTTTTTTCAAAGACGAAAACAATATTCCAAATGTAGAACAGATTCAGGACTTGGTTGAAAAAATTCTCATCGAAGGTGGCCACGCGAAAACCGCCAAAGCTTTTATTTTATATCGCGAGCGCCACAAGAATATTCGCAGCGAACAGGAAAAGATTTTGAATGGTCGACAAACAAGTCTGCCATTTTCCACGAACGCTCTTCGCGTCATCGCAGGCCGTTATCTGCAGCGCGATGAGAACGGAGAAATTTGCGAATCTCCGGAAGAAATGTTTGAACGCGTAGCCCATGCTCTGGCGTCAGTTGAAAAAAACTACAACAAATCCGACGCAGAAGTTAAAAAAATTGAAGAAGATTTTTCAAGCGTTCTAAACAATTTTGAATTCGTCCCGGGCGGCCGCACCCTTACAAACGCCGGTGGAAAAACCAGATTGGTGGCAAACTGCATCGTCCTTCATTTTCAAGACAGCATGGATGGGATTTTTTCAACTCTCCGCGATGCCGCGCTGCTTCAGCAGGCCGGCTCAGGACTCGGTTTCGGCTGGCATCTGCTTCGTCCGGCCGGCACCCGCACTACAAAAACTCAGGGACAGGCCTCCGGCCCGGTCTCTTTCCTTCGTGCCTATAATGAATCTTTCGGCGTTATCAAACAGCAGGGCCGCCACGGCGCAAACATGGGCGTCATGCGCGTCGATCATCCGGATATTTTGGAATTTATCGATGCAAAATGGGAGGAAGGCTCACTCGTCAATTTCAACATTTCTGTAGGTCTCACAGATGAATTTATGGAAGCCGTAAAAAACCGATCTCCGGAACCATGGCTTTGCGAATGGAAAGGAGTGAAAATGAAACCACGCCGCATCATCAGAAACAGCCGTGGAGCTTTCGTTCAAGCCGTAGACGAATCCATCACCGCTTCCGAACTCATGGACAAGATCATAAACGCAGCATGGCGAAATGGCGAACCGGGCGTACTTTTTCCGGACGCCGCGAACCGATCAAATCCTGTTCCGGCCCTCGGCCGACTCGAAGCCACAAACCCTTGTGGAGAACAATGGCTGCACGACGGTGATGTTTGCAACTTGGGCTCTATCAACCTCGCAAAATTCGTAACACAAGACGGTCAAATCGATGAAAAACGTCTCGTCAGAACAGTGGAAATCTGCGTCCGCATGCTCGACAATGTCATCGACCTCTCAGATTTTCCGGTCGAAAAAGTAAACAAAACTTTCCGAAATAACCGTCGCATCGGTCTCGGCATCATGGGTTTCGCCGACATGCTTTATCAGATGCGCATAGCTTACAACTCTCAAAAAGGTTTCGACACAGGCCGCAAAGTGATGAAACTGGTAAACGACGCTGCCCACGCCTATTCCGAAAAATTGGCCACCGAAAAAGCCGCTTTCCCAAATTGGGAAATCTCAATCTTTGGACCAAAAGGCCAAAACCGCAAACACCGAAACTCCGCGCTCACCACGATCGCCCCAACAGGCTCCATCTCAATGATCGTGGATTGCAGTTCCGGCGTCGAACCTTTCTTTGCTCTCGCCTACTACAAAGAAGTCATGGGCGGCCAAAAACTCATGTATTTGAATCCACACCTTGAAGCCGAGCTCAAAAAATTAAATCTAAACACAGAAGAAATCCGCGAAGAAATCCAAAAAACCGGCTCAGTCCAGCACATCGCCCAGATTCCTGAGGAAGTCCGCAGCGTTTATGTCACCGCCATGGACATCTCGGCCGAAGCACACATCCAGATGCAGGCCGCCTTCCAGGAACATGTGGACAACAGCATTTCAAAAACTATCAATTTCCCAAATTCCGCCACCCGCGAAGATGTCCGAAACGGCTATATCATGGCTTGGGAATCAGGCCTCAAAGGTTGCACCGTCTACCGCGACGGCAGCCGCCAGGAACAGGTTTTGAATCTGCATAAAGAAACTCCAAAGAAAGAAACTGTCTCCGTCTCCACTCCAACCGCCAAACAACCGGTCGCAGTAGGAGCTCAAACAACCGCTTTCGAAGAAATCCTCCCGCCACCGGTTTCCGCCGCCGCCAAAATCGAGCGTGAACACATGTCGCTAAACAAGAAGGAAATCATCGCCAACAAAAAATGCCCAGAATGCGGCTCTAGCATCCAAATCGCCGAAGGCTGCATGCTCTGCCTAAGTTGCGGCTTCTCGGTTTGTAGCGTATGAGGGGAGTGAAAGGCCAAAAATTTTTCCTGCACGTGCAGGAATCCACAATTTGGCGTACTAGTACGCCGCCAAAAACCTCATTCGGCTTCCACAAGCCAAACCGCTCTTCCAAAAACCTCATATTGACTTTCTCGCCCTTCCATTGTATCGTATCCGCTTGCCACACATAAACTCATAACTCATGCCCGAACCAGCACCAGCCCTGGACGAACTCGAAGACGGACCCCAAAATTCGGAAAATCAGAACAATCCCGAGAAAAAGGACTCCGAAGCCGACCTCAAAGCCCAGCTCGAATCCGGCGAACTCTCCGACAACGATTTCCGTCGTATACAAAGAAAAGAAACCGACATTCACAAAATCACAGCCGAAAAGCAGCAAATGCGCCGCGCAGCCGAGGAAACCATGCGCAAATTTCTGCAATCACAGGAAATCGACGATCATGATTTCAATCGCGAGATAAAACGCATCGAAAAAATCACCGACTCCGCCGACCTCCAAAAAGCGGTCGAAAAACTCAAAAATCTCCCACGCGAAGTTGAACAGCGCCGCGAAGAGGAGGCCAGGGACAACAAAGCAAAAGAGCGCGTCCTCAAACCGGACGACAAGCGACTCATGGCTATCCAAAAGGAAATTTTTTCTGAAATCGACAAAAACGAACATCTCATCGGTACAAAGCAAATCGCCGGATTTAAAAAATATTTCGAAGACGAGCGCCAAAAGAAGCCAACAATCGGAAACATGGAAGATCTCCGCGATCGCTTCACGGGGAAAAAACCTGATCGTGGTGGACTCGCTCCGCGTCGAAAGGTTTTCGCAGAATTACAGGAACTTTTTTCCGAAAACGGCATCGGTTCGCCTCTGGAATCTGAATACATCAAAGCCGAAGGTCTGACGGAACGCGAGACTATTCTCAAAAACGCCAAAGAGCTCAAAGCCAAATTCGAACAATACAAAGGCAACAATCTCCACACACCAAAAGTCATCAAGGCTGCCATGAAAAAATCGCTGATGGCCAAACCTCTAGAACAGCAACTCATGCTCGCCAAACTCGAAACTCTCACGCGCGACGAGATGAAGGCCTTATCTTTCGAGAATCAACAAGTAAACATCAATGGCGTCACTATAAAGAAAATGAGCAAGGCCTCTTGGGAATTTATTTGGAATGACCAGCGCAATCGCGAAATCGACGACCAGTTCCGCCAGGACCCATCCATGCGTCTCGAAAAACTCATGCAGAATGAAGTCAATCTCGCCAAGGAGCTCGGAGATATTTACAAAGACCACCCTGAACTTTTCAAAGATGCAATAGGAGAATTCCAGCACCTCAAATTCGAAGACAAACAGAAGGCTCTCCTTGAACACAGAAAACTGATTGAAGACGCCGAAAGCACAGAAGATCTCGAGAAAAAACTGCTTGTCAAAAACGCGCACACCGCCATCGATCGCGCCAAAGTCCTATCCCCAAAAACGAAAGATCGTTACAAGGAACTTTTTTCCAATGAAGATCTTTTCACTGACCCAAAAACAGGCCGCATCGACCTCGCCAAATTGCGCAAATACTACGATATTTTAACAAAAGATTCTCCGGACAAGATAAAACTGCCAAATTCCGACGCATACAACATCGCGGCATACGAACAGAAACGCGAAAAATTCAAAACAAAACTGACTCGTTTCGCCGAGATCTCTCCGGATCTCAAAAAAGAAGATATCGCCAAACGACTAGCCGGATATGACGCCGAAGGCTGGAGTGGACGGGGTGAAATCACGGAAAAATTTGACAAAGAACTTGCCGAAGCTGAAAAAGAATTCAAAAAGAAAAAAACGGAAGAACGCGAACTTCACATAACAGATAAAGAAAAAGCAGAGAACAAAAACGAGAATATGAAACGCAGCGAACTGATTTTAACTGTGAGCGAAGCCATAAAAGAAGAAACTCCGGAATCGGTTGGCCATGGCCTTAAAACTCTGCGCCTCTTTATGATAAACAACCCGGAATACGATACCGACCCATTCCTGATTGATCTGGAAAATGAATTGGTAGCGCTTAAACGAAAAATTGGCATAAAAGCACCGGTAGCAAAAAGCACTCTTCAAGCATTTGAAACAGAAGCCGAGAATCTCATCGAAAGCGACTATGAAATCAGCCGTGACATGGAAGAGCTACAGCGCGAGACTTTTGCCACGGATCTGGCCCGTCAGAGCACGCAGCGTCTACAACGCGAATATGCGGCTGAAAAATCGGAAAAAGAAGCTATTTCCCACACCGCCGCAGGATCGGAAGAACGCGAAGTTGCGGAACAGTTTTTAGAAAAAGCAAAAAAAGATTCCGTTGGTGAACACGAACAAACCACTCTCGATGAAACAGGAAAAGCCAGCAATATCGTTTATGTCCGCTTCGATGAACGCCGCGAAAAAGAAGAAGATATCCTTCGTCTCAAGAAAAAACTCCGTGGTGAAAGTTTGAATTATTTCAATCGCAAGGGTTCTACAGAAGTGAAATTGAAACACAAAGATCGCGAGCTTACTTACAAAGAAGCCCAGATTAAAAACAAGGAGGACATCGCAAAGATGGAGCAGAAATTGGCTGAAAAAGCCGAGGATCGCGTGGCTGAAAAGAGCGGCAAGTCCGGAGGCGCCGAGATCTTCGATCTAAACGCACGCGTTGCCGCCCGCCGCAAAACCAAAGACCTCGTTAAAGAAAAAATCAAAGCGGAAGAAGTCGCTCGCACCCTACGCCAACAGGTCGCAAATTAAAAAAATTATTTTCATCAACAGGTAAGCAAAAATTCCAAAGATTTTTCCGGCTGTCACGCTGAAAATTCCAACCATAACCGCAAGAAATCCAAACAACATTATCGCCGGAAGCAGTGGCAATATGAGCACATTCGCCAATGGAGAAATCAGACTCACGCGCCCGAAAGCCCAGATAATCACGGGCAAACATGCTATCTGCGCCGACAAAGTCATAAGCAAACTTTGTCTAATTTGGAAAAATTCCGGCAAAAATTTAAAATATTTTTCCAACTTCGGTGAAATAAAAATCAACCCGCCTGTGGCCAGAACAGAAAGCAAAAATCCTACATCATAAATCGCCAGCGGATTCCAAAAAAGCATCAGATAAGCTGAAGCAATCAATGCGCGGCTCGCCTCATACTGTCGTCCATACCACACAGCCAGCAAAGCGATCACCCCCATCACACCCGCCCTCACGCTCGCCGCCCCGGCCCCCACAAAAATCACAAACAAAACTATAAACACAATCGTCAAAATAACCCTTCTCCTTCTTCCCAAAAACCCGAAAATACCTCCCACAAAAGCCACAATTATCGCCACATTGTATCCCGACACCGCCAAAATATGCGTTATCCCCAGCGCCGCGAACTTATCCTTCCATTCTTTTGAAATCCCCTGCCTCGCCCCAAAAAGCACGCCGGCCAAAAAACTCCCCTCCGGCTCAGGAAACACCCGACCAATCACGACTGTCAACTTCGCCTTTACCTTAAACAAAAAAGCATTCACCAAACTCACATCGCACCCCCCAATTCTCAAAAAACTACTTCCTCTCATCGTTACATCAATCCCCCTTCCTATCAAATATCGCCTATATCCGACATCAATTTCGCCCAGCCCCTTCATCACTCCCCTCACCTCAACCTGATCCCCAAATTCATAAACCGGATATTTTTTGTAATCCACAAACACCTTCCCAAATTCCTCAACTTTAAGCACATACTTCACTCCATCTTCTCCCGTTTCCGGCTCCTCCACTATACAGCCCTTCAAATTTACAACTCCCCTCTCGATCACAACCACTTCTTCATTCACCATCAAAAACCGCACCACCAAAACCAAACCCGCCATCACGATCAAAATAATTTTTCGCTTCTCTATCTTCATTCCACAACCCTAGCACTCACTTCTTAAATTTTCTTAAAATTTTTCTAAAATCTCGCCTTCCCCCTCCATCCAAAAACCGCTAAAATACCGAGGCTTAACCTCAAAAATGAAAATCAAAAAGGCCCTCATCCTAGCCTCATTTTTTGCCATCATCTGGCCACAAACAGCCTTCGCCGCCTTTAGCGATATACCAGCCTCCAGCCCGGATTATGAAGCTATAAATTTTCTGCAGGAAAACGGCATACTCCAAGGCTACTCAGACGGCACCTTCCGCCCGGACCAGTCCGTCAATCGCGCCGAATTTTTAAAAATCATCCTCGAAGGCTCTCAAATTCCGGCAACTTCAGAAAAAACACTTCCATTCACGGACATCAATCAAAACGCATGGTACACAAGCTACATCCACACAGCCTACGACCTCGGCGTGATAGAAGGGTACGAAGACGGCTCATTCCGCCCGAACCAAACTATAAACAAAGCTGAAACTCTAAAGATTCTCGGCAAAGTCCAAAATTGGCCGGTCAAATCTTTTATCACCGTCCAGCCTTTTGATGATGTTTACAAAACGGCTTGGTTTACACCTTATATCGACTACGCAAAATCTCAAAATTACCTCACCGAAACAGGCCCGCTCTTTTTTCCGGAAAATCTGATGACTCGCGCAGGCATAAGCAGCATCATCTACAACACTTTCGACGACACTGCCACCACATCCCCAACCACCACTCCTCCGTCTTCCGACAATTCAGATTACTCAGAAATTTCCAGCACCTATTTCGACGGCATCTCGCTCGACGAAAATCTTCCAAACATTTTTTATAAAAATGAAATTTATCAAATCGCAGGCCAGGTAAACCTTCCCTCCTACAATTCCGTTACGGTCATATTGAAAAACAATTCAACTCAAAACACATCTTATTTTAGAGGTGATCTTAACGGCAAAAATTTCATTATTCAGATCCCTTTCAGCTCAAGCGGCGATTTTTCATTTGGAATTATTCCGGGAGAAACAGGCCAAAGCCGCATAGCAAATATCACAGTAGAAAGCGCTTTACCAAAAGAATCGCAAGTATCCCCCACATTTCAAAAAATCTCTTCTTCCATAGAATATTCCTCAGATCACACATACCTTGAAATTTCCGAAATTCCAAACACGCTAAAAAAAATATCTTTCACTCAGGGGAACAAAACGGTCTCATATCTTTCAAGACAAAACACAGACAATATTCAAGTTCAATATTCCGATTTTAAAAATTTTTCGGAAGGCAAAATTTCATACACCTTGTTCGTCGCGACCACTGAATCACAAAAACCGCTGATCCTTTCTTCAGCGTTTAAAGATGTCGACAGCGACAGTTTTCAAGCGGTAGAACACAGTTTTGATGAAATTTTGACCGATGAAATCTCCGCCACACCACCTGACACCGCGACCGAAAACGAAGACATCTCTTTCAGCGGAAAAGTGCTTACTGATACGGATTTAACAGCTCTGGTTATAACGCCGGATGGCAATGTCGAAGAAGTGGAATTGGAAACAAGCTCACAAAAAAGCACAAGTTACGGCACACCAATCATAATCAGCGGCGGCAATTTCAAATTTGAATATTCACCGCAAAAAACAGGCCGCTACATAGTGGAAATAAACAGTAAGGAAGGCACGCCGACTTTAAATCATCCAGTATATGTCGGCGGAAAAATTCCGTTGATTCCGGATTATTTTGACCTGCACGAACGAAGCCTGTTCACAGGAACTTTAAATCTCAATGACGCAAGAAACGAGTTCTTAAATTATATCAATGAAGGTCGATACAAAGCGGGACTCCAACCGGTAAGCATGGATAATTCACTAAACATCCTTGCTCAGGAACACGCTCAGGACATGGCAACAAACAACTATTTCGCACATGCCGATTTGGATGGAAATCTACCGGAAGACCGACGCATCGCAGCAGGCATTACCACCCCTGTCTATGAAAATATAGCCAAAGATATATCTATCCCATTTGCCCATTATGGACTTATGCGTAGCGCATCACACCGCCAAAATATTTTAACTCAAGAGTGGACAAAAGTCGGCCTCGGAATCGCACTTAAAAATGGATACCTCTATCTAGATCAGGAATTTTCCTACGATCCTTTCACCGCCACAGATTTAACCGACTTCAAAAACAATCTTTTTTCGGAAATCAATCAATCCCGCACCGCAAAAGGAAAAACCGCTCTTTCAAAAGATGAATCCGCAGATTCCGCCTGCAAAGATTTAAATGACAAATCCATCAGCACGGGACAACCTATCACAAACGGTGATCTCACAAACGCCTTAAACACCTACAATATCCGTGGCAGCTCTCTCGGACTTTTTCGCGATCATCCGCTTTGGAGCAAAATCGTCGATTCAATCATTGAAGATTCGGACATTCTCTCAACATGGCAAAATATCGGTATTGACGTCGCCCTCGACAACATGGATTATCTTCAAGTCATGATAATTTTAAACTCAAACTAAAACACAATGAATTTCGAAATTAACAAAATAAACCCGTCTGATCCACGCAAGCCGCGCGGCTACACAAGACACATCACCATCAGCGCTTCGCTTATTGTCTCCATCTCCATCATAATTTTACTGCTATCAGGTATCGCAAAAGCTTTGTCCGCGATTGATTTCAGCGTTTTTTTATCGCTGGCGGGAGCCAATCTGGAGACAGACGCATACGATCATACCAACTTTTTATTAATTGGAACCGGAGGAGAAAACCACAGCGGTGGCGACCTTACCGACACAATCATTGTCGCCAGTCTTGATCAAAAAAATAAATTGGTCAGCATGGTTTCAATTCCCCGTGACCTATATGTGGAAGATAAAAAAATCGGAGGCTCACGAATAAACACTGTCTATTTCAATGCCAAAAATTACTTTGGCAGTTCATCGGAAGGTCTCGATTATTTCAAAACAAAAATGGAGGAACTGCTTGGAATTCCAATTCATTATTGGGTAAAGATAGATTTTGCTGGCTTTAAAGATTTGGTAGACGCAGTAGGTGGAATAGATGTGGATGTCAAAGAAACAATAGTTGATCCATTTTATCCAAAAGATGGGACGACGCTTTATGAAACCTTTTCAATTTCGACCGGCCAACATCATCTCGACGGAGAAACAGCGCTAAAATATGCGCGAAGCAGAGAAACAACATCAGATTTCAGCCGATCCGACCGCCAACAACAAATTATCTATGCGATCAAGGATCAGGCGCTTAAAACAAATGTTATTCTCAGCAAAGATAAAATTGAAAATATCTTCGACGCACTGAAAAACAATATCGAAACAAATCTGCAAATTAAAGAAATGCTCACTCTCGGTCTTGCGGCAAAAAATTATTCTAGCGATCAGATTTTGCAACGATTGGTCCACGATGACCCCAGCCGTTGTGGCGGATTTTTGTATACACCTGATAGAGAACTTTATCAGGGAGCCTTTGTTCTCCTGCCTGCGGGTGACCAACAACAAATGCAGAAATATTTCGATCTGAATTTCAATTTTCAAAAAGACGCCCGCAGCAAAACAAGAATTCAGATTTTGAACAGCACTCCTCGCGGAGGAGTTGCGGCTGAAACAAAGCAAATACTAAGACGCTTCTGTTTCGAAATAAATCGTTTTGGCAACGGCAGATCAAAAAACCTTGAAAAAACAACCTACTATTACAAACAAAAACAAGACTCAACAGGAAGAAATATCGACTCTCGTCCCGACGGACTGGATTTCCTGCAAAAAATTATTCCGGGAGAAGAAAGTATGGAAATACCCGACGAATATCTGGAATACATCGATGGCACGGATCTTATTTTGGAACTCGGAATCGATTATGTGAATTCGCCAAATTATCTGGAAGACGAGTTTTATTCATTGCCAGCAATCCCAAAGAAAGAAGACGGGGAAGCGGAAAATTCGACCGAGACATCCACGGTGGAAACAACCCCTTCTCCATCCACGCCGGATTGATTATACTTTACCCATGTTTACAGCCCTTCTCAGTTTATACATAGTTTCAGTTATTGAACCGAATGTTGCTCCACGATCGCAAAACATTCTTCCATCAGCAAGCGCGATAGTAAAAACAGCCAGTTTCGACTTCGAAAGCCTGGCAAAAGAAAAAACAATTCCGGTAAAAGATCCAACCATGATTTCACCAATCATGGGCGCGACTTCTTCTATTGCTGTCGATATGGTTACGGGAGCAATTCTTCAAGAAAAAAATTCTCATGAGGAGCGACCGATTGCCAGCCTGACAAAACTTATGACGATCACGATAGTTTTGGAAGAAAACAGTTTGGAAGATGTGGTGGAAATAAGCCACGATGCCGCCACTACAGAAGGCTCAATCATGTTCCTTAGAGCCGGCGAACAAATCACAGTAAAAGATTTGTTGCTTGGAGCACTTGTTCACTCGGCAAACGATGCGGCCGAAGCCTTAGCCGAATACAACGCAGGCTCAAAAGAGGAATTCGTAAAAAAAATGAATCACAAAGCACTACAGCTCGGCCTATTGAATACACATTTTTCGAATCCGATAGGGCTGGATACAAAAGATAATTATTCATCGGCGTATGATTTGGCAAAACTGGCGCGCTACATGTATCAAAAACAATTTGTCCAGAATGCCGCACTTTTGAAAGAAGTAAAAGTCACTTCAGTTGACGGCAAATATACTCATAATCTATCGTCAACAAACGAGCTTTTAGATGACGAATATTTCAACATAAGAGGACTAAAAACCGGCAAAACAGATCAGGCCGGACTTTGCATGATCGCAGTGGCGGACAATAAAGAAAACGACAGAATCGTAACGGTTCTTCTAAACAGCCCATCCCGTTTCACAGAGTCAAAAATACTTATCGATTGGGTTTTTAGAGCGTATAATTGGGGAAATAAAGCTGAATAAAACAACTAATGTACCCAAACATTCTCAGTTCAATCATTGGAGACATCGCCCTCATAGCAGGATCGTCGACATTGGCATTTTTCATTGCCATGGCGCTCACGCCGTGGTTTCGCAGACAATTAGTTAGATTTCGTTTCGGAAAACAAATTCGTGAAAACGCCATATCCGGCGAGAAAGCAAAATTATTTTCCGCACTGCATGCCAAAAAAACCGGCACCCCTACCATGGGAGGACTTTTGGTATGGGGCACAATCATCATAGTTATAATATTTTCCCGTTACCTCTCGGCGCGCGGTGTTTTTGACCATTCACTCCTAAACAGAAAAGAAACATGGATTCCGATCTTCACGCTGGTAACTTGCGGCTTGCTTGGAGCGCTTGACGATTATTTAAACATTCGCGGCATAGGAAAAAACAAAGGCTTAAGTGCAAAATTCAAACTTTTTTGGCTCATTCTTTTTGCCGGCGCGGGAGCTTATTGGTTCTACTACAAACTGGGCTTCAGTTCGATTGCACTTCCTTTTCCGGGCATGTCTTTTGAAATCGGACTATGGTATATCCCCCTTTTTATTTTCGTAATAATCGCTACAGCAAATTCCGTAAACTTCACCGACGGTTTGGATGGCTTGGCCAGCGGTCTGCTGATTCTGGCATTCACATCGTTTGGAATATTGGCTTTCACAAAAGGACTTCTCATCTTGGCCGCATTTTGCGGAGTCACTGTCGGGGCCTTATTGGCTTTTCTCTGGTCAAATGTACCTCCGGCAAAATTTTACCTCGGTGACACGGGTTCCCTCGCCCTCGGCGCCACTCTCGGCGTCATAGCCATGCTCACGGATCAAACACTCATCCTCCCGATAGTTGGAATTATTTTTGTAATCGAAACTCTTTCAATAATAATTCAACTGATCTCCAAAAAATTCTTCAAACGCAAAGTTTTTTTGATAGCTCCAATCCACCACCACTTCGAACAAAAAGGAATGGCTGAATTCACGATCGTAATGCGATTATGGATAATAGGCGGAATATTCGCGGTTTTCGGAACAATACTTGGACTTCTCAATATCCTTTAAAGTCCAGGCGGAAGAATTTTGTCACCTTCGATCTTTACCCCAAATTCCCCTTCTATTTCCTCAACCTCTACGTTTGCATCTGCAGACTCGGATTTTTGATCACCAACAACACCGGCCGGATCAACACCTGCTCCGGAAAGCTTTGCCAAAATCGCAGAATAATGAGCCAGTTTCTCGCCCAGCTCCTGCTTAGTTACAGCACCCGGCTCCTGCCAGGTCAATGCAAGACTCTTCGATTCTTCAAGCGCGCTTATATAAAAATCCAGTGATTCTTTAGACAATTTTTCAGAATTCAATTCAGTTTCATCCAATAATGCAAGATCATCCAGAAGTTGTGAAAGTCTCTGAGCCTTGGCATCGTCCTCATCCTTGGCGCCCAAAAGTGACAAATCGTTGATAACTTTTTTCGCCTCAAACGAAGGGGAACTCGGAGAAACCAGAGCCAAGTCTTTTTCATGCAAAGCCAGCTTCCCCTTCAAATAAGCCTCCAATTCAACCGCATATTGAGGATCACTGGACTTAACATTATCGATCAATTCGTGAAAATTTCTTACCGTATTATCAAAATCATTAATCGCTTCATTTATTTCAATCTTTTCACCATCGGTCAAAAACTGATCATGCAATTTCACTTCGGCAGCTATAAATTTTTTCTCGGACAAATCCAATTCTTTTTTCTTTTTTTCAACATCATCAAAAGTCAAAAACAAAGAAGCGTCTTCTCTCAAAGAATTGCTGAATGAAACTTCGCTCCCCTCATCCACACCAAGGCTTTCAAGCTTTGCAGCCAAAAGTCGGCCCTCCACCTCGGCAACATAATCCTTGTCACTTTCCAGGTTGTCTTGAACCCATGTCAGATTTTGTTCAGTTTGAGGAATATTCTTAACTAAAATCGAATCGTCAACTACGATGGCCTTTTTACCACTTGCAACTTCACTCATACTGCCGGAACTTTGCACAT
This sequence comes from uncultured Candidatus Peribacteria bacterium, assembly GCA_964531125.1. Lineage (GTDB taxonomy): Bacteria > Patescibacteriota > Gracilibacteria > UBA1369 > LOWO2-01-FULL-3 > JBAZZM01. The sequence goes on from CAZHDA010000007.1 coordinate 19,091, forward strand.
CAACCTCGCGACTGAAAACCTGGACCTGGACCTCTTTATCGGCAACCTGCACATTAAAAGCTGCTTTATTTGTTTGAGCGTAAACATCTTTAGCTTGCACGACAAAGACAGATTGATCGGAAACCAAATTAACCACGCGAGACCATAGATTTCCCTCCGCCAAAGAAACACGCACATAAGTCTTCGCGGGATTATCTACGTCACGATCCAACTGACTCATCAGCAAATATCCATTTTCAGAAAGACGGCTAACGCTGTCATCCAAATATTTGATCACGGCCAGAGCGTTTTCACCGGTCTCAACACTGTCGCGCTCATACAACTTCATACCCTTTTGGGCAAAAATCTCCTGCCCGTTTCGCTCAATCCTCACTTCACCTTGAAAATCATCCAAAGTCGTAAATGTGTCGGCAAAAACAATCCTCGTGTCCACATTCAAAAAAGACAAAAACCCGAAAGCCATAAACATCAGCAACAAAGCACTAACCATCTTTTTATTGAAAAGAAAAAACTGTGACCAAAAAAAACTGCGTTGTGGCATCTTTTCCATGCCTGAAAATATGTTTTCTTTGAGTCTCGTTTTTCTATATGGATCGAGATGCAATTCACCAGCCATCTGCCTCATATAAGCCATAGGTCCAAAAATATCAGCCTTGATAGCTTCGCGCTTTTGACTAGTCAAAACATCTTTTGGCAATCCAGATAAAGCCTTTTTTAGACCCGCAAACTGATTTTCTTCAAATTCTTTCATACGACTCTACAAACGAGAGTTTTGCTCTCGCGTTACACTAAAAGTTATATTTCACCCCCATATCATGAAGTTCCTGCCTGAGTGCCTTCAAAGCTCGAAACTGCAAAATCCTCAAACTCCCCTCGCTTTTTCTCAATATATTGGCGATCTCTTGATTGGACAGATCATTAATAAATTTATGAATCAAAATTTCTTGATAAGGTTTTTTCAGTTTAAGCAAAGCCATTTTCAGAACTTCCTGATGCATTGCACTCTCCGTCATCCTTATAGGATTATGCTCCCTCTTCATATCCGGAACTTCCAAATTCAAATCAAGATCTTCATAATTGCGATCCTTTGCACTCCTGTAGTGATCGACCACCAGATTGTGCGCGATTCTGAAAATCCATGCCGAAAAAGGATGCACGCCCTGTTTATATTTTTGAATATGTTCCCAAACTTTCAAAAAAATAGTACCAACCAAATCCTCGGCCTCTCCGTCATTCACACGATAAAAAACATAGCGGTAAATAGGATCCACAAAAATATCGTAGATCTTTGCAAAGGCATCCTGATCACCGCCTTGTGCCTTCAAAACCAGATCCTCTATTTCCTTCTGCCTGCTTTTTAAATCCTTGCCCGCCATATTTTTGTTATAGCAAAAAAGAGTATACTTCCTTACCCTTATAAGTCAAAACGACAGAAAGGCAAAAACATTACAGGCTCAAGCCAAAAATTGCTTGCATCTCTCAACTTCCGTGGTACTGCCTATCATGATCGGCGTCCGCTTATCAATATGGTCCGCGACCTTTTCAAGAATCCTCATCTTGCCGTCACTTGCGGCTCCTCCGGCCTGCTCCATGATCAAAGCCATTGGTGCACACTCATAGAGCAATCTCAATTTTCCATCAGGCGCCTCACTATATCCGGGATAAGAAAATATTCCTTTTCCTTTTATCAAGATTTGATTTATGTCAGGAACCATGCCACCGCTATATCGCAGCGTATAGCCATTTTCGCACCAGTAATTCATCAGCTTCAAATAATCCTTCCTCTCGTTGCAAGCCCGCAAATTTCCGGGTGCAAACATTTTTCCATCGCCAACTTTCAAATTTTCCCGACTCAAAATAAATTCTCCGTCACTATTTCTTGTAAATTCCACAACTCCTTTTTTCACGGTTAAAATTATCGTAGTCCGCGGACCATATATTCCAAGCATCGCCGCAAACTGCTCGTCCCCTTTCACACCTATCACAATTTTAGCCTTATATATGCCGATTATCGTCCCCACAGCCAGATTCGTGTCCACCAGTGAAGATCCGTCCAGTGGATCGGCGCACACAGCATATTCACCATCACCAACTTTTATTTCTCCATCGGATTCTTCGGAAGCATAAATCCCGACATATTTATTTTCACTTAAAATTCCCTGCAAAATTTTATCCGAATGAACATCGAGTGCCAACTGCTCTTCGCCATAAATATTTTTTGTTCCGATTTTTCCGGTCGAATCAACCTTGATCAAATCGCCAATTTTACCAATACCGTTTTTCAAGTCCACAAGCACATGAAACAGCCCTTCTTCAACCCCTGACCCTTTCAAGTAATCTTCAAATTTCATCATACAAACCATTTAATCAAATCAACAACGCGCGCGATATATCCCCACTCATTGTCATACCACGAAACAATCTTTACATTGTCTCCGTTTAAAACTTTTGTCAGCTTCAAATCCACGATACTCGATCTCGCGTCACCACGAAAATCCACGGATACGACTTCCTCATCCGTAGTTCCCAAAATATTTTTCATCACTCCTGCCTCATATTTTTTGAAGGCGGAATTCACATCTTCTTCACTCACTTTTTTGCCCAATTTTACAGCCATATCTATCACGGATACAGTTGGAATAGGCACTCGGAAAGCCATTCCGTCGACTTTGCCCTTCAGAGAAGGAATCACGCGACCGATCGATTTCATAGCACCGGTTGTCGTAGGAATTATCGACTCAGTCGTAGACCGCGAACGCCTGTAATCTTCCGGATTGGAATTGTCCAACAAATTTTGCGTATAAGTAAAAGCATGAACAGTCGTCACCAAAGCATTCTCAATTCCAAATTCATCTTCCAAAACTTTCATCACAGGCGCCAGACAATTCGTCGTGCAAGAAGCGTTTGAAATCACATTATATTTTTTTGGATCATAATCTTTTTCATTCACACCCATCACGATATTTGGAATCGATTCTTCTTTACACGGAGCCGTAATAAGCACTTTCTTCGCACCGGCCCTCAGGTGCCTTTCGGCATCTTCCATTGAAGTAAAATTCCCGGTGGATTCAATAACAATATCCACATCATGTTTCTTCCAATCCACATCTTCCGGATTTTTTATCTGATAAACAGCTATCTCTTTTCCATCTACGGACAAATTTCCGTTCACAACTTTTATATCGGCATTACATTTCCCATACAGTGAATCATACTTCAACAAATACGCATGGGACTCGGCGTCAGAGCGGCTATTTATAGCCACCAGTTCAATATCTTTGCTACCCAGAATTTGTCGATGCAGACCGCGCCCGATCCTTCCATATCCGTTAATCGCGATTTTAATCATAGGAATTTAAATGGTTAAGATTTATCAATCATCTCCTGGAACATTTTGGTTAATTTCAGAGCATCCTCTTTTTTTCTCTTCCACATATTGCGTCCGAAAATAAAACCAAAACATCCGGCATCTATACAGGCTTGTGTATTGGCAATCAGGTCATCATCTTTGATTTGTTCACCACCACTGAAAAGAACCGGCACACCCTGCGCCGCCGCCACCGCTCGCTTCGCTCGCTCGCTTTGCTGTTCTTTGAGCGGCATCGCCTGAAGATCCTTTTCCAGTTTCCTATAGTATTCAGGCACACCTGCGTTATCAAAAAAGTCAGGCTTCGCAGCCTTTGGCAAATTTATCTTTATCACACTCGCACCCATCTCTGTCGCCATTCGCGCGGCCGATTCCACCATGTACGAAGAATCCTTCCCGCCCTTCGCGTCCACCGCGCTTCCGCGCGGATACGCCCACACAACCAATGGCATTCCATATCGATCACATTCCTGTCTCACCTTTGCAAGCTGCAGAATGTCTTCATCCTGCCTTGGCGAACCATAATACATCGTATAACCAACAGCCACGGCCCCCATTCGCACCGCGTCCTCCACCGATCCGGTCAGCACGCTCAGCGGCTCACCACTCGGTATAGAGGTCTTTCCGTTGATCTTGAGAAGCAGAGGAATCCGTCCCATCAAAGTCGTCCAATATCTCTTTGCCAGCCCATAATGAATCGCCACAGCGTTGTATCCGCCCTCCTCAGCCAGCTCGCAAATATAATGCGGATTTCCGGCATCGGACTCGGCTTCGATATGACGATTGTCATGCTCAATAAACTGATCATACGGCAAAATCATCGTGTGCCCACTCGGTCTCACTATCTGCCTCAGTCTCGCAAATTCACCTATCGTATACCTGGTTTTGCTAAAAAACCGCATCAGGGGATCTTTCCCTTGTTTCATATAAAATTTGGTTAAATTGCCTTACAGAAAAGCTACCCTTTTTAGCTGGAAAGTCAATAATGAAAATTCGGAAATTACCTATTTCTTCGCCACCGTGGCCCCTGCAACTTCCACATACACAAGCTCTCTAGGCCGCACCATCCTCTGCACTTTTCCGGACCCTTCAATAAATTGCAGCGACCTCACCCTCGACATCTCCATATCTTTCACCTCACTCTGTTTTGTCAGCTCCTCATTTTTTGCCTCCAGCTCGCTCAGCTGATATCCCTTTGTCACCTGTCGCGTCGAAAACATCAAGGTGATGACCGTGATCAAAACCACGAAAAGCACCAGCGACACAACCAAAAAATACGGCCCAACCTCAAAATTGGGCATAAATTTTCTGAAAATATTTCGTCTGTATGTTCCTCGTGTGAGGACTAGCTGATTCATGTTTTAGGAATGAGTTTGAGTTTTTGATACGCGCGCAGTTTTGCGCTTCTGCTTCGCGGATTTTCCGCGAGTTCTTTTTCGCCAGGAGTCACAGGTTTTTTGGTCAGAGCCTTTACTATCGGTTCTCCGAAAGTCCGATATACGCTTTCTTCAGCCGTTACCGCAGGCTTTTCCAAATCTTTAAAGAAATGTTTTACGATTCCGTCTTCGAGCGAATGGTAAGAAATAAACACCACTTTTCCGCCGACTTTCAGAATCTCCATCGTTTGATTCAAAGCATCTTTCAGAGCACCCAGCTCGTCGTTCACCTCTATCCGAATCGCCTGAAAATATTTCGTGGCCGGATTTAGCTTCCCGTGCCTTCGAAACTGTTTTTTTGGCAGAATATTATTCAGAAAATTCGCGAACTCCGTTGTCGTCTCAAACGGCTTGATCTTGCGCTCATCACATATCCTCCTCGCAATCCTGCGACTACCCCTGTCCTCAGCATATTCATAGAAAACTTTGGCAAGCGCCTCCTCTGAATAACTGTTTATCACCTCATATGCAGTCAATTTGGATCGCTGGTCATACCTCATATCCAGCGGCCCTTCATTTAGAAATGAAAACCCTCGATCAGCCTCATCCACATGCGGCGAAGACAGACCAAGATCAAACAAAATCGCGTCTACCTCAGTAAAACCTTCTTCAGTGACCCTGGTTTTCAAATGACGAAAATTATCGTGAATGAAATGAATTTGTTTTGTATAAGCCTTCAAGTTCCGCTTTGCTTCCTCAAGATTTCGCTCATCTTGATCAAAAGCTATTAACACTCCCTTTGCACCAATTTTCTGTACAAGATCACTCGCGTGTCCTCCCAAACCGAGAGTTGCATCCACAACCACCTCCCCACCGCGTAAATCAAAGTGATTTTGCACCTCCTCCCTTAAGACTGGTAAGTGCTTCATTGGCTTCAAATAAACATTAAAGGTCGTTCATCCGCTCTTTCCGTTCAAAACTTGTGCACACCCGGTGTATAACTTTTTTACACTCAAATCTGTCTCTAAAATTAGTCGGATTAGTGGCTCTGGTCAAGGACTTCCACACAATTAGCACAAAAAATATAGACAACAACCATCAAAACACATCAAAAACGGCTCAAACAAGACAAACTATCGAAACACTTTTCCCTTGAAGGATTTTACCCCTATTGTATAACTTAGTTGAACACCTCTACCTCCCCTTGTCTCAAAACCTGCACATCATCCCCAGCCACTTTTACTATAGTTGAAGGTTTTCTCCTCTCTATCTTCCCACCATCAACCACCAAATCCACACCTCCCAAAGCCCTTGCCTCATACAATTCCGGCTCACCGGCCATATTCGCGCTTGTAGTTGTCACAGGCCGCCCAAATTCCTGCACCATCTCCCTACAAAACTCGTCCCCAGACACCCTCATCGACACAAACTCTTCACCTATATTAAAGAACTCTGGCAATTCACCAGTCCTCGGCACCACCAAAGACAATGCCCCGGGCCAGTATTTTTTCGCCAACTCCAAAGCCTTCTCGGAAAACACACCATATTTTTGTGCCATATCCATGTCAGCCACGAAAATACTCACCGGCTTGTTAAAATCCCGCCCTTTTACCTCATACAGCTTCTTCAGAGCCTCCTCATTCATCACATCCACCGCCAAACCATAACAAGTCTCCGTAGGATGCATGACCACTCCGCCATTTTTCAAAACATTTACAACATCTTTAACCTTAACATTTTTCATAAACAGCTTTATACTTCGCGGAGCATATTCTAACCACATTTCATATGAAACTCAAAGTTGCCATCAACGGTTTTGGGCGAATTGGTCGTGAAGTTTTCCGCATCAATCTTGACCGAAACGCCTTTGACATCGTCGCAAT
>CAZHDA010000008.1:0-22636 GCA_964531125.1 uncultured Candidatus Peribacteria bacterium
CACCCTTGCCAATTCCATTTTTCCGTGCTAAAATCCCCGCTTGCAAAACTATGCTTGAGTAAAGCTAAATTTTTAGCCTGCTAAAAAACCAAATGCCACACGACAAAATCATCGTCAAAGGAGCCCGTCTCCACAACCTCAAAAACATTGATGTGGAGATCCCGCGCGACCGCTTTACGGTTATCACAGGCCTTTCCGGTTCCGGAAAGTCTTCGCTCGCTTTCGACACGATTTATGCCGAGGGCCAGCGCCGCTATGTCGAAAGTCTTTCAACATACGCGCGAAATTTTCTCCAGCTCATGGAAAAGCCTGAAGTCGACTCTATAGAAGGTCTTTCCCCGGCCATTTCCATCGATCAGAAAACCGCTCCGCGAAACCCTCGTTCCACCGTTGGCACTGTAACCGAAATCTACGACTATCTCCGTCTTCTTTTTGCCAAAGTCGGAACTCCTCACTGTCCAAATTGTGGCAAACCGATCGAGCGGCAGACGCCTCAACAGATACTCTCTTCCGTGGCGTCAATGAATCCGGGTTCCAAAATTCTCATACTTTCGCCTGTTGTGCGTGATCGCAAGGGGCAGCACATGAAAATTTTTGACAAGATAAAGAAGGACGGCTTTGTCCGAGTTCGCGTGGATGGAGAGGTTCTTCCTGTCACTGATCTTCCGGAATTGGATGAAAATACGAAGCACAGCATAGAGATTGTTGTCGATCGTCTTGTGGTTAAGGATCTTGAAAAAAGGTTGAAAAGCTTTCATCAGGGCAGGAAATCGATCTTCCAAATCCAAATCGCACCCGTTTGGTTGATTCCATAGAGACAGCTCTAAAATATGGCGAAGGACTCATGATGGTGGCCGATCACGCTACAGGGAAAACAACCGTTTTTTCGGAGCATTTTGCGTGTCCCGATTGTCATATAAGTGTGCCGGAAATTTCTCCGCGCAGTTTCTCATTTAACAGCCCGCACGGAGCCTGTCCGGAATGTCATGGTCTCGGCACAAAACTGGAAATTGATCCTGCGCTTGTGATGCCAAATCAAAACCTCACTCTTGCCGAAGGCGCAATAATGCCATGGTCCACAACCACTACACACCTGAGCTGGTACAACAAAATTCTCGAGAGTGTCGCCAAAGCACATAAATTTTCAATGAATGTCCCAGTCAAGAAACTTACTCCCGAAGCCATAAAAATCATTTTTTACGGCGATGGCGAAAATAAATATCAGGTAAATATCGGTTCAAATTATTATGACGAAGACGACAACGGTGGTCATCTTGTAGGGCAGTACAACACTACTTTTGAGGGCGTGATCCCAAATTTGGAACGCCGCTATCTGGAGACGGATTCGGACTATGTTCGTAAAAAAATTGAAGGATTCATGCGTATTTTGAAATGTCCGGATTGTAACGGGAAACGTCTGAAAAAGGAGATTTTGGCGGTTAGGATAGGGGAAATGTCGATTATCGATGTAACGGAACTTTCAGTTGAAAAAGCGATCACACTGTTCAGATCTTTAAAATTAAGCCCGCAGAAAGCCGAAATCGCCAAATTGATTTTGGTTGAAGTACTAAACAGGCTTCTTTTTCTGGAAAACGTGGGGCTGTCTTATCTTACGCTTGATCGCACCGCGAACACACTTTCCGGTGGTGAGGCACAACGCATCAGACTCGCGACGCAAATAGGATCGAAGCTCTCGGGCGTTATTTATGTGCTGGACGAGCCTAGTATCGGTTTACATCAAAATGACAACGATAAGTTAATTAAAACGCTCATTTCCCTACGCGATCTGGGAAACACGGTTATAGTCGTGGAGCATGACGTGGATACCATGATGGCCGCTGATTTTATTCTCGATATAGGCCCTGGAGCCGGGAAAAACGGTGGACAGGTAATAGCTCAGGGGACTCCGGCTGAAATTATGAAACATCCGCGTTCCATGACCGGCAAATATCTGTCGGGAAAGGCCAAAATTCATATCCCAGAATCCCGTCGCAATGGAAACGGAAAATTTCTCTCTATAAAAGGGGCAACTGAGCACAATTTGAAAAACATCGATGTCGATCTGCCTTTGGGTGTTTTTATTGGCATCACAGGTGTCTCAGGGTCAGGAAAATCCACGCTTATAAACGACATCTTGGTCCGTCGTGTTTCACAGGAAATTTACGGCTCAAAGGCGACCCCTGGTGTTCATAAGGAGATTGTAGGACTTGAAAATCTGGACAAAATCATAAATATAGATCAGTCCCCAATTGGTCGTACTCCGCGTTCAAATCCGGCGACATATACAGGAGTTTTTACTGATATCCGCGATCTTTTTGCACAGACGCCGGAGGCTCGCGCCAGAGGCTATAAATCGGGAAGATTCAGTTTCAATGTTAAAGGAGGGCGTTGTGAGGCTTGCGCTGGCGACGGCATAAAAAAGATCGAAATGCACTTTTTGCCGGATATATATGTCCCATGCGAGATATGCAAAGGTCGCCGTTACAATCAGGAAGCCTTGGAAGTCCTTTATCGTGGAAAAAACATCTACGAAGTCCTCGAAATGACTGTTGAGGAGGCTTTGGAATTTTTTACCGCAATACCAAATATCAAGAATAAGCTCAAAACTTTGCAGGAGGTCGGTTTGGGCTATATACACATAGGGCAGCCGGCCACGACGCTTTCTGGAGGCGAGGCTCAGCGCATAAAACTCGCTACGGAGCTGTCAAAACGCTCTACAGGAAGCACTTTATATGTATTGGATGAGCCTACCACGGGTTTACACTTTGACGACGTAAAAAAGCTTCTGGATGTGCTGCAAAAGCTTGTGGACAAGGGAAATACGGTGCTTGTGATAGAGCACAATCTCGATGTTATCAAATCGGTGGATCATATAATCGATATGGGCCCGGAAGGCGGTGACAACGGTGGTCTTATAATAGCAAAAGGAACTCCGGAAGATGTAATGAAGGTAAAAAACTCCTATACCGGCAAATGGTTGAAGAGAATTTTATAAGATTTGCTAGGATTTAATAAAATAGCCTTAAATTTAATTAAGTTTAGTTAATTATGCTGAATATATTGTTTATGTATATAAAATTTAGTTAAATATGCTTAAATAAAATTAACTTGCCAAAACTATTGAAAAATTCTATTGAGTATGTTAAAGTTGGCCGCGTCAAATTGATGTTTGAAAAGACGGGGAGGATATTGAAAACTATTGTGAAAAGTGGTAAAATTAAGTAAACTTTAATAAAATATGTTAAAGTTGTATAAAGCTTAATTTCACGCCAATCATGATAGAGAATTTTCTGACAACCGAGCAAGTCGCCAATATTCTCCAAGTTCATCCCTTCACCATTCTGAAATTCATAAAGCAGGGAAAGTTATCCGGTGTGAAGCTGGGACGCGTCTATCGCATTCAGGAAAGCGAAGTAAAAAGATTCCTTGAAGAGCGGACAGCGGGCCGGCCACGGACGGTTGCAAAGACTGAGGTCGAAGCATCCGATCCGGTAGAGATAGATTACGGCATAACTCATTCCGAAAAGCCGCAAGGTGAAGGGGACCATTATCATATTATTTAATTTTCCCCTCATTCCAATGATCATCCACTGCCTCTCATGTGGAAAATGCGTTTCCAGCCACGCTGTTGGTTGTCCCTATTGCCTGGCGCAGATAAGCGAGATAACTCTTGAAATGAATGGGGTGCAGGAGCAGCCGAGGATCAAAGAGAGATTGCGCAGTTTGATCCCGGGATTAGCACACAAATAAACCTAAATTCCAAAAAATCTTCAATTGCCCTTTAGCTCATGCCCACGAGCTAAACAACCTAGAAAAGCCCTTAAAAACTCCTTGGTAAGACTAAGGAGTTTTTAGCTGACACGCCACGCCTTGGCGGGGCGCTCTCCTCCCCCTATTGTCCCGGGCACTGTCTCTTGTTCATGGCCGCGGCGCAGTCCTTTACGCCATCGATCAGGGGGTAAGTGTCATTGATAGTTTTATCCAGTTTATCCAGCTCATCCAAAAAGCTTTGAATACTTACATCGTTATTTACATATATCGCATGAAATCGCGAAGCCATCTCCGCCTTTGAAACATTATCTTTATAGAGGGTATCCACATCTGACGAAGCTTCCAGAAATTTTGAATGACTTATTCCGGTGGTTAAATCAAATTTGTACGTGACCTCGCTCATCAGCCTGTCCAAGACCGCCTGAAAACCTTCTTCCAGAGGGAGATTATTGAGATTTGCCTCGACTATGCCGCTCACCCATGCTTTAAAACCTTCTTTTGTAGTGAAACTCTTGTACATGTCTACAGCTTCCTCCGCTACATGATTAGCGCGTTTTTTGCTCTGTTCAAAGGCTTTATTAACACCAAAGCCGCCTTTCATATTTTCCTTGAATTCCTCCCACTTTAAAACTACATCTTTCCAGCTGCTATTTGGACAAGCCTTATATGTTTCCACGCGATCTTTGTATTTCACTTCCAGAGAACTAAAGAAATTGGAGAATTCATCTTTTTCAAAGTATGTTCTCTTTGTCACGAATCGTTCATACATATCGCTATAGAGTTTGTCTCTTGGCGTGTTCGTAATATCAGGTTTCGTGCTGATAAGGCCAAAAGGCAGATTAAAGGTGGCTTTTCGGGAAATTACATGCCGCACATAATAAGTTTCAACCACAGCTTTTTTATATGCCTTCTGAAGCTTATCCAGATCTTTCGTGTTGCAACTCAAAAATGCTTTTCGTATCTGCTTCTGTATGGCATTTTCCTTATCAATCAAAGAAAACAAATCGTTTGCCTGACATTGATTGGAGATCAGAGCGTCACGCCACGGCTCAATAACCTCATCCGAAAACCCTTGCGCAAACATAAACCCGTTTACGAAGTCCTCAAATTCGATGCCGCCGTTTACGCCCGCTTTGACGCACGCCACAGTGCTTATCTTGCTGCCTTTTATGCTCGCATCAGCTGTTGGCGCGATCAGCACCTGCGACAGTAAAACCATTATTATTAAACATTTTTTCATTGGATGGTTGGTTTACCTACTATGCTCTTGCACACTGCCACGGTTTCTTCGAAAACTTTTTTATATCTTTCAAAATACACAGTCATTTGTCTCATTTCCGGAAGCAGTGCTTGCGAATATATATTGTTCAGACCTCCTGTCATGGAAGTTTGAATATCGTCCATTTCACTCAACGCTTCACCTCTGTTCATGGCCTGTTCGCCTCTCGTGTTAACAAGTGCTTCTATATTTGATACATCCGACGGCAGATTTTTTAGCTCGAAATCTTCGATATATTTGTCCTCGGCCAAAAGCTGTTTCCATCCAAGCCTGCCGACCATTTTATTCCATTCTTCCAAAATATTGTTTCCAAAAATTAGATCGTCTTTTGGAGGTGTCAAAATAGGCGCCGGTACCGGGAGGACCTTTATATCAATTAAAGGCGCCTCAAAAGTCTGTTTACACTTGGCTCCCTCAAGATAATTTCCTGTAACTTTGTTTGGGACGAGTGAGTGCATAAGTGTTTTTTCAAATAATTCATTTAGCTTGTCTATCTCACATTTCACGCATTGATCGGAGCTGGCGGTATAACTGGAAGCTTTGTCTTTTATGAGTTCGATAGTCAGACATATCGGAAGACTTACGGTAAAACTGGTTTCACCTTCGTCGGAATCTCCTTCCTGCGATACCCCAAGTCCAAGACTTTGAGCAGGAGGATTTGGATCCCGTTCTTTTGGATCGTTAAATTGCGGGCAAAACACGCTTCCCCAATTATCAGCCGCAGCTGCGGGGAAATCGGCTTGGCTCAACTGTGTATCGGTTTCTTCGGGAGCCTCCTCTGTATCTGGTGTCTCGGGTGGCAAGGTGGACTCATATTCACTTAAAGCATCCAAAACATTCTCCTCACTCAGACACACATCTTCATCCAATACAGTGGCGGATATTACATCGTCGTCGCTTAGTTTGATCTTTGCTACGGTTTCGCCGCCTTCTTCGCTCAGCTCAACTCCACCGGGTGCAGCGCCATCGGGAGTGTCGTATGTTGGTGGGGTCGGATTTTTTGGAATGGGGGACTCGATGGCATTTTCATAAGTTGCTCCGACGGAAACTTCAGTATTGGACAAGAAGAGTACCTGTTCAATAACAGATAAGTCGTAAACCAAATCAAATCCGGAGTCTGCCACATCGCCGTTTGAAAAAAGCTCACTTTGCGCCGTAGCAGCGTCGACCTCCTGCTGCAGTTTAAAGATCTCTCTGTAGTCATTAAAATCGCTGATCAGTTTGTCCGATAAAGCAATCGCCTCGGCCTGGGTCATTTTGGAAATTTTATTGGAAGATCCTTTGATATGGGAGCTGTGATATATGGTGCTTATGCTTCCATTTGCGACATCTTCGGCCTCCTGCACTGTAAGTCCATAGTTTTGAGCGACAGCTTTAAATGACTCGTCTTCCGGTCTTACCAAAAGTTTATTGTATATCAGCTTATACAGGTCTTTACCCTGCTTATCTTCACTGAGCCCCACAGCTCCAAAAACATCCTGCCATTCAAAAAGATTCCCATATGCCACGGTGTCATCCCAGATATTTGTCAGGGTTTTTTCTTCGGCGTGACTTACCATCGTCATTCCGACGGTCAGTCCTGCCAAAATTCCGATTGTAACTGAGGGGAAAAATTTCATTTGCATGATGTTGATGTCGCATCCACAAATTTGATCGGGAATTCGATCACTTCGCTGCGGATGTGTTTGATTTTTTGTTTGTATTTGACCAGATCCTTAATAATCTGCTCGTATTTTTTGTGCATCGGGTACGCCAGTCTGAATTCGTTGTATGCCCCGATTGTTGCCTCCATGACTTTGCGTGCGTTCTCCGCCTCATTGGCGATCGCTGTGTTTCTTTTTCCGCTTTCCTTGAATACTTTGCTGATGATTCCGTTATCGCCGCCCGGAAGTTCAAAAGGCACATAACTCTTCACTCGATCCAAAACTTTTATATACCCTATATACACATCAAGAGCCTGCATGGAGACGCAATATGTGCTGACATTATCAATCGCGCAAAGCTCTTTGTAATTATCAATCGTTACATTTCCCGGCGTCTGAAAAGCGGGATATTTTTCAAAATCTTTTTCTTTCAACAAATTCAAAAGAATCTCGAGTTTATTGTTGAATAATTCATTCATCTCCTCATGATATAGGCTTTTCACGCAGAGATATCCCATTCCTGCGAAAGTATTTTTCAGGTCTTCATCGTCTTTCAAATTGTCGGTATCTTTGCCGTCGTCCTCTTTCAAAACTTCTGCAAATGACTTGTCCAAACTGTCACAGACAACTCCAGACCCCTCCTCGGGTTCCTCGTCCTGTGCGTAAATCGTCACGCCACCGGTTGTGACAATCATAGCGATCAGGCCTATTATGATTCTTTTAAAAAGTTCCATTAAAATATTTTTTTCATACATTCCTGCCCCAAAAATCCGGGCAATTTATTTTCGAAAGTTTTGAAATAGCCGTATAAGTAAGCCATGTTTACGCCGAGTCCACCAAGCTGTCGATTTATGGCCTTATATTTCTCCACGATTATCGTTGCCTTTTTTTGTGCGTTTGAATCTAGAATTCTTTGCATCATTTTTTCCTTCGCTTTTTCAATATACGCGTTTGTCATCTCGCCACATTTTGCGTATTGGGCCAAAGCCTCTTCACCTTCGGTGGCAGATTCGGCGTTTACATTAGGTTGAATTTTGGCGTATTCGAGCTGAAGTATCTTTTTGTAAGTGTAGAAACGCGCCATCGCCGTATTTACAAGCGTGGAATCCGAGCTTTTATTTTGAAAATGCTGATCCAGAAATTGCAGAAACTTCGTGGTTTCAACGTCAAACTTTATCGGGAGCTTTGTGTCGCACTCCATCACGTCGATCAGATTCTCTGGCTCACCCTCGGCATATGAAACGCTTTGGATAAGGAAAACGCCTATCAAAACAGAAACCAAAATTTTATTTAAATATGACTTCATTGCTTTTTGAGAAAATTTTACTTTCATCATTCGTTGAAATTATTGTGAAGAAAACATCTCCGGAGTTGACATCACCCTTAGGCAGGAAAGTGGCTTCACATGGACAGGTGCTGCAGTTTGCCGGAACGAAATAAAGTCCCGTCTCGGCCTCTTTATAAACATTTTGCTGTGAATCGTCGTTGTCCACAAGTGGATTTGTAAGGTTTTTCTTTACCTCGTCTCCGTCCCATACGCCGCCTCCATCCGTGTCAGGATTTTTTGGGTCGCTCTTGTAAATAAGTGTTTCCGCGCCATTCGTAAGGCCGTCACCGTCATCATCCAGAGGATCATCCACAGGATTCAGCATATTTGTGCCGTATTTGAATTCAGCGCCATCCAAAGCGCCGCCTTTGTCGGTATCCTTATCCGTCGGATCTGTCCCGTAAAAACATTCGTCGCCATTTGAAAGGTCATCGGCGTCCATATCTTTCAGAGGATCATCAAAGCCGTATTTTTCCTGACAAAAATCTGCGGTACCATTGCCGTCGTCATCTATTTCAAAGCAGTTATAAATATCCAGAACCCGTTCAGCCATTATTACCAAATCTTCGCGTGTTATTTCTTCGTTCGGGCCCTCAGCCTCTTCATCGGTGATTATAAAATTATTTTGCAAAATAACTCCATCTTTCAAATACGGCGTCAGATCTTTTGCCGCTCCCATATATGGGTCATACCATGGTTCTCCTGCTTTTAATTCGCTCAGGTCAATCGCTCCCTTCATTTCAAGAGCCTCGAGTATCACCTTTGTCGCCTCAGCTCTTGTCACATGATTTTCTGGTTTAAAAGGAGTTGAGCCGTCAGCGTCAGCCTCGCCCTCGTAGCCTTCCACGAGTCCGAGCAAAGTCGCCTCTTTTACAAATTGATAATACCAAGCAAGATCTTTTTCACTGAATTCGATATCATAATATCCGCCACCTTCTTCAGCTGAATATTTTGTAAATGCTTCCGGTTCTCGTGGAATCACACAGATCATTCCAAGCAACACTTTCACGAATTCCGCTCTGGTCACCAGGTCTTCCGGTTTAAATTCCAAACCTTCCGGCGTTTGAACGCCTTCGATAATCCCTTTCTTGAACAGATCGTTGATAGCTGCCGAATCTTCAGGATTTACATCTTTGAAAATACCTGTTTCCAGCCCATATAGACTACTGTCCTGCGGAATTCTCGGCGAAGCAAAAGGAACATCATCGGGTCCTACTATTATGCCACGTTCCCCGCCCTTAAGCGGCGAAACATAAATTTCTGCGACCACTTTTTCTTCGAACATAACCTGAATCAGCATCGGGTCTACGACTTGATTGTTTAGTTTTTTTGCCAATCTGATTCTCGAATCCAAAATAATTATATTTCCGGCGGTGTCCACCACTACCAGCTGCTTGTCATTTTCATCGGTTTTTACCAAGACAGCGCCGCCGGGATAGATAGGATTATCTCCCGGGAAATTTTGCAACGCAAAATTTCCATCTCCACCTTCATTCACATATACTCCACTGTCATCCTTTTCAAACTTCTGATTCACTTTCACATCTTCATTCGGATCCGGCACCGTATACACTCGTCCAAGTTCCTTTCCTGCATTATCCACCAGCGACAAATAGCTCGGACTAATAGGTGGAACAGCCGCAACCACAAGCACTTTATAGCCATTTTTCAGTCCACTCACGTTTCCGGTCTTGGAATTTATTTCAAAAACATTTGAACCATTTTTGTCCTGTACCAAAATCATGTCGCTTTGTTTCAAATCCTCAATTTTATAGCTGCCGTCAGTGAGTGTGAAATATTTCCCATGGATATCCGCGGTTTGAGAGGTGACTTTTTCTGTCTTTGGAATAAGTGATAGTTTTCCATCCACGACGCGATACAGGTATCTCTGTCTGATAATCGACAATGGGATGCCGATGGTTTTCGGATCCGTGGCCCCGCTCACTATCCCGTTTCTTTCCAATGCGGTATCCAGACTGATTTTTGGTGTATAAACTTCCACGCTTAAGTTTTGCGTCCCCTCATTTCCGGATTCATCAACTACATGCAAAACATATTCATAATCGCCGATATCTTGATACGGCCCCATTCTAAATATTGGATTATCGCTGTCATTCATGGGCAGTCCGTCGCCGTTTGAATCCACAATAGGATTTAAATCACTCCAAATAATTCGGGCGTTCAAAGTATCTTCAAGATAAAATTTTACAACCCTGCTTTCGCTGTCGAATGATTTTCCTGCGTCGATAAGCAGTTCTTTAAAGATCGGAACCTTAAAATCTTTCTCACTTGAGGAAACAATAGGCATTGGCTGTTCATTGTCAGCACACTTCTGCGGGGAAATCACGGTTGATTCCGAAGTCAGGGATCTGTTGCCGTTCGCGTCTACAGCAAACACATTCACTAAATAATTTCCGTTCTCAATTTCTACAGTCCAGCTTGGGTTATCAGGATTGGAAATCTCTTCAGCGGGCACGGAAATCGTCATAAACGGATTCTCGATTTCTTCAAGCAAACTCCTTCTTAAGACAATTTCATATTCGCTAACACCATCATACGAAGGCGCGAAATTTAAATCGGCTTTGCCGTTATTTATGTCGGTTGAAATCACATTGTTTACACGGCTTATATTTTTTGAATAATCGCTTATCTTGTTTCTACCGTTCAGCGGTAACACCGATCCGCGGCCGTAGTCCGGATCATTTTTGTAATTCTCTTTGAAATAGACATCGCCTCCCAACGAATAAATTATATCCGAATCTTCATCTTCGTCGGAATCATCAAACAGCAAGTGTGTTGTGCGGCCCAATTCCGCCGTATATGAAAGCACATTTTCGTTTTCACCATCCACAAGCACAAAAAGTCCCTTAGGTGCGGCTACGGGCTGATTGCCGCTTTGTGATTGATCAAAAGAATCTGTCTGATCCGATGCAGCTATCAGTTTGGAAGTGTCCAGCTCGATCACCTCGTTCTCAATTGCACTGCCAAAGAAGCTGGTTTTCAATTCTTTTTCAATCACGCCACTTCCACTCTCAAATCCAAGCGAAGCAACTTTTTTCAAACTCTCATCATTTTCCGCAAGCACTTTTCCGAATTCATTAAAATCGTCTATCTGTTCCAGCAGATCGTTCGTTTTGTCCAGATTTTCCGTATAAGCAATCAACCCGTCTCGGAGGGTCTTCCAGCGTTCCAATTCCGGCATATCATCAAATGCAACATTGTTTTTCTTAACTTCCGAAAGATCGCGATTTAGCAGAGGATCGTCTTGATTCAGATAAACAGTCTCGGCCTTCAGATAATATTTATCAGGCAGATCCTGTTTGTCCATGTTTGCTATGTAATCACTCAATTCTTTGTCGAATTTATCGAGGAATGCTCCATAATCTTTGATTTTTTCAGCCTCATCTTCCGTCAGAGTGTCTCCGCCTGCGGGACTACCGGATCCATCGTCATAATATTTCGAATAATCTTTTACTGAGTCCTCCGTCTTCCCACTCTTTTGACTTTCCAAAGTGTTTGCCTCGGGTTCGACAGTCGGCGAGAGATTTTTTTCCTGTAACATTGTTTTGCCTCTGCTGTAACACATGTCGTCCACGCCGGCGCTGGTCTGTCCTGCGCTGTCTCTGCAGGATTCCACGGCTTCGTCCACGCAGGATCTTATGGTATTTTCATCTTCGCTATTTTCGGCTTTGTCTAAGCACAGACCAAACACTTCACCGAAATTACCCATCAATCTCGAGAACAAAGCTTGGGTATAATTGTCCACAAGAGCTTGAAGATCAAATTCGGTGTATTTATTTATGGATTCAACCCATTTTTCCAAGTCACCGTTCCACGCGTCAGCCCCGGATTTTACGATTTTATAGATAAAACCGGTATCCAGTTCAAATTTTGTTTTTGCCGAAATCTTCACGGCCGACACATAATCATATTGTATTGGTGGCAGCTGAATCGCCAGTTTCGCTATGATCTGAAGCACTATGTCCACATTTGGCTGTGTCAGAGTTTCTATTTCGGTTTCCAGAGCCCACTCGGGCACAGGTATGATCGCCAGTTTCAACAGACAAAGTATCCTGAAAATTTCTTTCAAATTTATCGCGAGTTGGATAATCACGCTCGGCAGTTTCGGAATTTCCGGAGGCTTTGGCAGGTCAGGCAGTTTTGGAAATGGGAGAGGAGGCAGATCCGGTAAATCCGGCAATCTGAAATCAGGAATATTGATTATAAATCCCGGTATCTTCAGTTCCACCTCCGGAATAATATTTGGCAAAGTCACGACAGGTAGGTCGGGCAGATTTATCGGCTCCGGCTTGAACACAACATCGGGCCATACGATTTTGACGCCAGCCTCCATCTGCGAAATATCAAAAACTATATCCGGCCATTTCGGTAGGGGAATAACTGGCGGATCGGGCAATACAGCTAAAAATTGCAATAAAATTCCAAGTCTGCTGAAGCGGTCATTTTTACATTGATCACAGGTTGCCTGATAATTAATAAGCAAATCCAAAATGAGTCTCCAGTCTTTGAACATCTGCAAAACCTGATCAACAGCGTCAAACCACTGATTTATAATTCGTTGCTGCTTTTTTACATATCCGCCGAAAAACTGCATAACGGCATCCATGTAGCAGATGATTTGAATGGCGTATTTCGATTCCAGGGTGCGCCAGTTCAAAATTTCCCGTGGTAGGTTCGCGATTCGGTCCAAATCGTCCATCAGTTTTTGAACCGAATTGATCAAATCGCTCATGTCGGCTTTTACTTTGTCGCAGATCGTTTCGTTTTCCGAACTCTCGTCGCATTTCCAGAATTCTTCAATTTTTCTGAGTTGCTCCTCCTCATATTTCAACCAGAGCATTGCCTGAACTTTGTATTTTTCAATCTCGTGTTTTGAAATTGCCGGAACCTTTATCAAAATCTCTTTGCCCTCGATCTGGATCAACGGAACTGAATTTATGGCCCTCAATAAATCATTGATTGATTGAATTCCGCCCTGCACATCTTCGCCAAAATTTCCGTTGGAAGGAGTTCTTATTTTTTCAAAATTGCTGAATGACTCGGCCGTCTGATCAGCGAGAGTTACAAAGTCCGGATAAATAACATATAGATCGGGAAGATCGAGAAGTTTGTTGTAAATTTCCTCGGTTTGTTTGTCCAGCCAGTCTGTTAAAAATGCAGGAAATCCCGGGATTCGCAGGTTCGCCGTGGCTGAGGCAAACACAGGATCGTCATCATCAAAGAAATTTACGCTTCCTGTGGTAGTGTCGGTTGAATTATCGTTCTGCTCACCGTCGGAGAAAAGTCCGCTCATCTCGCCGGATTCATCGTTTGTGTATTCCTGAGCCTGAGAAACGGCGTCATTTACGGCACCTTCAAAATCCGGACAAACACCGGTGGATTGCAATGGCGCGGCAAAAGTCCAGCACGGCGCAAATGGCCATGGGGCACCAGGGCCCGCGCAAGCCGCAAATCCAAGTCCGCCTGTCAGGGTGGGGGAAATATAAAAGCGGAAATTTGAATCCGACATTGTGGAAGGATAGAAAGAAGCAACGAAAGGAGGTCGTGACAATGTGGCGAATGCCGCCAGACCCGGTATGGCAAAATCAGGCACAAGGAAAGCATAGTTATAAGGAATCGGCAGACAGCCTGCGCCCGAACAGCGCAATAAACTCATGGCGCCCTCAACTCCGTCGGCCACATTCCCGGCCAGTCCGCCACTCAAGTCGACTTCTCCGGAATAGCTGAACCCGTTTCCATATGAATCAGGACATCCATCGTAATTGGAATCCTGCGTTTGTGAATTGTATGCGTCTTGCGTACCATCTTTTACTTCATCAGGAACAGAATTTGCAGCTTGTTCTCCCAAACTTTCCAGCTCCGAAGAACTGAGTCCGGGGTCTTCGCCTATGGCCAGATCGCTCAATCCAAATTGATCAGCCAGATTTTGCAAAGCGTTTGCCATCTGGGTCATAAGTCCGGGATCAGGCAGATCCGACTCTTCGAATTTATTTTTAATCAGTTGTCCTTTTCCGCCAGTAGGTTGCTGTTGAAATAACTGATAGTTTACGGTTCCGTCGGTGTTTAGTCCCGTTGAATAAAAATACGAAAGCACTCCATCCGGATTTATGGCTGGTCTAACCAAAATATCTGAATACGCGTCTCCATCGTGACTTGGGTAGTCGGTGAGTTTCTTGCCTGTTTCGATATGCACTTCGGGCAGATTTTCCACTTTTACGCTGTATTGAATCGTTCTGCTTCCATTTGCCGGAATGCTGATATTCTTAATTACATAAGCGCGTGCGCTAACTCCGGTTTCCACAAATTCCAAATCATCTCTGCACCCTGCATCCAGGCATCGCAAGCTATCGGTAATGACGCTCATGGAAGCTCCAGTGGCATCCGAAAGCATAAGTCCGCTTATTGAACTTCCGGTGTTTTTTAAAGTGATCTTGTAATTTATCAGATCTCCTAGGGCAAGGCTTCCTCCGTTTGCGTCGGTACTTACTTTCACGGAAGAGCTCATCCGATTATCTTTGGGCAGATTTATAAATAGGAATTCTTTGCCATAACTTTGCGGTGACAATTCCTTTTCCGCAAAATCATCTTTGTTTAAAACAAGGTTCTGCACATTTTGTCCCTGCTCCGCAAAACCAAGAGCCTGCGCCTCTCTTGGAGGAGTTTCGCTCGGAACGGTAAGCCTTATAAATTTATCTGCGTTTGTAGAATTATAGCCGGCGTCGAGTTGTTCCATTCCGGCATAATTTGCAAACAAATTGTCTGAAAGGTTTGCCTGCGGATCAACGGAAATTCCAAAGTTTTTTGTGAATCCGTAATTCGTATTTAGACCTCCGCAATTTTCACCATCGTTTTTATTGTAGAATGCCCGTATGTTTCCGGACGAATCACTAACTACCAAATCTTCGCATCCATCAGCGTTTAAATCATCGACTTTCATTTCAAAAGCCTTGCCGGAAATCGCGAGGTTCAAGGCCTCTCGTTCCAGACTGCCGCCATCATTTATAAACATGGACAAGCATTGTTCGCCCTCTACACAGCTTTCTTTTGTGCCGACAACCAGATCGTCGTAGCCGTCATTATTGGCGTCGATTCTTTCCGCGCTGTAAATTCCGCCATACACATTCAAAATATATCCGCGATCTTCGTAGTGACGATTCGAAATCACATTCTCGAGCAACCTCACCATCCCGCTCTCATAAACAAGCAGGAGATCGTTTCTTCCATCGCCGTTGTAATCAAATTTGACCATTTCCTGAATATCCTCGCCATCAGAAAATATTGTTTGTCCAATATCACGCGTATATCCTGTAAGTGTTGAAATTATTCCAAGTACTCCTGTCTTTTTTACTTTCACCATCGGATCACCATAAATCAAACCAACTTCTGAAGCGTATGGAAGGGAAGACTCTCCAACTGAATTGCCAGCCGCGAAAAGAAGCATCTGTTTGTTGTCGCGTTCAAATCCTACACCGGAAGTTTTGCCGGCATTTTCCAGGGAAGTATAACCAAATCCTGGTGATTGTGCGGCATCAGACGGGCTGTCCCGGTCTATCAGGTAAACTCCCTTCGGATCATTGCTTGAGTTGCCGCTAAAGGCGGAAATCATTTCATATCTGTTGTCAGCTGTCAGCATTTTTAAATAAATCCCCGGCCTGAAAGATGTGGCTGCGTTATCAAAGCCGAGAGCGGTAACATTCTGGCTCTGCTTGAAATTTACGACTCCAAATGCCGTTTCATTGTTCAACAAAACGAAGCTCAGCCCTGTCAGATTTGAAATATCTTTTTCGTCTTTATTTGGAAGATCGATCGTGATGTTTTTATCGCTTATAACTATCCTTCCAAATTTATCAATCTTTGCGACAGTCTTATCGTTTTTTTGAATCAATACGCCGCCATTTTTTTCAGCATACTCAAAACTATCGTCAAACGGATGCACGAATATGCCATCTTCGTTCCCGATTGTTTGATCCGCAGGAATCAAGCTCACTCGCGAATTTGCGTTCGGCACTATAAAAAACGCGGCCAACTCTTCTTTTTTTGCGCCGTCACCAAAAATTATTTTTTGATATGGGAATGTAAGTGTGGCGGGCACCACTTTGGTGTCAAATTCATCAGTCATGGCCTGTACCTTTCCAAATCCGTCAGCATAGAGAACTTTTTTAAAATCTTCACCGCCGGCGCTTATCGTGCTTGCGGCTTCAGCCTCTCCACTATGCAGAAGTCTTTGTGCAATCTCGCTATAAGCTCCGCCAAGTACGGAAACAAATAAAGCTCTTGGAGCGAATTGCTCGGCCTTGTCGGGACTGATTAGTTTTTTGACTTCCAATGTCACTGTCCCGACTTTCAAGTTTGGCGACATTGCCGTTATGTTTACAAGTCCGGATCTTTCGCCGCCCTTTATTTTCGCTGAAGCAACGCCTTTTAATGCTATGGCTGTCTGTGCGCCAACAAAATTCACCATTTCATTCGTAGCTTGTGTCGCAGCAAAATTAATTCTCGTTGAATTATTGGTTACAACCAAATTTCCATGTTCATCAAGAAGTTTTGCCTCCAAAATCACTTCATTGTCTCCATCCGTGTACAGGGTGTCATAATCACTTGTAAGCTCGATTCTTTTTGCCGGTCCCGGAAGAGTCGTCACTATCGCTGTTTTGGAAATAAACCCCGGAACATTGACCAGCACTTCAGCCTTGCCGGCGGTGGTGGTTGATTGGAGTTTTACATTCTCTTCGTGCAATTTCCCGCTGATCATTTTTTCCGGCACAGCCGAAACAAGCGCCAAAAAATTATCATTCAAAACAGAAACCTCTATGGGGCCGTTGTACTGCGATACCACTTCGTCATTATGGAGCATCTCTGTGCGCAGTTTCGTCACAGCACGGCCGTCTGCAGGGATCTGCGCCGATGTCAAAGTAAGTCTCAGGTCGACTTTATCAAACACATGAAACATTTTTGAATTGCCGATATATTTCGTGAAATCTATTTTTTTCCAATTATTTCCGGCATCCAAAAACTCCTGTTCCAGATCGCTGTCCATCAAAACAGCGATTACATTTATCTCTCCGGCCTGCTCTTTTGAATAAAGTTCGACGCTGCCAACGCCTTCCGTAGTCCCGATTTCAATTCCCGGAATTGCTGAATTCAGATCCGATTTTTCGTCAAGAATTCCGTTGTCTGAAGCGAAAATCGCCACATCGGTGTAGGAATTGTTGGCCACATTTCCAAACTTGTCCTTGATCGTAAAATTCACTTTTGTGTGTGACTGCCCGTTTGCGACAAGTACATATGAGTCGGCTGAAATGCCTATGGAATACGGCTCGCCAGCCACGAGATAAAGATCTTTTTCAAATTCAGGATAGGCGTTGTCCCTCTCTCCGTTTTCTTCCAAAACTCGGCCTTTGATTTTGAATTTTCCGGTTTTTGTTCCGGCCTTTAAGTAAACAGTTGCGATACCGTTTACGCTGGTTGCGATATTTCCATTTTCAAATGTGGGCAAACTTCCGGTTTCGGACCCGAGACGGAATTCAACTTTTTTTGTGTCCTTTTCCAATGATCCCACGGAATTGTAAATTTGAGCGTCTACACGCATCAGTGATTTTCCGTCCGCTACGAATTCGTCGCTGGCCTCAAGCACATATTTGCTGGAAAGATTTGTTTGAGCGTCTACGAAAGGGTTTTGATCGTTTGGGATAGCCGCAAGCAGCCTTCTCGCGCTCGCCGAAAATTTATCCGGATATTTTTGTTCTAGAAAATATTGTTCCCACGGCTGTCCAAAAAACTTCTTGTGATATTGTTTTCGCAAAAAAAAGTCCGTCCATGTCTCACGCCCTTCGACTTGTTCACCGTCACTTGGTTTCACTTCATCATTTTGAGTTGTATCACTTGTTGTAGAGCTCTCACTCACCTTTGAATTAGTATTAGCGGACTCTTTGTCTCCACTCACATCGCCGCCGGTTTCTTCTGTTGTATTCTCGCCGGCGTTAGTTTCAACAGATTTTTTGATTTGTTCTTTTGGTGCTTCGGATGTTGTATCAATCCCAACTTCACTTGGAGGAATTGTTTGCTCAGATGCCTCGCCATTTTCACCTTCCTCCACGGGTTTACTAATCTCTTCGCCTGCTGGTGGCGTTTCTGATTCTTCGCTTTCCACAGCGTAATAAACCATGCTCACGATATCAACATTTCCGCTGGTCGCTGTCACGGAAAAACTCGAGGTTTCAAGCCCGTCTTCGCTGCTTGCAGATATCACGGCATTTCCGGGATTTCCGGTCGAAGATAGTTTGAATGTCGCTGTTCCGCCGATAAGTGGTGCTTTATTTGCCCCGCCAAGATTTAAAATTGGTGCGCTATTATCTTGCGTTATGTCTATTTCAACCATCTCGGTTCCAAGGCTCTGGACCAATTGATTGTCTACATTAAATCCGCTTACTTTAAAATTAATGCTTTGGCCGCCCTTCGCCGCAAAACTCGTTTTATCCAGGCTGCCTTTCAGGGAATCAAGCTCGTTCTGAAGATCTTGGTCGTCATCGTCGTCGTCACCACCTTCGGCCGCTTCCGCCGCGTAGCTGCAACAGTCCTGATCTTTGGTCACATTGTTGAACGCTTCTATAAAAGGCAGAAGCTCCTCATCCAACCAATACCAAATTTCAACGCCGTCTTCGTCGTCATCATCGCCACCGGCCTGATCAGCTTCGTCTTGCACATTTTCCTGATATTCATCGCTCGTAGGATCAAAAAGCGGAGCGGTTTCCTCTTTCAAGTCTTTATTAAATGAAGAAATGATTCCATCATCTCCGCCGTTGAAAACAAGATATGCCGCCTCATATCCGAGACCGTCATCATTTATATACGCATTTTTTTTCGAATTCAGATAGTAGGTCAAAACATATTCGTGTTTGTCGTCGATGCTTAGGCTTAGCCATTTTAAAGCGTCCGTTATTTTAAGGGTGGCCGCTGAAGTTAAATCAATCCCGTCGGTCGGAGTGTCCAAAGTATTATGTACGGGCGGTTTCAGATATTCATTCAGAATTTTATTTTTGATCTCAATCAGAGAGTATTGTCCGGATCCACCCATTATCTTGGAACTCCCCGGTATAAGCGCGATCTGTCCCGCCAGAGCGTCCAAATTTGCTTCCATTTGAAGAAAATTCGGAGTTTTGAAAAGGTTTGGATAAACGATTTTCGAAACACCTCTATTTACATTTTGAAACGCAACATATCGTGGATTGTCGATTGGCAGACTTTCGGTTCCAAAGGATTTTAGTTGTTGCGTGATTGTGTAATAAGTCGGTTCATTATGCAAAATAACGCTTGAAATTGTTTTATACGGCACAGCTTCCACATCCAAAGTTTGATAGTCGCCATATGCGTCTTTCACCCTGTAAAAGCCGTTTTTAGAAAGCAATTTACGGCCGATTTCACCGATACTGCGTAGTGGATTTAGAGTCTCTTCATCGGCCTCATCCACCTGCCCGTCTCCGTCATTGTCTATTTCATCAAGTATTCCATATCGCGCAGCAAAGGTGTTCAAGGTAATCGTCGGCGACTGATTCAGCTGAACGCTTCCCGCGTCAAAATTGTCCAAATCAAACCACAGGGAATGATCCGAAGGTCTGCGATCCGTGCTGTAACCGTTTGGGAAAACAAAGCTTCCGATAAAATTCAGCCACCTTCCGTAAAAATCCGCGTGATAATCGTTTTCATTCTCGATTTTCGTAGTCTTGTCCAAAGGATATCCATATTGATTTGAATCCGCGGCAAAACTGTCCACCGCCACAGAAGGTAGCCCGTCATAGCACGAATCCAGATAAAGCTGATCTATGTCCTCCTTCTGATATTCATCAGGAATTTGCCAGACATCCGTGTAATCAAAAGGTCCGCGATCATCACCGCTTCGATTATCGAATTTCAATTTTCCATCTATCATTTTCAAAGCAGTGCTTCCTGCCGGATCCAGCACGGGCATCGTCGCCACGCGCGAAAAACATTTATCACTGTCATTTTGAGTTGTGCCCGCATTGCATCCTGCCGCCTGATCAAACCCCTGATCAGCAAAGCCCAAGCCATTCTCGCCCTCTCCGTCTCTCAGGCCGACAGGCGCATTTAGAGTCATCACGGCACCCTGTGATCCAACGAGCGCTGTAAATCCGGTATCCAAAACGGTGAATGTAAAACTCTGACTTCCTTGAATGCCACCCCGGAAATAATCAATATTAAGCGTCCCGACTTTTGTTGAAGCTCCTGTCCTTTCAAGTGCCGCTTTGTTTTCCTGGTAAGCCGCTTCCACGGCCTGATCAAAAGTATAAGCGTAGTCCAATGCCTTTCCATTTACCTTCACTACGACATCTCCTTCCTTCAAAGCGCCGTCCAAAGGATTCGCATATTTGGAAAGTTTTTTAACCACGAAATTCGGCAAAAATGCAGGCACACCATAGTCGTTTGCTTCTATGATCGCACCGGAACTATATCTTCCGCCAGTCTTCGTGTAGGCTTCATCTGCGGCAAGTAATCTTGTATTCACGCCCGTCGTATGTGCCGGAACGGCCGTCGCCGGATTGTCCGACCGTAAGGCCCTCGTCAAAATCGAATACTCTCCATCCAGTCCTTCTCTCTTCGGATTGAAATTTCCATGCAAATCAAAATAATTATCTTTTGTAGATCCCAAAAAAACACTGCACAGCTTTGGGCTGTCCAGATCGTCCAACGCAACGCCGTTCTCGTAATATTTTTCGTTTATCTCATTGTAATAGCCGTATCTCATCGCGATTTCACTCACCAAAATATCTTGTGTTATGTCTCCGCCGATATTTTTTTCCCCGACCTTGATCTTAAAAGGTTCGCCGGTCGATGTGGTCCCTGAAAGCTTGCTGTATTTTAAAATTGGAATGGGTTCCTGAATTTTTTCCGCAAGCTCATTGATCTTTTTCTCGAGCGCGCCATTCACTTCTCTCAGATAAGCTTTTGTGTATTCATCCTTCATCGAAATAAGCCCGGGGATATTGTCGACCTCACTCGTGGCGTATCTTCCGGTATAATCCGCTCTGTCATTTATTTCCGAAATAAATTTGGTGAACACTTGAAAATATTTCACCAAAGTTTGGTCGATAATATATTTTGAAAATATGTCCGGCATACCGCTCGCCGTTTCGTCGTCCCTGGAGCCGCTCAAAAACTCCGCCCCCTCTGCGGTCAGTACTCCACTGTCCAAAATTTCCGCAGTCGCACTATCACTTCCCAGTCCCGTCAGCTCATTTGCCCAGTATTTGTTGTAGCGCTGATAAGCCAGATCCTCCAGATCCATCAGATACTTCACATAATTTTTATACAATTCCGAATTCGCCTTATTTTCCTCGTCAACCATGTCTCCATAAAAAAGTTTTTTGTCGAAATTCGCGTATTCCGGCACACCTTCATAGTAGAGATGATTTTTATCGAAAAATTCCGAGAGTTTCTGTTTCCCTGCAACATCATTTGTCGGCGCTTTTATAATTCCATGCCAGATTTCCGCTTTAGGCAGAGCCGTTTTTTCATTTCGCTCAAAATCTCCGCTTACAGGATTGTAAATATAAGCCGGATCCACAAAGTCCGTATAAGGGAACATACTGATAAATCTGTTTCCGTTTTTATTCACCACCGGCAGGGGAATATCTCCAATCAAAACCACACCCCTCAATTTATTGCTTCGTGAGGACCCGTCTCCGTTTACATACAGGTTCTCCAAAGCTTTCATCACATCTACGACAGTCTCTTTCGTCGAATCGTAAAACAAAATTTTCGTATCCGTCAGTTTGTTGTTCGCCACGATATCATCCACATAGCGCGTCACCCGTCCCTCAAAAGTGCTCTCCGAGAGCACTCTGCCAAACTGCCCGCGCAATCCCGGATATGTTGTCCGATCGTTAAATACCTTGCTATCCACAACCACAGCCACCAGATCATAAATCGTCGTAGGCTCATTCGGCGCTTCGGCCACATTTATCGTCGCCGCCGAAGCCGTCATCGCGCTTGCCACCTGCGTCGTCACGATTTGCGTGAAGAGAATGGCGAAAGCCAGTATTCCGGTCAGCGATTTTTTAAAAAAAGTCTTGGTCCCCATTTGGGCGAATTTTTCTTTGGAATGAGTATAGCTATCCAAGCTAAAAATATAGCACAGGCAAGCCCTGTAGAAAAATTTTACATACCCCAAAAAAAGCTTTTAAATTGACAGAGGAAATGGTGGTGTTCTTATGAAAATTATTTCACCAAAACAGCGTAGCAGGCATCGCCGACATCCTCTGCTGGGGAAATCAAATTCGAAAAATTTCCACCAATCAGGGCATTACAACTTGCATTGGCCATCTCTGGATTTTCAATCTTGGCGTAAACTCCAAACTTATAAGTATTTGCACCTGGTCCAAAAACGATAACATAACGCCCACTATCAGAATCACAGTCTCCAGGATCAAAGGGTAATGGGTTTTCCGGCTTTGGGTCCAAAGGTATTACTCCTCCCAGGGCTGTTTGCGCAAATATATCAAACTCATCTACAGCTTGGTCATTGTTTATACAGTGTGCGCTGTCATAAGGTATGCCAGAAGGTATAAGTGATTCAAGGTC
>CAZHDA010000009.1:0-22619 GCA_964531125.1 uncultured Candidatus Peribacteria bacterium
ACTTCTTTTGAAAGTCCCATGGCCTGCGACTCTTCCACTTGTATCACACCATCTGTTCCAACCATTTCCATGATTTCGGCAATCAGTTTTCCGACCTCTTCGTCCTGCGCGGAAATAGTAGCCACCTGAGCGATCTTCTCTTTACTGTCCCCGACCTGAATCGCCATCTTTGTCAGAGCCTCACACACGGCCTTCACCGCTTTTTCGATTCCATGTTTCAAATGCATCGGATTCGCACCGGCGGTCAGATTTCGTAGGCCTTCTTTTATAATCGCCTCCGCGAGCAAAGTCGCCGTCGTCGTCCCATCACCGGCCACATCGTTTGTCTTTGTAGCCACTTCTTTCACCATCTGCGCGCCCATATTTTCATACGGATCCGGTAGTTCGATTTCTTTGGCTATAGTCACGCCATCATTCGTCACCATCGGAGCGCCGTATTTCTTTTCCAAAATCACATTCCGGCCCTTTGGCCCCAGCGTGATTTTTACGGTTTTTGCGAGCTTCTCTATTCCAGCAAGCAATTTCTGTCTCGCCTCATCCCCAAATTGAATTTTCTTAGCCATATGATTTAAATTTTAAGAATTAATTAAGAATTGCATAAATATCCGACGCGGACAAAATCAAAACCTCCTTTCCGTCAACTTTCACTTCCGTCGGCCCGTATTTTGAAAAAAGAACAGTATCACCCTCTTTCACATCCATCGGAACGCGAACCCCGTCGTCAAATTTTCCCGGCCCGACCGCCAGCACTTTTCCCTTCATCGGTTTTTCCTTGGACGCCGTATCCGGAATTATAATTCCGCTCGCCGAAGCGCTCTCCTCACTGATTGCCTCGACCACTACATGATCCCCCAGGGGCTTTATCTTAGCCATATTTAAAGATTTTAGATAATAAAATTAGCACACCGTATTATAGAGTGCTAATCTTTGGCGTCAAGAGGTTTTTAATCCGCAAACTCCTCTGCCCTAGTCTCCCTGATAACATGCACTTTCACGGCACCAGGATGCTGCAGATCGTATTCGATCTTTTTTGCTATCTGATGAGTCATTTTCACCGCCTGAAGATCATCCACTTTTTCCGGATCCACAAAGATTCTCACTTCCGTACCGGCCTGGATAGCAAAAGCTTTCTTTACACCTTCAAAACTCTTGCAGACATTTTCAAGTTCCTCCAGACGACGAATATATGTATCCAGATTGTCCTTGGTAGCACCGGGACGAGCGTTGGCAATCAGATTTGCAGCCTGTACCAGCTGTGCCTCCAGCGTCTCAGCCGGAGGATGTCCGTGATGCGCGTCAATCGCGTGTACAACCTCTTTTGGCAGACCAAATTTCTTTGCGATATCCGCACCGATTTGTGCGTGATGACCTGGCACTTCATGATCCACAGCTTTGCCGATATCATGTAAAAGTCCGGCTTTCCTGCAAATTCCAACATCAGCACCCACCTCCGCCGCCAGATTCGCAGCTATAAAGGCCACTTCCATGGAATGCTTCAGAGCGTTCTGACCGTGAGTCACGCGAAACTTTAAACGACCCAAAATCTTTACCATATTTGGATGCAGTCCGGTCACTCCGGTTTCCAGAATAGCCTTTTCACCGAGCTCTTTTATAAGTTCATTCACTTCCAATTTCACTTTTTCAAACATCTCCTCAATGCGTGCCGGATGTATGCGTCCATCCTCGATCAGCCTCTCCAGGGTGATCTTCGCAATATAGCGACGCACCAAATCAAAGCTGGCAATCACTATAGACCCCGGCGTATCGTCAACTATCACATCCACGCCCGTGATCTGCTCAAAAGTGTTGATATTTCGACCTTCACGGCCGATAATCCTACCCTTCAGATCATCGGTCGGCAGATTCACGATCGTTGCCGTCGATTCAGCCGCGGTCTCAGAAGCATTTCTCATGATCGCGTCCGCGATGATATATCTAGCCTTTTCATCGGCCTTCTCCTGCAACTCCTGTTCCACTTTTTTTATCTGCTCAACGATATCAGCCTTGGATTCCTCCTCCACATTTTTAAGCAACAATTCCTTTGCCTGCTCCTTGGACATTCCGGCGATTTTCTCCAGTTGTTCAGCCTGTCTCTTGTAAATCAGCTCTATATCATCCCTAAGCTTTTTCACCGATGCCACTTTAGTGTCCAATTCCTGCCTGAGCTTGTCGGCCGCCTCGCCCTTCTTATCCAGAGTTTCCTCTTTCTTTAGAAGCCGTTCCTCGGCCTCAGTCAAATGACTTCGCTTTTTTTCCTCCTCCCTCTTTGCCTCCTCCTGCATCTTCAAAGACTCGTTTCGCGCCTCATACAAAAGCTCTTTCGCCTTATTTTTTGCCTCACTCAAAATATCCTCAGACTTTTTCACCAAATCCTGATTTTTGGCTTCCACCTGCTTTTTCCTGTAAACATAGCCGCCGGCGGTTCCGGCACCTATACCGATCAATGCGAGTAAAATACTAAGCCACATATAATTTAAGGTTATTTATCTAACCTTTGGCTTAAAAACTTTGAAAATTACGACAGATCAGGCCTCTACTCGGCCCTTTTTAATGTAATTCTGAGATTTATATCTGATAGATTCAGGTTCAAATTTCAGCTTGGATACTGGATAATCGTAATTTCGGTTATTTCTAGCCTCGGGTCACAAATTCTGTCAACAATCTACTTCATCCCTCCAAAATGTCAATCAGATTCTTTATAAAAATTTTAAACTTTCTTAAGAATTTTATGCTATTGCTTTCCACATGCGCAAAATCATTCTCATCATTTTCATCTTTTTGAATTTCACCAGCCCCGTCATAGCGTATTCATCGCTTCAAATAAACGAAATCATGGCAAATCCAGCCGGCAAAGATCAGGGCAACGAATGGATAGAATTGGTAAACAAAAGTAAGTCCACCATCGATCTTTCGGGCTATCAACTTCAAAACACAAAAAAACAAAATCTAAGCGGGAATATTCCGCCAAATTCCGTATTCCTCATAGAAAAACCAAAAATTAGCGTCCGCAACTCAAATGAAGAAATCCGACTTATAGGTTCGTCCGGAGAAATCATCGACACCGTCTCATACAAAAGCGCTCCTGAAGGTTTATCCTTCGGCCGCGTCACCATCCGAAACAACCAAAAATCAAAAACGGACTGGACATGGGGAACACCTACAAAAAATCAGCCGAATCAAACCTTATACGAGATAAAAGCCTCCATCCTGTCTCCGCCACAAATCGGCACAGATTTTTATTTTGAAATTTTAGACGGCGATCAAAAAAGGAAAGTGATTTTTGACGAACCCCAATTCAAATTCGAAGATCTATCCTCTCTACTCACTTCAAACACAGAAGCCTATTTTTTACTGGAAAAATCCGGACCGGACTTCATTCTACAGGATTTTCAAATTATCCAAGTCCAGGCACAGCCAAAAACCAAAGCCAAGGAAAAGTCACCAACAAACTTGATGATTATCATCGCCATCATATCGTTCATCCCCCTATATATCCTTTACAGCAAATCCTGAATCAACATCGCTTTGTAGAGCATCTTGGAAAATTCAGCGCGGCTGACCTCATGATTTGGTTCGAAATTTTCGGCAGTTTTTACAATTCCGTTTTCTTTCGCCACGGTCACATATGGCGCAAACCAACTGTCCACAGGCACATCGTTAAACGGTTTTTCGGTCACTGTTTCAGGAAGATCAAAATCCAGCGCTTCCAAAATCATCTTCAAAGCCGCGGCCTTCGTCACATCCTGCGCAGGTTTATATGAACCGTCATCAAATCCACGCACCCAGTTCTTATTTTTCGCATAACAAACATAACCCGCAAACCATTCAGTTTTTACATCCAAAAAACAGTCTTTGAGTTTATCCTCCTCCACATCGGCCTCAGCCGCCACCGCCAGCAATTTCAATAACTCAGCACGATTGATTTTATTGTCCGGCTTGAAACTACCGTCTTTGTAACCACCGATAATTCCCTTGTCCTTCAAAGATTCTATGTACTCACCAAATTCATTATCAGATTTAACATCCAAAAAAATCTCATACGCTTTATCCTCTGTTTTATCCTCGGTCTCATTGGAAGAATCATCATCGTCATCATCATCAACCAGATTCTCAGAGTCATCATCATCATCGTCGTCGTCATCCTCATCTTTGCTATCCGTGCTTCCTCCCTTGCAGTAGTCCGTACACATCTCAATTGGAGGACATGTCTGACAAATCGGTGGAGTGTTTTGCGCCGCCAAAACCGACACATACCCCAAATATCTGTCATTCAAAACAAAAAACGAAAACACCGCATACAAAGCAAATCCGGAAAACACAACAAGCAAACTTATAAACTTAAAATGCTCATTCCAAATCTGCTTTAATTTTTTCTTTGTCATATAAAAAATTTAGATTATTTTTTCAAAACTTTGCGATATTCAGCCTCATAGATATGCAATAAAGAAAGCACAACCATCAAAATCAGCGGACCGACTATAATCCCCTTTAGCCCCATCGTAAAGATCCCGCCCAAAATCACAAAAAATGTTATAAGCGGATATGTGTTTGCTCTCCCACCGATCAGATACGGTCGGACAAAATTATCAACTGTACCAACCGCAAAAAGTCCCCACAAAAATATAAAGATAGCCGCGCCGTAATTGCCAAGAATCGCCAAAATCACGGCAGCCGGAAACCATATCGCCGCGGTTCCAACCATCGGCACGACAGAGAAAAAAGCAATCGCCGTACCCCAGAAAATCGGATTTGAAATCCCGGCTATCGCAAATCCTATACCACCGATGACCCCCTGGATAATCGAAGTCAAAAACACACCAAAAACAATCGCCTTGACCATGGAATCGATCTTTCTAAACAACTCCTGCTCGTAAGCGGCCGGCAAAGGACTCATCATTCCGACTCTTTTTATCAATTCGGTTCCGTCTCTGAAAAAATAAAACATCGAGAAAAGCATAATGCCGAAACTAAATAGCAAACTCGAAATACCGGCCAGCAGATTAGCGGTCTGATCAAACAGAAACGTGCTCAGATTTTGAGCGCCTTCAACTATATTTTTCTTCAAATCCAAGGCATTTATATCTACAAAAGGATCAATTCTCTGCTTTAGATCATAAAAGAAACCTCCGTCCTGCCAGAGCAAATACTGATCAAAAACTCCGGATTCGACTTTAAAACGAATCGCCTGATAAGTGCTGAAAGCCTCATTCGTGAGCATCAAAATAAACAACGCCAAAGGCACGATAATAATAACCACGACAAGCAGACAGCTGACCAGCGAAGCCAGATTTCCGGAACCTCTGAACAACTTTTTAAGCCCGGTATACATCGGATAAAAGGCCACGGACAAAACAGCGGCTATCACAAGCACCGACAAAAACGGCTTCAATATTCCAAAAAGATAATAAATCGCGACAAGCAAAGCCAGCAGCAGAAAAAGCCCTGGCAATTTATCAATAATCAAAGCGTCCTCTTTTGTCTTTGGCAAATGAGAACGGAAAGGTCGCGAACTGACCAATCGTTTCAAAGAATCGATTGAGATCGAAGGAATTTTTTTCATAGGAAATTTTAAGCTATTCATTTTATAGCACAATCCCCTATTCATTCAAAATAAAATCCCCCTAAATCAAAGGTTCTTCAAATTCCGGATCCCCTTCGGGCGCGTTTTCAAATTCACCTGCTTCGTCCCATCTTGCCAACATCTTTTCCACATCCTCTCGCTTTTCACAATAATTCGCCCTGGAATTACTGATGATATTCGTAACAAAATTTTCCTTCATCTTTGGAACATCCAGCGTTCTGCCGGAAAAAGCCTCACGAATCTCTCCGTCAATCGACATTTTGCAATAAAATTCCCTCACACCCAGGTTTATAATATCCCTCTCCTTGAAAATCGGATTGTATTCAGCCGCCAAAATAGCCGCATCCTCGGCGCCAACACGGAAACTGATTATTGAACCGACATTACCAAACACCGTTTTTTGCACCAGATTGGACAGTTGTCCCATGTACTGATGTGCGATCGTCAAATTCAAATGATACTTTCTGGCCTCAGACAAAATTTCCGCGAAAGTCTCTGTTGCGAAATTTTGAAATTCATCCACATAGAAATAAAAATCCTCGCGTTCATCCTCTTTCAAATCAGCGCGACTCATAGCCGCCTGATACAGCTTGGTGATTATCATGGAACCGAGAAGAGAACTGTTTTCCTCTCCAAGAAGACCCTTCGAAACCTTCATCAACAAAATCTTTTTTTCATCCATAACCTTGCGAATATCAAATTTGCTGGTCGGTTGACCAATGATATTCCTGATCATATTAGTGGACACAAACTGACCGACTTTATTTAGCAATGGCGTGATCGCCTCCGCGTCAAATTTTTCACTCCATCCGGCAAATTCCGAAACCCAGAAATTCTTCACCACATTATCTTTTATTCTGGAAACAATATTTTGACGATAGTTTTTATCCGTCAACATTTTCAAAATCGAAAGCACAGTCGTATTTGGACTGTCCAGCAAAGCCAGCACCGTATAGCGCAAAACATGCTCCAACCTGTCTGTCCAGTTCGATCCGAAAAGTTTTTTGAAAATCTGAATAAAACCGATCGTCACCTGCATTTTATAGGCCTCCTCCACGCTTTCCATCGGGTTGAAAGAAATAGGAAAATCGATGTCAGCCGGATTGAAATAAATCACATCTTTCACACGATGCTCCGGAATAAATTCCATTATATTATCAATCAAATCACCGTGTGGATCCAAAACACCTATGCCCTTTCCGGCATCAATATCCTCCTTAATCAAAAGCTCCAACAATTTGGATTTTCCGGAACCGGATTTTCCAACAGCATATAGATGCCTGCGACGATCTGACCTTTTTACGCCGAAAGTCACAAAAGTATTGTGATAATTGGTGATCCCAAAAAGACTGACTTCCTTGTCACCTTTTTTCGGCAGATCTTGTGGCGGTTCCGATTTTCGCGCCAAGACATGCACTATATGAGGCACGATATCCGGATTTGGAATATGATACAGCGTCGCCACTTCCTCCGGTCCCATATAAAAACCGCTTCCGCCGATTTTACGGGATTTATACTCCTGCAAAAAAACGGCCTTTCGCATTCGCGTCGTTTTAAATTCCTGAATATCCGTTTTATTAAATTGATAAAAACTGTTCACGACAGCGACCAGCTTCTGCGCGGCAATCTCATCTGTCGGAGCCATATAGCCAACCCTCAAACTGCACTTGAAAGGTTCTATTTTGTTTTTTTCCATGGCCTGCTCCTTGCGTTGATGAATAACGCCCTTTTCATCTTTTGCCCTCACTCTGTCCTTCAAACTGAAAGCCTTTTTCAAATTGTTCCACCAAAGAGACATTCTCCGTCTCAAGTGATATCCGGCAGTCTCATGCTCAGGTTCGATCACCAGCTGCACCCAGACCTGCTCACCTGAAGCGATTTTTGAAATCACTGAATACAAGCGGCTCTGACTGTCGTCCTCGAATTCCGGATACATTTTAAACGGATAAACATCCCCATATACAAGGCTCATTTTTGCGCCTGCAAAACCGCTTTTCGTCGGATCAAAGCTATCCACATAATCGCGACTTTCTTTTATTTCACAATCCGGATAAATGGAGTAAAGCAAGCCCTCAATAGTCTCATAAAGATCGTCGGGCACAACAAAAAACAAATAGGTATATTGCTCATAACCAAGATATTCAAGCGAGATATGCACATGTTTCACCGTATTGTGCAGGTTCACAAGCAGCTCCTTGAAGGTATTTTCCTTTTTCCTTTGATCATCGCCTTGCGGCACAACGACCTGAAAATAACGCATATACCGGGATTTTGATTAAGACACTAATATAACATCTTATTAGACAAA
Organism: uncultured Candidatus Peribacteria bacterium; assembly: GCA_964531125.1. Classification (GTDB taxonomy): domain Bacteria; phylum Patescibacteriota; class Gracilibacteria; order UBA1369; family LOWO2-01-FULL-3; genus JBAZZM01. The sequence goes on from CAZHDA010000009.1 coordinate 7,890, forward strand.
TTATAACACATTTTTCGTCGTCGGTAAATGGCTTGCTCCACAAAAAAACAGGGCCTTGCGCGCACCCTGTTTTTCGTTTTTTAGGTAAAATTACCAGCTGCTTCCGCCGTCACGGTCTCCACCACGGAATCCACCGCGACCACCTCCACCGAAACTTCGGCGTGGGGGACGCTCTTCCATTGGGCGAGCTTCGTTTACGACCAGCTTTCGACCGTCCATTTCTTGTCCATGGAACATTTCGATAGCCTTCGCAGCCTCTTCGTCACTGTCGAACTCCACAAAGCCGAAGCCTTTGGAACGACCTGACATTCTGTCGGTAATAACCACCGCGGACGCAACTGTACCAGCAGCAGCGAAATGAGACTGTAGAGTCTCACCCGTAGCGCTGTAAGGTAGGTTACCAACATACAACTTCTTAGCCATACATACTTGGGTAAATAATAAGATGTAAGTACTCCTTCCGACTTACACCTCACTTCTTTATCCCTAGCGCGCAACTACGAGACTTGAAAAATGAAAGAGAGAATCTTAGAGAGAAAACTTACAGGCAAAGTTTCGCATGAATCACGAAAAAAGTCAATAGCAACAACACTTATCCCCTCCCGATACCAAGTTTTCTACGAACAACTCTAACAGTATCAGCAAAACTAAAATCACTGCCAAATCTGTTTCTTTCAGCTCTCTCGTTCAATCTTGCAATCAAAATATCGAGAATCCCACCCTTTGTCACAATTTCGTCATCAAAATCCTCCAAAACACATAGCAACTCCTCAATAATCGTATTAATCGAGTAATTCCTATAAACCCATGGCAAAAGCGGCCTCAACTCATAAGCCAAGTCTTCAATATATCCTACATTTTCCAGATCGCTTATCTTATCCAAATTGTTCATATTTCAATTTAGTGGGAGAATGAGTATCGCAAAATCAAATCCAATGTCAACCCGCCTCCCATTCCCCGACACTCTCCGTGGCCTTGCCGTCCTAGGCATGATAGTCTTCCATGTTTTTTTTATTTTGAATTATTTCGGCCTCGCCACCTACGACACCTCTTCAGGAATCTGGCTTGTCCTCGGGCAATTCGTGCGCGTCACCTTCATCGGTCTGGTCGGCGTCTCTCTCTATCTTTCCGACGCGCCTTATCGCAAACATTTTTTCCGTGGCTTAAAAATTCTTTTTTGCGCCCTCCTCGTCACTCTCGTCACTTACTTTTTTGCTCACTCAGAATTCGTCCGTTTCGGCATCTTGCATCTCATCGGTATAGGCGTCCTCCTCCTCGCCCCATTTTCAAACAGTCGCAACATCAGCCTCGTACTTGGCATTCTCTCTCTCCTTCTCACTTACCTTCTCCCAAATTTCCCATATCTCCCAGGCCTCGACTATTTCCCGATTTTCCCATGGATCTCTATTATTTTCTTTGGAATTTTCCTAGGCCCGTTTTTCAGAAAAATTAATTTCAAAATCCCGGCCGTAAACTTCCTCGGTCGCCACTCGCTTTTGATTTACATGATTCACATCCCTATAATCATAGGCACTCTCATCATTTTTGGAATTTTACCTTTTTCGACTCTATGGAATTAAAAAAACTCACTCCGGAAGAAGAGCAGGTCATAGTATACAAGGCCACCGAAACACCGTTTACAGGAAAGTTCAACAAACACCACGAAAAGGGCATGTATGTTTGCAAACGCTGTGGCTCACCACTCTACAATTCCGAATCCAAATTCGACTCCGGCTGCGGCTGGCCCAGCTTTGACGACGAGATCGCCAACGCCATAAAACGCATACCGGATCCGGACGGTTCACGCACAGAAATCGTCTGCGCAAATTGCGGCGGACATCTAGGTCATGTCTTCGAAGGTGAGCGCTTCACGCCAAAAAATATCCGCCATTGTGTTAACTCGATTTCTCTCGACTTTAAATCTTTTAGCGCCTCAAAAAAGGCAGCCTGATCTTTACTCCGGCCTTCGCCAAAACCAAAACAACCAGAAGTATCACCACTTCCACGAAATATTCCATTTTCCCCATGAAATACAGATGAACGGCCCCAAAAACAAACAACAGATACGACAGTCTTTGCACCCATTTCCAACTCCTCTTCAAAATTCGCATCGACAAATCATTTGAAGTAAAAAGCACGGGAATCAAAACAAGAATTCCCAAAATTCCATAGGTAACCAGATTGTTCCAGGCCCAAAACATCGGGTTTTTAAACAGATCAAAAGGTGTCATCTTCATCGCCGCTAAAAATCCGCCAAGATGACAAAGCAGCAAAACTCCGGACCATATTCCAAACTGCCTTCTGAGCACGATCAAAATTCTAAAAATCCCGAGCTCAGGAAAAATCTGTGACATAGGTCTGGCCATCAGCACTCCAAAAAGCACATACCATCCCCACTTCGCGAATTCCGTGAAATTCACATTGAAAAACAATGGCACGGGAGTCAGCACAATCACGACATACATAACCCACTTCCAAAACTTCAGATAAGGCAACTGCCCCTGCAAAAAGACTCTGACGAAAATATTCTTTTTTTGAACAACAACGCTTTGATCCATACGAACAAAACTATACCAAAATTATTTCACGCCATCAAAATTTATAATTTTGCCATCATTGCCGCAAATTCTTCATCACTCGCCTCATCTCCATCCAGACAAGCTCCCTTATTTTTTTGCCAATAAGGAAGGCTGTACATGTTCTTTCGTGTTAATCTTTCGGCTAAAGCCCTGTCTGTTAAATGACCAACCTTCATAAAAAACTGCACACCGCCTTCAAAAACTTCTTCGCAATTTTTCACCTTGCCGTCGGGGGTCACACAGTGGACACATATAGGTCCATCAGAGATTTCACCGCCAATATCTTTTGGGTCACTAAGCGGCATGCTACAAGCAATACATGTTTTCATAATATTTTTGATTAAATATTTTCTGGCTGGCTACCCGGGTCTAGCCCCCTTTTGCCATATTAATTTAATGTAAACCTATCCCACGTCTTGATCACTTTCCCGTCACTTGGCGAAATCAGCCAATATTTAACAGAAGATCCCATATCTCCGTTTTTATCCGGTTCCAATCCCATAAAACAGCTCCATTGGATATTTCCCTCCACCAATTTGCCTGAACATGGCAGAGTTCCGGCTCCGGTCGCAGATTTATCAAAATACTGCACATCGGAAATCTCCCGAACTCCGGCCGTGTCCGCCAGCAATAGATGCATATCCCCTGTTAGTACTGAAGTATAGCTACCTTTATTTTTTATCTCCTTTCCTTGCGGCCAATAATACCCGATTGATAAATCCATGCCATCATCTAAATTACAGGCAGAGACAGCGTAAAAATCAGATTTATAGTTTGTTTGAGTATATTTCGCAATTTTGCCTTCTAGATCAACCAAATAATCCTTAGTATATTTCTTCAAAGTCAATTGGCTCCTGTTCACATCATTTACAATCAATGAACTCAAAAGATCGCCACCGCAAGTATTGCCATTCTCCACACCAACGCAGTCGCCCTGGCCTTCCGCCCTCGCAAGACAATCTTGAAACCCTGGAGCATCAATATCGGGAAAAGCCCATTTATTATAAGATTCGTAGGCCGAATTATCTGGAACAACAATTGGAGAAGTTTCGATGTTTTGGTCTTGTTTAACAACTTCGGGGTTTTTGGCGCATCCCGCAAACAACAAAATCAGAGACAACGCGAGTAAAACTCTTTTCATCATATAAATTTTGATTAATTCTTTTGGCTAGGAGGGGCTAGAACCCCCGGGCATCTAAAGCCGTTCCCATCAAATCAACTTCACAGCTTGTGGTTGGTTTATATTCCTTTTCTCCATCTGAATATTCACCAACAAATTCACAATCCTGAATTGTTTTGCTCTGTCCATTCCGCATTAAAAGATACACCTTTCGGAAAGAAAAAGGCCCATCACCGCCACCACATCGATACAGAACACCGTCCAAATAACCAATTATCACACATTGTCCGATGTCCCCTGAATTTTTATTATATTTATAATCAGTTATAAGTAACGCTCTCTCGGTATAAAGACCTATTACATTATTTAGCTCTTCAGTGTCAGAATATGAAGTTTTTTGATCCTTGGAACTATCTTTATAAAAAGCAAATCCAATTTGCTCATTATCAAAAACACACAATTGCAATGGACTGCTCTCATTTTTTAATTCAATGAATTTGGGCTCTTGAAATAACGACGATAGAGTTGGATTAACGCCTTCATTTAAACCAGAATCAGCAAAAGTTTCCAGCACCTTTTCCTCGGTAAGATCTTCATCCCACGATGTTAGACAAAATAGACTTTCCAATCGGGTATTGTCAGTAAGATTTGAACCAGCCGTTGCCTTATCTTCTTTCACGACTTCAGGTTTAAGATTACATCCGGCAAGTAAAACCAAAGTCATCATTATCAGTAATTTTTTCATATAATTTTTGATTAATTTTTTGGCTGTCTACTCGGGTCTAGTACCCTTTGGGCCGAAAACTTCAATTATTAACTATAGTTACGAAATCTCCAGATAATCGACTAGGATAAGAGGAGTTCGATTTTGTAAATGTTATATTGTCGACTTTAATATTTAAAACTCCATCACTATCGTTTTCGAAATCTGTAATTCCCAAGGCAGAAACGATCTCTTTCACATTTCGAATTTGCAATAATTCCCCCTGTTCCAATAGTGAAAAATTCAGTTTTTTGATAGAAACATCGTCTAATTTTATAAAAAAACCGCCTGGGATGTTGCCGCCGGTTTTTGTCCCGTAATAACCGTATTTTCCAGAAATTGTTACGACTCCTTTGAGCCCAACAGAAGCATTTTCTGTGTTAGAGAATAGGATATCTTCAACTGTAATGCCATTATGGATGTAAGGGAATGAGAATATGAAAGATATGACCAGCGTAATGAACATACTCATGAAAGTTACAACGACAGAGTAAATCAGAAAAACATATATTGATTTTTTTAAATCAATCTTAAATATTTTCATAATCAAGTAAACCGTTAAAAAGACCGCGCCAAGAACCGCAATCAAAAAGAGCAAAAATTTCACCATTTTAATATCAAACAAATGCAGTACAGCAAATCCAATAAGACATAACCATAAAATAGGCAGTACCCCAATTATCAAATATGAAAAATACTTGAATTTACCCTTAATCTTTAAGCGAATAATTAATCCGGACAAATAAAGCGATAAAGGTTGCGTAAACAATATCCCAACTGAAAAACTAGTAATAACAAGCCATAAAAGCATATTGCTCATTTGTTGTATGTTCATAAAATATGGTTAGGTGTTAATTTTTTTTGGCTGGGGCGCAGGGATTCGAACCCCGGAATGGCGGGTCCAGAACCCGCTGCCTTACCACTTGGCGACGCCCCAGTGTTTTTTGCCGCACCAATCTAATACAAATCCTTTATCTCATCAAGCACGATTTTCTCCACGCTGTTCACACATTTCCGTATTTCATCCCATTTATTTTCCACCTGATAATCACAATCCCCCGCTTGGGCAATCTCTTTTTTTGCGCTCTCCAGTCGCCTTTTCAATTCCTCCTCGGAAATCTCGCCTCTTCGAAGTATCCTCGCCTTCAAATCATTTTCATCGCTCACTTTCATAAAAATAGAAACCAGTTTGTCTTTTGGAATGATCTTTCTGATCGAATGAAAGCCCTGAATATCGACCTCTCTGATCACAACATTGCCTTGCTGTAGCGAATTAATGATCTCCTCCTTCGACGTCCCATAGTAATTGTTTGAATGTACAATCGCGTATTCCAAAAAATCTCCGGCCTTTATCATCTCTTCGAATTTTTCCTTCGAAACATAATGGTAAACTTCGCCATCCTCTTCGCCTTCACGAATCTCCCGCGTCGTCCACGACACCGGATACACAAAACCCGGGTATCGGTTTTTTAGCTCCTTGATCACAGTCCCCTTCCCGGACCCGGAAGGTCCGACTATCAAAAACAATTTTCCCAATAAATTTTCCATACTCAGATTATACACACCTCTTACCCTTGAGAAAACCCAGAAAATCTGCTATAATTACCCAATTTATCAATGCCTTGGATCCTTAAAAATTACTCCCACTCGGAAAGTACGGAATGCCGGTAAAGAAATTTTTCTCCACCGACACTCCCTACTTTCCCTGGCGCCAGTCAACGCCACCGTAAAGCAAACAAAAACAAAACCAGAAATAAAATTTTGGTTTCCAAAACAAAAACAAAAATGAACGGAGATGTGCCCCGTTCTAAAAGAAAACATCAAAGAACGGTGGGGAGAAGCAAGGTATGACTGAAGGCCTTGCACACCGCTCCTTACGATGTGCTTTTATCTCAATTTATTGAGGAAAAAAGCCTCGTGAATGAGCGATTTGTTGGGGCGCTTGTCCCACCTCTGATTACAGCTCTTTTTACAGAGCCTATCATGTGTAAATCGGGCGGGCGCCCCTTACTTTTTTATTTAGAATGGAAGATCGTCGATTTTGATATCACCCTCTTCGCTCACCGGTACGCCCATATCAGAATCCACCGGTTCGGATTTGTTGGAAATTCCGCCTGCTTCTCTATCCATGCCGACCACACCACCTTTGCTGTCCAGCATGATCATATTGTCGGCCACAACTTCCGTGCGATATCTCTTTACGCCGTCTTCGCCCTGCCAGTCGCGTGTCTGCATGCGTCCTTCGATATAGATCTTGCTCCCTTTTTTCAAATACTGCCCGCAAATCTCGGCCAATTTTCTCCAAGCCACAATATTGTGAAATTCGGCTTTGCTCTGCCTCTGACCACTTTGGTCCTTCCATGTAAAATTCGTCGCCACACTAAAAGTGGCTACCGTCTGCCCTCCGGGGATCTGTTTCACTTCCGGATCGCGCGTCAGATTTCCAATCAGCTGAACACGATTTAGCGACATACCCATATATTTTTTGTTTAGAATGTAAAAGCCCGCGCAAAAAATAACTTTTTACCATCTCAAAAACAACCTGAATTCTTTATAAATCCCTTGCGCTCAGCCTACTTTTCCCGCACGACCTCCATCGGACGCTTGCAGAGCTCTACCTTCTCATATCGAAAAAGCAGGTAGCCAAACAGGAAACTAAGCAGTAAACTCAAACAAAACGCCGTGATGATAAAGTATTGTTCGTTTTTCAATTTATCCATAAAAATTGGTTAATGTTATACGCCTTTGAATTGGGACGAAAAAAACAACTATGCCATGCCGAACTTTTGGCTGTCCTCGGAGAAGAAAACCTCATCGAAACAAATTCCTCCACAAGCATTTTTGAGCTCGACCATTTAAATCCTCAAAAATTGCTCGACCGCCTCGGCGGGACCATCAAGGTTATCGAGATCGTTGAACGCCTCACCTTTTCAGGTCTCGAAGATTCCCTCCAACTCCTCCTCAAAAACTTTTTCAAAGGTCATACCGGCAAGATTCAGTTCGCATTCAGTCTTTGCGGTTTTTCAAGTCCCGAAGAAATTAATATCAAACACTTCTTAAATTTTCTTAAAATTTTTCTTAAGTCACTCGGTCACTCGTCCCGTTTCGTAAATACAAATTTTGAGAATAGCAAACCGGCCGCCGTTTACCGCGCCCGTGTGATCGAAAAAGGCATCGACATCTGCCTGATCAAAGGAAAAGAAGAAAACGATATCTTTCTCGGCCGCACGATCGCAATTCAAAATATCGACAGCTACTCTCATCGCGACTACGACAAACCCCGTCGCGATGCCAAAATCGGCATGCTCCCGCCAAAACTCGCCCAAATCATGATCAACCTCGCGCTACCTGACCACTCGGAAAATTTCACCGCCACAGTTTACGATCCATTTTGCGGCACGGGCACAATCCTCACTGAAGCACTGCTCATGGGCCACCACGCCGCCGGCTCGGACATAAATCCGCGTATGATCGAATACTCAAAGAGCAATTGCGGCTGGCTGATACACGAATACGGGCTCAAGCAACCGTCCCCCAATATCTTTCAAAAAGATGTAAACCAGCTCTCAAAAAACGATTTCCCGGAACCGATCGACATCATCGTCACCGAAGGCTGGCTCGGAACACCGACAAACCGCATGCCCCGCGATCAGGAACGAAACCAGACTTTCAACGAAGTTCTCAAACTTCATTCAAAATGGCTAAAAACCGTCCATCCCCTACTTCCCAAAAACGCCAAAGTTGTGCTCTGCCTGCCGGCTTATCGCGTCACCCACGACAAAACCGAACATATCGCCTCCTTCGACCAAACCGCCCGTGGCTACGGCTACGCCGCGATAGACACTTTCCTCTACGATCGCTCCGACCAGATCACCGCCAGAGAAATCAAGGTCCTGCAGAAAATTTGACATTGAAATTGCAACCCCTCTTGATTATATTACCCCTGCTGTTTTTCTCTCTCACACTCCCGGGTGGCGCAGTGGTAGCGCAGCTCGCTGTTAACGAGTTGGTCGTCGGTTCGAATCCGACCCCGGGAGCCAGTTCAAACCTTCTTCAGAAACTCCGTTCTTAGCACGATCGCCATCCCGCCCAGTTTGCAGTCCACTTCTTCGGGATTGTCTGTCAGCTTTATGCCGCTTACTTTCGTCCCTCTTTTGAAAGTCGTCGAAGACCCGCGCAAGGTCAAATCTTTGATCAGCGCAACATCATCGCCATCCTTTAGCACATTTCCGCTGCTGTCTTTCACAATCGGTTTTTCATCGGCCTTACCATGTCGCCCATCCGTGCAATCGCATTCCTCCATCATCTGCCACTGATTGGCGCAGCCAGCCGTCTCGCAAGCACCGATCTCTTCGAGCATTCCTCCACAACCACCTTTGCAAACATAGTGTGTCATGCGCGGATTATACAAAACTTGTCCGCTCCAAACAAGAATGTATAATACCCGCACATGAGACCTTCTCCAAAACATATCATCTCCGCCACCAAATCCGCTCAAAAGCTTATCAAAAAGCGGATGTTTGCCTATATCGCCGCCGGCCTCGGACTTGTCGCAGGTCTGGCTTGGAATGACGCAATCAAAGCCATCATTGACTATTTCATTCCTCAGGACGGAGGTACTCTCCTCGCCAAAATCATCTACGCTTTTACTCTCACCATCGTCGTCAGCGTGATCTTGGTTTACATTGAAAAATCTTTGAACAAGGAATAAATTTCACCCATGAGCAAAATCAAATTCAAAAATCTATCTCCTGCACTACGCAAACATATCATCACTCCGGAAAATAAATTCAAATCCGGAACACTGACTTCTCACATCAAAAAGAGCCGCACACCTGTCTCGACTTTTGCCGAGCGCACGCTAAATCACTGCAACGGGGGCTCCACCATGCAGGCCGCTCTGTGGCTGAAGAACCATCTAAAAAACGGCGGCAAACTCGTCGTCACCATCGCCGGCGCCCTCTCTTCTTTTCAGGTCGGCGTCATGCTAGCCGAACTCATTCGCCAAAACAAAGTGCATCTGATTTCCGCAACCGGCGCGAATCACGAGGAGTCTTATTATCGCTATGTCGCCCACTCTCACTACGCTTATATCCCCCGCTACACCGAGCTCACTCCGGATCAGGAAGCCGAGCTCCGCGACGCCGGACTACGCCGCATCACCGACACTTTCCTGCCGGAAGACGAGAGCGTCCGTATCATGGAACCTCATTTACTGAAAATGTGGCAGGCCGCGCAGAAAAAAGGTCAAAGTTTTTTCCCTCACGAATATTTTCGCCGCCTCTTCGCCGAAAAATTGATCAAACCGGACCCGCAGGCAAATCCGGATGATTGCTGGACTTACGCCGCTTTCAAGAAGAATGTTCCAATCGTCATCCCCGGCTTCGAAGACTCCACCATGGGAAATATTTTCGCCAGCTACACTTATGCAGGCAAACACAGAAAAGACAAAAAAGTCGTTCTGGATCCAAAGATCATGAAAACAGGTTTGGAATATTTCACTTGGCTATACGACTGGTACATGAAAACGGCAAAAGATCACTCCATCGCCTTCCTCCAACTCGGAGGCGGCATCGCCGCTGACTTCCCGATCTGCGTCGTGCCTTCACTCAAACACGATCTCCAACTTCACGATAAAATCCGCGACTGGGCCGGATTCATAGAAATCGGCTCATCTCCGATGTCCTACGGCTCCTACTCCGGCGCCGGTGGCAAAGAAAAAATCACCTGGGACAAGCTCTCCACCGCGAGCTACTACCAAATCATCCAAAGCGATGTGACCGTGGCATTCCCGTGGATTGCGGCTGTGCTTTTGGGGTTGTAAAAAATTAAATATATGAAAAAACTAATCACTTCTATCCTCTTTGGAATATTAGCAGTTTCACAATTAAATGGATGCACGGACAAAACGAAAAATATTACCGTTGAAAACACCGAACCTAGTCTAGTATTGGGATTAAATGAAGACGATTTTGTAAAAATTCCTAGGGACAATGAACAATCCATAGAAAATGAGCCGGACATAAAATTCAAAGAGGTAAAAGAACAAGGAAAATATGATGACGAAAATATCAGCTTCAGTCTGAATTTTGAATCACCCTTAGCAGCATATAGATGCTCTACATCGACAATTTGCGTTTATAATGAAAACAGCAATCGCCCTAGTCTTGAAGGCGGTGATTTTGAGATTGAACTACACTTAAACAATGATTCCGATTCTGCTTATGACAATCTTTTAGATAGTCTAACGAGTCAAAGTTTCAAATTGGGTGGAAACATAAGCCCGTCCCCATATTTTTTCCCTCTTTCAGATGAAGACCGCGAAAAAGAGGTTGATGTTCAAGTGATCCAATATCCTGAAAATCACAAATTGGACATATATTTTTTGTACTGGAAAGCCAACGGAAAAAAGGATTTTATTGTAATTCGCGATTATGGATTTGATTTCCCTAAAAGAAGCAACGATTTAGATGGAATCATACAAACTATTCAATTAAAATAGACGCATGAAGAAGAGGACAATCGCTATTTTATCCGGAGCGTTACTTATAGTCGCCCTTTTTATTTTAAACGCATTTTCAAACGGCAATTATCTTAAAGGACTAATAAGCAGAGAAGTTTCTTCATACAATCAAGTTCCATCAGGCAATTGCAAAGATAGCGACAGAGGTAAAAATTACTTTCTTAAAGGGACAACAAAAACCAGGCAAGATACAAAAACAGATTTTTGCTTTGACGCATACATCGTTGAGTATTACTGCAACGATGGTAACATAGCAGAAGATAGAAAACTTTGCCTCGATTTCAATACCGAGAGTACTAGATATCAATGTGACACGGGAGCCTGCGTCTTTGAAACATGCGAAACAGGCTATATACAAGATGATAATGGCGAATGCATCAGCAAATACGATTACTTTAAAAATCAGACTGCTTCCGGAGGAAATTCACGAGAAGCAGTCATGTTTGCAGTAGAAGAGGAATTTGCCAATTCTCATACAGATTGGAAGGAGGAAGCAAAAAATGTCGTTGACTATATCAACACTACAGTAATGAGTGATACCAACAAAAAGTTTAAAATTGATAAATTCAAAACTTTTAATGGAAGTGATTGGGACAGTATAGCTAGCGATCCTGAATATCACATATTTAAAAAAGGATATTGTGGCTTAACCTTCGCCGTATCTCCGATTGAAGAAACAAAAATGAGCACAGCAACAATCAATGAAATTAACGGTAAAAATTGTCCGACAGCATATTATTCGTCCGAAGTCGAAGACAGCATTCTTAATGGCAAACAATTTTTCATAGATAAATACGGAGATGAACATAACAACCCACGCTATCCAGATTTATCCAACGGTGAAATCATTTATTACACAAGCTTCTACACCATTATTCATGAAATGGGCCACGCTCTAGGCCTAGCATATCCAGAATGGTATTTTTATGAATTCAGTGATCATACTGAACTACAACCAACTCTCCAACAATATAGTTTTGCTGAATCTTACCCTGCAGAAGCTATGGGAAAAAATAACGAAGTAGCGCTCAATTTTAGCCCGCTTTCAAAATTCATAGTCGCACATAATTTTAAATATGGCCTTACGTTATTTGACATCGGCAAATTTATCCCAAGAAAAGCAGTCGTCAGAGTGAAAAAAGCAAACGGGATCGTAGTCCCAAACGCAAATGTAAAAGTTTTCGCAGGATTAAACGGCTGCTGGTTCTGCAATAGTGAGCAAAGCAGATTTGGCATAGGAGAAGACGGAAAAAACATATTACTACAGAATTTAAGTACCAACTCAAACGGAGAAGTAGAAGTAGAACGAACAGAAACTACATGGACACATAGTGAAGGAGATACTCCCATTTGGCTCGGCAAGATCATTAAGGTCGAAGCTGATGGACTAACTGGAGGGGCATATCTAACTACTTTTGATCTTCAAAAAGCCAAAATCCTCGATGATATCGACACATACTACATTGATATAGTTTTGAGGTAAAACAAACGCATAAGATGAATTCCATGCACAAAAATAACCACAAAAATCCGCCAAAGCACAAGCTTCTCATCTCACTAGCCGAATCAAAAGCCGACCTGAAAAAACACCGCTACCACGCTTCTCTCGAAAAACACATGAAAGAAGTAACACCAGTATTATCTCCCGCATCTTAAACACTTCCCACTGGTTTCTCTGCGCTTATACTCTTCCACAAGCCGCTTTTGGTCTTCGTTGGCACCACGAACAGCGGATTTCACAATCTTCTTTTTTCACTTGAAGATAAATTGATAAATTTTGTGCCATTCATAATTTTTCCATTAAGGACTTACAAGTGTGACCTAAATAGACATAATGATCAAATCCAAAACCAAAATGGCTCTCTCAAGCCAAAAAACACCAGCGCCGCCTTCCCGGGAAGGCGATTAATTTTTGACTACCACCCCGATCTCCTCGCCCTTCTCCTGTCATTATCCGTCAAAAGCGCCTTCCTCAAACGAATACTTTTCGGCGTGATCTCCACATACTCATCCTCTTTGATATACTCGATCGCTTTTTCCAGATTCATCGGAATCGGCGGCTCAAGCTGAATCGCCTCATCATTGCCGGACGATCGCGTGTTCGTCAATTTTTTATTTTTGGTCGCGTTCACCACCAGATCCGTACCTTGATTATGCTCACCTATTATCATTCCCTCATAAATTTCAGTCACCGGCTTGATAAACAGAGGTCCCCTTTCCTGTAATTTCCATAAAGAATAAGCCATCGCCACACCCTTTTCACCTGAAATCAGCGAGCCAACACTGCGTTTCTCTATCTCACCAACATACGGCGCAAACCTGTCGAAAGAGTGATAAAAAGTCCCTTCACCTCGCGTCATAATCATAAAGGCTGACCGAAAACCGAGTAACCCGCGAGTCGGAACTTCAAATTCAAGAGTTGTATTTCCATTTTCAGTTTTCAGATTCGTCATCTGTCCTTTGCGACTCGAAATAGCCTCGATCACTTTGCCGCTCATATTTTCCGGCACATTGATAACCACATATTCTATCGGCTCAAGTTTTTTCCCGTCGACCTCCTGCATCACCACTTTCGGCTGGGAAATCTGCAATTCAAAGCCTTCTCTACGCATATTTTCAATCAAAACCGCGATATGCATTTCGCCGCGTCCATATACATTTACCGCGTCACTGTTTGGCGTATTTTCGAGTTTCAGTCCCACATTTGTTTCCAATTCTTTTTCTAATCTTTCCTTGATATGTCGTCCCGTCACGTATTTGCCCTCTTTTCCTGCGAATGGCGAATCATTTACCATGAAGCGAATCGCCAGCGCCGGTGGGTCTATCTTTATTGCCGGGAGAGCTTCGGCATTTTCATCTTCCGCGATAGTTTCCCCCACATAGATATCAGGAATTCCAGCCACAGCGACTATATCTCCGGCCTGTACCTCTTCGGCAGGAACTCTCTTTATTCCTTTGAATGTAAACACTTCCGACACTCTTGCTTTGCGTTTTTCACCGTCTTGTTTCACAACAAACACATCTTGATTCGCTTTCAATTTTCCCTCGGTAACTCGGCCCACCGCCATTCTTCCCAAGAAATTATCGTAGTGAAGAGTCGCCGGCTGCATGCGAAAAGGTTTGTCCAATTCTTGCGCCGCCGGTTTCACATTTTCAAGAATAAAATCCAGCAAAGGAGTGATATCTTTTTTTTCATCGGTCAGTTTGCGAATCGCGATCCCCTCTCGCGCGATTGTGTAGATATAAGGAAAATCCAGCTGTTCATGATTTGCGCCCAGATTTGAAAATAGGTCAAAAGTCAGATCCACAACGGCATCGGGCCTCGCCATCGGCTTATCGATTTTGTTGATCACAACTAGAACTTTCAGCCCCAGCTCCAAAGATTTTTTTAATACGAATTTGGTCTGTGGCATCGGCCCTTCAAAAGCGTCAACCAGCAACACCGTCGCATCCACGGTCCGTAGTACGCGCTCCACTTCCGATCCGAAGTCGGCATGTCCGGGTGTATCGACGATATTGATCTTCGTCCCCTTATATGTGATCGCCGCGTTCTTTGCGTAAATCGTAATCCCGCGCTCCTTTTCCTGCGCGTCGCTGTCCATTACGCGTTCGTCAACATGCTGATATGACTCAAAAGCTCCTCCGGATTTGAGCAGAGCATCCACAAGCGTGGTTTTTCCGTGATCTACGTGCGCGATGATGGCGATATTGCGAATTTCCATAGCGCAACGATTCTACCGATAAA
>CAZHDA010000010.1:0-4276 GCA_964531125.1 uncultured Candidatus Peribacteria bacterium
TCGAGAAGACAATCCAGAGCCTTTTTCTCGGACTTTGCGACCGGAGCCACAAGCTCAAGCTGGCTCTCGGAAAAATCCGTGGTAATAAAAGGATTCGTCAATTTTGAACCGAATGCTTTTGGATGTGGCTTTTGTGAAAGGTCTCCCCGAGGCGTGACGCGCAAACATTCGCGTTCAAGAGCGTGCGCGTTTTCAGCAAGCAACCTTGATAATATTTGATTTTTCATTGGATGATATAGGCATTCTACCTAAAAAAAACCTTTTTGCAAAACAGGCGAATTGTGGTAGTCTTCTCACAAAAATATGCCTAAAGTTATATTTCAAAATACCGGACAGGAAGCTGAGGCTGAAGATGGCACTCCTCTTAAGGATGTGGTTCGCGACGCCGGATGGCCAATAATGTTTGCGTGTGAAGACGGTGTTTGCGGAACATGTTTGATCAGGACTACTGCCGGCATGGAAAATCTATCGCCAATTGATGAAAAAGAGAAAGAAACATTGCAGGCTATGGGAATGGATCCAAGCACGCAAAGACTCACATGCCAGTGCAAACTAAAAGGTGATGTCACTATAGAGCAATAAATGTTTTGTCATGGGAACAATGTTTAAACTGAGAGACAACGAATGGGGATTTGATGTCGCGCTGGATAATCCATTCAAAATTTTTCGTGTTTTAAGAAATGTGGCGATAGATTCGGTTGGCGTGGAAAATGTGATCGATCTGTCCCGAGGCGATCCCGGTTATGGCTTCTCCCCTTCCGTAAAAGGCAGGCAGTTTTATGCGTTTTTGCTTGAAGTGGATACTGTATTAAACAATCCATCCGAGCATTTCGTGTCTGATAATCGCGAGGATTTTGAAAAATTATGGGGCCGAATTCAGGAGCACGCAAAAAAAACTTATGAGATAAAAAATGCCGATCAATTGTGTGAAGATTTTTATTTTTTCCTGACAAGAATCGAAAAATACTCAAAAGAACAGGGCTTAAACTGGAGCAAAAGGGATATAATTTTTGAAATGTTCAAATACTCGGCGGTGGCCGGAGGATGCTATCACGATCCGCGTGGAGAGACGCTGGTGCGACTGGCAGTGGCGGATCATCACAACCAAAAACTTGGATTGGGTATTGATTATCAGGACCTGCTTTTTGTAAAAGGAGTTTCGGATGGTATCGGGACGATTTTCAAAACACTTTGTGACGAAGAAATCGGATATTTAAAGAATGGGGACGGCGTGATGATCACATCGCCCGCTTATGCTCCATACAATACAATCATGGAAAACCGCTCCCTAAAGGCCTTCCCTATTCCAATCGATATAAATACCGGTGAAGTGGTCGGCGATCTGGAAGAAATTTTAAAAAGCGCGCCAGAGAATATAAAAATGATATGCCTGATAGATCCAAACAATCCTACCGGGTTTATTTGCAGTGGAAAATTCATGGAAAGAATCGCGAAGTTCGCCAAAGAGCGCAATATCCTGATAGTGGCGGATGAGGTCTACAGCGATTTCTTTTTTGAAAGAAAAAAAAGCATGATCAATTTTGCTCCTGAGAGGACGATAGTGATAACGGGAAGAAGCAAGATCGAGAGATCGACGGGACTAAGATTTGGCGAATATATTATAAAGAAAGAAGGGCAAAAATATATCGGTGAAAATCTGCTGAAAGGCAAACTGGACGGAAATACGGACTTCATGGCGCTCTTGCACGCGTCAAAGGCTCCCGGAGGGATAAAAGGCGAGTTTCAGCACACTACTTTTGTGCCCGGTCCGTCTCAGTATCTCGGACTTTCTCACATGATTTTTGGTGACGAGGACAGACAGGAGTATCTCCGAAGAATTCGTGTGAACATGGAAAATTTTTATGAAATTTTGGGCCTTCATTATAATAAAAATCTTTACTACTCGAGTTTTGATCTGGTTGAAATTCCCGGAAATACGAAAAAAGGCAAGTGCGCGGAAGAGCTTTTTTATGGCCTGGCGAAAAAAGGAGTGGTACTGATTCCTGCAAATTTATTTTTCTCGGAAGAAGAGAGAAGAGTGAAAGATCGCAGAAGCTACGCGAGGGCTTCGTTGCCGAATCTGACATTTTTGAATCTGCAGAAAGGCGCGAAGGCGATAAAGGAATACATGAGTGGTTGACCTGCCGGCTTAATTATGGCATCCTTCGTTACTAAATATTTTTAATATGAACGGAGAAGTGGCACAAGATATCATGGATTATCCAGACGGAAGAAGTTTTGATGGTATGCCCTGGGATGATTTTCTCGACGAGTTAACATCTGGCCCAAGGGAAAGTTTCGATTCATGGTTTGAGGAGTTTAACACTGATCTTCTTTTGCCTTGGCGTGATTTTTTACCAACGATAATTTCGGAGTTGAAAAATCACTTTGCGGGATTCAGAGGGGGGTCGCTGAGGGAATTGAGAGAATATGCGAGGAATAAAGATCAGAGACGATATGTATATATAATTACCAGTGTTATACAAAACTTGTTGACAAAGGAGGATAAGAAGCTGGCCACGCACAGCAGAAATGTGGCAAATGTGACGCGAAAAATCTTAGCCAACCTCAAAAGAAATGGCACGAAAATATCCAAGGAGAGTCAAATGAATATTTTTGCCGGAGCGGCTATTCATGATTTTGGCAAGCTGACTTGGCCAAAACGCATGTTCGAGAAGAATAGGAAATATGGCCCGGAGGAAAACATGATAAAAGTGGACCATGTTTGGAACGGCTATCATTTGGCGGTTGCTTTGGGACTGCCCACCGAAGTTTGCGATATTGCTCTGAGACATCACCAAAAAAACGGGACCAATCAGTCGCCGGAATCGAATTATCCAATCGAAACACCAAATTGGGTGCGAGTAGCCGGTGTAAGAACTCCTGATCTTCCCAAATACGGACCTGGTCTTCATTTGAGAATACCGATGGTCGCAGACACCATGGTAACAATGATAGATGCCAGATATCAAGACGCCTCCACGATTGAAGAAATCTTGGAGGAATTAAAAGCACATTCAGATTTTTTTGGACATGAAGTTGTAAGTGCAGCGATGGAAGTTGTGAAGTCTCCAGAATTCGTGACTGTTTTGGTGGATAGAGATGTTTGACTTTCAAATTTGTTAAGTTTTGTGGTAGAAGGAGACTAAATATGATGAATATTTGGTTTTATTCACTGGCAAGCGTGGTCGCGATAAGTTTTATTTCTTTTGTCGGAATCTTCAGTTTGAGTTTAAGCGAAAAATCGCTTGGAAAAGCTCTTATTTACATGATTAGCTTTGCAGCAGGCGGACTTTTCGGAGATGCGTTTATTCATTTACTACCGGAGGCAGTCGAGGAATTTGGATTTGGGACAGAGATGAGCCTATATATTTTGCTTGGAATCGTCGTTTCCCTGATTTTGGAAAAGTTTATTCACTGGAGGCACTGCCATCATCCGACCACGGAAGAGCATCCTCATCCCTTCGCAATGATGAATCTGTTTGGGGATAGCGTTCATAATTTTATGGATGGCCTTATAATCGGCGGTAGCTACATGGTGAGCGTGCCAGTCGGAATCGCCACCACAGTTGCCGTGATTTTGCATGAGATCCCTCAGGAGATCGGTGATTTTGGGGTGTTGTTGCACGGCGGATTTTCGAAAAAAAAGGCTTTGTTTTTTAATTTTTTGACGGCGCTGACAGCGGTGCTTGGTGTTGTTGTTGTATTGATTTTTGGAGAAAAATTCGAAGGTCTGGAGGCCTTTTTGCTCCCCTTCGCGGCGGGTGGATTTATTTATATTGCCGGCTCTGATCTGATTCCTGAATTGCATAAAAGAGAACCTAAATTTGGGCAGGCTGTCGGGCAATTGGTGCTTTTTGTGGGTGGAATCGGAGTGATGTGTCTGCTGCTTCTTATTGGATAATGGCCGAGCCGAGGCAGGTTTTGCCATCGTAGAAAACCGCGAATTGACCCGAGGCGAGGCCCTGATCGGATTTTGAGAGCCGTACCGTCCCCGATTTTGAAAGTGTGCAGTTATAAATTTGCGGGCCGTGGCGGACCTTTACTTTGAGCTTTGTTTTGTTTGGAAATTTGCCTGAAAACCAGTTGAAGTTTTTTACCTTGAAAATATTTCGTGGCTTATCCTTTTCATGATAGTGACGTGAGATGTAAACGATATTTTTTTTAATATCCTTTTTAACTACATACCAAGGGCCGCCTGAAAGCTCGATGTCTTTGCGTTGACCTATAGTGTAATAAAAAAATCCTTTGTGGTGTCCGAGAACTTTCTTGGTTT
>CAZHDA010000010.1:4376-18856 GCA_964531125.1 uncultured Candidatus Peribacteria bacterium
TGACCTATAGTGTAATAAAAAAATCCTTTGTGGTGTCCGAGAACTTTCTTGGTTTCGAATTCCACAAGATCACCAGTCTTTTCGCCGAGATAATGATGAATAAAATCGCGATAACGAACTCGTCCAAGGAAACAGATGCCTTGACTGTCCTTGCGATCCTGATTTGGGAGATTGAATTTTTTAGCTAGAGAACGAACCTCGGCTTTTGTGAGATGACCAATCGGAAAAATAATTTTCTTCAGTTGATTCTGTTTTAAATTGGCCAAAAAATAAGTCTGATCTTTGATTTTGTCGGGGCAGCGCTGAAGGTAATAACGATCCTTCTTTTGGATAACTTGCGCGTAGTGGCCGGTGGCGATTTTTTCAAAGGCTTTGCCGATTTTTTTGAAAAAAAGTCCAAATTTGATGTTGTTGTTGCACATGATATCCGGATTTGGTGTGCGACCCGCGGACACTTCTTTGATCGTATATTTAACAACGGTGTCGAAATACTCCTTTTGCATCGGAATAATCTTGAGCGGGATTTTTAAGTCTTTGCAGATTTTTTTTACATACTTCAAATCCTCCTCCCAAGGACAATCGCCCAAAAAAGACAGCTCGTCCTCGAGCCAAATTTTCAGATAGAACGCGGTGACATCGTGGCCCTGATCGTGGAGAAAACGAAGGGCTACAGAACTGTCCACGCCGCCGGATGTGAGAACAGCTATTTTCATGGTGTTTGGGAGAGGGAGAGCGCACTCGCTGCGCTCGTGCGTGTGGAGCGGGTAACGGGAGTCGAACCCGTGTCTCAACCTTGGGAAGGTCGCATAATAGCCGTTATACGATACCCGCTTGTTTGCTAGAGCAATTTAGGATATTTGGCGGGTTTTTGCAATCGGGACAAAAAAAGGCCCCACCTTATTGGTGAGGCCTTTTGGTCGTTAAAATAAATTTATTGAGCGCCGTATGGGATGAGTTCCGGCATTGGAATCTCCGTACCAGGGCAGGCTGTGATGTTTATCCAGCGCTGGGTAGTCAGATATACAAAGCCCGTAGGTTTGTCTATGCCCCATGGAGCAAGAACTTCGTCGAAGTTGGCGACCTGGAATGTGTTTACAGCTTCGAGTGTGGCCTGGTCGTAAATGCCGTTCACTTCCAAATTCAGTCCTAGGTTTTGATTCAAAAACAATTGCAGTTTCTTTACCTGCTCGACATCGTTTTCCCATCCGCTGTGAATGTAAACAGTCAGGTAAAGTCCGCTGCAGGAAAGACCGTCATATTCGTTATCAGAATCCGAATCGTCTGTGTCGGTGTCTGAATCATTGTCATTGTCATTGTCATTGTCGTTATCATCATTGTTATCTGTGCCATCATCTGTAGTGTTGTCGTCATTGGTTTCCGGATTGTCCAGATACCACTCAGGACTGTTTACAAATGTGCAGAGGATAGTTTCACCACGATCCAAATCGATCAGGACCTTAAAGTTCAACATGTCTATTGTGGTACCGTTGTCGGGATCCACACAGGAAATACCGGTCAAAACCTGACCATCATCTTGATCTTCCGTAAGATTGTAATATCCGATCGGTTTTTGAAGAGTAATAGTGTTTGAACGATCGTTTGTGACATCACCGTCGTCATCGAGAGTGAAAGAACCAAAGTCGCTCAGGAAGAAAAACTCATGATCGTTGTCCGGAATAGAATCCACGGTGACAATAATCGTAGCCTTAACCTCATCTTCGCTGACATTGCTGGAGGTCATGTCGTTTGTAAAGGTACAAGTGATGTCTTCGCCAACATCCATGTCGATAACAGCGTTTCTGGTGGAAAGATTTATGACTGTTTCCGAGTCGGTATCACCAACACAAGACAAACTCAAAAGCGACCAATTTATAACTTCGGCCTGCGTGACCGAAAATGTTCCTGCACCTTCAGGTGTAAAAGTAATCGTATTTGAAAGGGCGTCAGCATTGCTTCCATTATCATCGAGTGAAAAAGCACCGAGATCGCCCGTGAATTCAAAAGTCTGATTCTCGTGACGGTTTGGCGTGCTTTCTACGATAGTGATCGTGTCGGCAAAAACTGCGGCCACGGAAAACAGCATAGAAAGGGCGATGAGCGGGAGGGAGAATGCAATTCTGCTCATCAACTTGCGAAAAAATACTTGTTTCATATTGTAAAAATTAGGTAGTAATTCAGACAGGTGGTCGAATTTACACCTAATTCTAAAATATGTCAAGGGCTAGATGTTCTGCCTATGGCTTAAGTAGTTTTGACTCCCTTTGTTCCCGGTCTGAGTGAGTTGTCGATGAACATCGGCAATTGTTTGCGGAATTTCTGTATCTAGAGGAATTTCGCTCACTCTATTATAAATTTTAGCGAGTAACTCAAAAAATCGGCCCGATCTTTCTGCCCCCTCTTGGTCTTTGTATGTAAGCAGTTCGAAAAGCTCCTTTGCTGTATTTCTGAATTCTTTTTCGCTCAGAATATCACGAACTCTCCCCTCAAAAATAACAACCTTTGCCAAATCTGTTTCCTTGGAAATCTTGATATATGCCTTTCCAAGAAAATTTGCGACTTTACCAAAGATCATATTGCGGACATGTTCACGATCCTCCTTTGACAAACTAGTGGCGAGATTTCTTAAAGATGCGTAAGCACCATGCATAACCGTCATCAACTGATCTACAAGTTTTGACGGTTTAGCCCTTTCCTTGCCATGATAACCGCTTGCTTCCAAAGGCATGAATATGTTTTATATTGGAATATAATAACATATTTTGCGCCCTCGGTCAAACCGCTCAAGTTTCATGCATTCAGAGGAATTTGTTTGAGGTCAGGATTTCGGAGTTCTTTTTTTGGCAGAGTGATTTCCAAAACACCATCTTTAAAATCAGCTTTTGCCGCCTGCACATTTACAGGTGACTTGCTGAAATCGAGAGAGCGATGCACTTTTCCATAGCTATAACGAGACGAGATATAGCCATTCCTTGCATTGTTTTCCATGTTTTCCATTTCTGCGGAGATCCCAAGAGTTGTTTCGTTCAGCTTCAGATCAATTTTTTGCGGATCTACTCCTGGCAAAGCCGCACGAACCACAAACCTGTCCACTGATTCATTTATTTCAATTTTCATAGAGGGATTGGTTAACGGTAAATTGGCACTCTGTATTATAGAGTGCTAATACTTGGGAGTCAAGAAAATTATCATATGGTTGAGCAATTTTGAGTCAGGTTATATGGACACTTTCTTCTGTTCGAAGCACATGTCGCTTTTGCTTTCTTTTTGCTGTACATTTCGACAGCGGATTGGCCGAGGGTGGATCAAGGGCCATCCAAGCATCAATCAAAATTACAACTAACCAAGTTCAAATGAAAATCCAAAAGCAATTGAATGTCCGTATGGATTCCAAGCTGTATGATGCCGCTCAGATAAAATGCTATAACCAGTTTGGCATAGGACTAAGCCCATTGATTAAAATTTTCCTAAAATCTTTCATATCGCAGAGGGGTGTTGGTTTTTATGTTGGAGACGAGGATTTGTGCCAATTGTTCAGAAAGTGGCTAATAAAAAAGCGGCTGGAAAAAGGCGTGAAAGGCGGCAGCCATATCGCTGGTCCATTCTTGAAGGATATTTATGATCTGGGGACCGGCAGGTGAGAAATTGAGAGAGGGAGAGGAGAGCGTCCCGCCGTGGCGGGACGTGTGGAGCGGGTAACGGGAATCGAACCCGTATCTTCACCATGGCAAGGTGACATAATAGCCTTTATACGATACCCGCGAACGAGATTTCAAAAGAGCGAGGACAATATACTGATCCACGCTCTTTCGGTCAATTATTTTTAGACTTTGCGGAAGTGGTGGCGCGGGCCTTTTGGCTCGGCGTGTGCGTGATGTGGAGCGCCGTTTTGGTCAGCACCGTCGGATGGGCCGAGAGTGGCTTTGTGAGAGAGGTTGTAGCGACCCATGTCGTCAACTTCCATGAGCTTCACCTTTAGCGTATCACCGACCGCAACCACATCTTCTACGCGGTTTACGCGGGTGTTTGCCAATTGCGAGATATGCACCAAGCCGTCTTTGCCCGGGAGAAATTCCACGAAAGCGCCAAATTCCATGATCTTCACCACTTTGCCTTCAAAAACTTCGCCGGCTTTTGGTTTGTGAGTGAGCTGCTTGATCCAAGCCAAGGCCTTTTCGCCTTTTTCCTGATCCGGAGCCGTGATGGAAACAACGCCATCATCGTTTATGTCGATTTCGACGCCGCACTCCTCTGTAATCTTTTGGATAGTTTCGCCGCCTTTACCAATGATGATGCGAATCATCTCCTGCTCAACAGTCGTGGAAATAATCAGAGGCGCATACTTGGACAAGGACTTTCGTGGTTCCGGCACGACTTCAAGCATCTTTTCGAGAATAAAGGCGCGCGCTTCTTTAGCGCGGGAAAGCGCTTCTTTTAGAAGTTCCATTTTCAGACCTTTGATTTTGATGTCCATTTGGAGAGCTGTGATACCCTCTGTGGTTCCGGCACATTTGAAATCCATATCTCCGGCAAAATCCTCCATACCCTGAATGTCCGTGAGGATTTTGTAGACGCCTGAGTCAGGATCGGAAACAAGTCCCATGGCGACAGCGGAAACCGGTCGTTTGATAGGCACGCCGGCGCACATCAGGGAGAGCGTGGAGCCGCAGACCGAAGCCATCGAGCTGGAGCCATTGCAACGGATAATTTCTGAAACGAGCCACATTGTGTATGGGAATTCTTCTTTTGTAGGAAGAACCGCGAGCAGGGCTCGTTCGGCCAGATCTCCGTGACCGATTTCACGACGACCCGGGCCGCGAAGCATTTTTACTTCGCCTGTCGCATATGGCGGGAAATGATAATGATGCATGTATCGGCGAATTTCGTCGCGATCCATGATGTCTATAGTCTGGGCGTCCTGTGGACCTCCAAGTGTAGTAATCGTGAGTGCCATAGTCTCTCCGCGTTGGAAAATAGCGGAACCGTGAGTACGGGGCAGCACATCCGGCACTACACTAATCGGACGGACTTCACTCAATGTGCGACCATCCAAACGACTTTCCTTTCCCAAAATATTTTTGCGCATATTCTTCTCGAGTTTGCCATTCAAAACTTCCGCGAGATCTTTTTTGCTGAATTTTTCAGCTTCGATATCGGCCGCGTATTTTTCTTCGAGCAAATGCTCTAGCGCGTGAATTTTTTCTTTGACCTCCATCTTTGTTTTGCCTTTAACCGCATCCATCATGTCAGTAGTGATCGTGTCCTCAACGGCTTTGACGGCGTCTTCGTTGTCTTTGGCCAAAGTGAGCTCGAAAGGTTTTATTTCAAATTGTTTTACGAAATCCAGCTGAAGCTGGCAGATTTTTTTGATTTCTTCGTGAGCTGCCTGAAAGGCCTCGAGGATTGTCTCTTCCGGAACTTCCTTGGCGGCGGATTCTACCATGGCGATAGCATCCATGGTTCCGGCGACCACCAAATTCAGCTTTCCCTCTTCACATTCTTTATAAGTCGGGTTGATAATGATTTTTCCGTCAATGAGTCCCACACGGACAGCTCCAACAGGACCTTCAAAAGGCGCTCCCGTGAGCATAAGTGCTGTGGAAGCGGCGTTTATCGCAGTCGTGGCAGGATCCACCTCCATGTCCACCGACAAAGCAGTACAGATGAGCTGTACTTCGTTTCGTGTTTTCTTTGGAAAAAGAGGCCGCATAGGACGGTCTATCAGACGCGAAATCATAACGGCATTTTCGGAAGGCCGGCCTTCGCGCTTGATAAAGCGGCTGCCTTTTATCTTGCCGGCGGCATACATATTTTCTTCGTAGTCCACCACGAGCGGGAAAAAATCCATGCCTTCGCGGGCATTTTCGCTCAAAGTGGCGTTGGCCATAATCACCGTGTCGCCAAGCGAAACAACCGCGGAACCCGTGGCGTAGCTTGTGATAGGCGAATTTGTGATACGCAATTCGCGGCCGGCGAGCTGCATATTTACTGGTTTAGCTTTCATGCTAATTGGGTTAAATATATGCCCAATTGAAAGCCAAACTTCTCAAGTCTCAAGATTCAGGGAATTGTCGAAGTCTTTCGAAAGACAATTCTCTCAAGCTTGCTACCCGAGAATCATTTTGGCTTTTTAAGGGCGAGGGAAAGAATTTTTAAGGAACAATTTACTTGCGAAGCTTCAATTTTCCGATCAGCTCCTCGTAAGCATCCTTGTCGTGAAGACGCAGATAATTCAGATGCTTGCGGCGCTTGCTGACGAGACCAAAAAGACCTCTGCGGGAATGATCATCTTTTGGATGATCTTTCAAGTGGTCGGACAAGGAATTGATCCGTTCCGTCAGAACAGCCACCTGAACATGGGACGAGCCCGTGTCTTTGTCGTGTACTGCATACTTTTCGATGACCTTCTTTTTTTTGGTGTGATCCATAAAATTGAAATTTGCTTAGAAGAGTATACCTAAGCAAAGGAGATTTGACAAGGTAAAAAATGTGGCGATCAAACGACAAAAGAAAAAATCAGCAGAGCGATGCTGGCGCCGATGATTCCGGCTACCGTCGTCCACGCAATTATATTTCCGACAAGCGTGTTTGTATATTCCCCCATTATCTTTTTATTGTTTATGATTTTAATTACGAAAATAAGTATAAACGGCAGAAGAATGCCGTTTAAGTCCTGAGAAAGAATCATGATTTTCACCAAAGGAATATTTGGAATCATGATAAGGGATGCCGAAATCAAAATGCAGAACAGTATGATTGAGTAAAAGATCTTCCCCGTTTTCCATGTCGTGTTGAAGCCGCTTTCCCAACCGAAAGCCTCGCAGATGGCATAGGCGGTAGCGACCGGCAAAATGAAAGCCCCGAGCATGGAAGCGCTAAATAAGCCGAACGCAAAGAGAAATTCCGCGAATTCGCCCGCGAGTGGACGCAAGGCCATGGCGGCGTCCTTGGCATCATTTATATGAATTCCTGCTTTATATAATGTGGTGGCCGTACAGATGATGATGAAAAAACTAACTATATTTGTGAGAAAGGCTCCAAAATAAACCTCCGCCTTTTCGGTTTTGTAGTGCTTCACGTTAAGCCCTTTGTCCACGACATACGACTGTATGAAGAATTGCCCCCATGGCGTAATGGTGGTACCGATGAGAGCTATCATGGTAAACAAAAACGGAGTCGTCCACTGAATTGTCGGATGTATCATGTCTTTAACAACCTCACCATAATCAGGTTTTATGATGTATCCGTTCAAAAAGTAGACTATGTAAAAAAAGGAAAAAACCAGAAAAATCTTCTGCGTCGTCTTGAAAGAACCTTTGTACAAAATCAGCCAGATTATCAACGCTGCCAGTGGAACAACTATATATTTGCTTACGCCGATAATTTCAAAAGACGAAGCAATGCCTGCAAATTCTGCTGTAATCGTACCGAGATTTGCGACCAACATAATAAGCATGGCCAGAGCGGTGAGACGGATACCGAATGTTTCACGGATTATTCCTGCGAGGCCCTGACGTGTGATAAGACCTATACGGACACCCATTTCCTGAGTGATAGCCAATGAAAAAGTTATAAGAAAAAGAATCCAAAGCATGCTTGTTCCAAAATGCGCTCCCACTATGGAATAGGTCGTGATGCCTCCAGCATCGTTGTCGGCGTTCGCGGAAATTATCCCAGGCCCGACCACCCCAAGGAAGAAAAGTATCTTATATTTTAACTGAATCCATCTCTCTTTCATGGGAAAGGCTTAGGCGTTTGGTACGAGATGACGCATAATATCGTCGATTGCTACGACTCCTACCAGCTTGTGATGATGGTCAAGCACAACCGCCGTGAAAAGATCGTATTTTGTCATTATATTCATTATCTCCTCAATTTGCTGATTCACATGAAGTGAAGATCCAGGCGGCAATTCTTTTGCCAATTCCGACATCTTTTTTTCCGGTGAAGCCAGCATCAACCAACGCAGAGAAACAACCCCTTTAAAAACTCCGCCCTCATCCGTAACATATACATAGAGAAGAGAGCTCATCATGTTTGAGGCTTTTCGAATCTCCTCTATCACATGCTCAGCCGTCCAGTCCGGGCGGACAGTTATAAAATCCACAGTCATAAGACCACCGGCTGTGTCGTCCGGATAAACAAGCAGTTTTTGAACCGACTTCTTTTTGTCGTTGCGCAATTTTTCCAAATACTGCTTTGCCTCGCTGGCCGGAAGCATACGCATCAAGTCCACTATTTCCTCGATGGACATCTGCGACAAAATGTCCGACGCCTGTTTGGGCCCGAGATATTTCACGAGGAGCTTCTGAAGATTTGGTTCCACCTCCTCCAGAGCTTTCGCGGCGGCTTTCACATCGAGGGCCTTCACCAGTTTACTACCATGTTTTATATTCAAATCCTCGATAATATTTGCAAGGTCCGCAGGATGAAGTCTGTTTAGGCGCTGCGCAACCGTGTCTATCTTTAGAGCGCGATGAACCGTATGAGCATGCCTCCAATCAATCAAGTTCACTTTTAACAAATTGAAAAAATCCAACCATCCCAAGCCAAGTCTGCGCATCAAACCTTTCGTACTTATGTCGATTCCCAAAACAGACATCTGTCCGGCAAAATTGCCTATTCTCAAATCATTAACACGAACTACACGCGCGCCAGACATGTCGACAATCTGCTGATCCAAAACATTTTGCCTGAGACTTATATAGCTTGTTGAAATTTTCGTTTTGCGACGGATTTTGCGAAACAAAACTTTCAGTGAAACTTCCTCGGTACTGAAATTTTCTACCACATCGTACGGAATGTATATTGGGTGCTTATGTTTTGGCGTTACGATCGCTAAAAACTTTAGCGGAACATATTTCCCGACCTTTGGCTTTATCAAAACATCTTTCAATGTACCCACAAAGTGGTCGGCGCTATCCGTAACACGGCGATCAAATAATTGGCTTAGATAAGGCATGAGTGTATCGGTTGGGAAAAATATACATCACAATTTGACTTTAAGGAAGAGCGCCGTAAGATGATTTGGAATGGATTATAAAAAAATCATCGCCGAATCCTGGGAGTTTACGCAGAGCAATAAAAAACTTATACGCTGGCTTGGCTTTTTTCCAGCCCTTTTCACAACCACCTTCGGAGTCGGATATATGACATATCAATTTTTCGCGTTCAGAAGTTCATATATTTTCAGTGACGGCGAAGATCATTTTCTTTTTGATGTGCTTGGCACGATCTGGGATTTCGTCACGAGTCATGTCTCGTTGACCATGCCATTGGTCATCGTAACCGTGATTTTGTCGATCATATATTTGCTTTTTCCGACTTTGGCAAAGGCCGCCGCCATACAGGTTATCTCGCGAAAACGAAACGGACAGGACGCGTCCGTGGGAACCGGCATACGATATGGAATAATGACATATCTTCCACTGCTGGAATATCATCTTCTTATCAAAACTTTTACCGTTTTTTCCATTTTGACCGAGATGTCATTTGTAGTCAGAAATTTGGGGCCGGTTATTTTCAAATTACTTTTACCGGTTTTTATTTTGGCTTTTATAGTCGGCGTTATCCTGACACTGCTTTTTACATATGCGGACTTTTACATAGTGATAGACCAAAAAGGCGTTATTGAATCAATGAAAGCCAGCGCAAAATTGGTTATTACGAATTGGATGCATACATTTCTAATTACGCTCCTGATGATAATCATAGGTGTGCGGGTGATAATTCAGGCTTTTTTGGTATTTTTGATACCTATTTTGATTATTGTCGTTTCAGGATATATCGCCACGGTAACTCTGCCAGTAACCAGCATAGTAATTGGCGGAGTGGCCGGTGCCGTGGCGCTTGTAGTGGCTTCTTATATTACAGGAGTCGTAGATGTTTTCGCTTACGCGGTATGGACATTTACTTTTCTGGAATTCACATCCCAAAAGGAAGTTTCCGCAAGAGACCAGGTTCAAAAGGCATAAGAATGGGGCAAATCATGGTTTGACCTACCTGCTTTTTTATGTTATAATGTGATATAAAAATAAAAACAAATGCTGACACTATCCCAAAACAAGAAGATAGCGATTGCGGCCGTAGCTGTTTTTATGGTGTCTTTTTCAGGAGTAATGTTTGTGTTTAGCGGAAATTCCAGCGAGATCACCACGAGTGTTTTGCACAATTCCGACGGGGAAGATCATGGTGAAAACAAAGACACAAACGAGAACAAAGAGGCTTTGGAAAAAGAATATCGCGAACTACTTGGAGACGAAGAAAATGCAATCTTTGCGACAGACACGGAAGGCCGATTTGAGTTTGTGGAAAGCCAATTTTGCCGAATGATCAGGACAAATTGTGATGATCTAATTGAAAACAAAACCGTCTTTGAGCTGATCAATTCCGAGGATTTGCCGGGTTTTGCCGGTATGCATTCCAAAATGATCAAAGACAAAGAAAAAATGCATGGGGTAGGCCCATATCGCATGCTAAAGAAAGACCATGAAATTCTCGTAATTTTGAATATGGTGCCTGTGCTTGATAAAGAGGGAGATATCGAGCGGATGATTTATTCTGCAAAGGACATTACAGATCAGGCGCAGAACCTGCAGGAGAAAGAACAGGTGGAGGAGGCAGCAGGCGGGAGTATTCTGAAATATCTGTATCCGCGGGTGGAGAGTATGAAAGAAGAGAGCGGGAAGGTTGTGTATAAGGGAAATTAATTTTTTAACTTGGATACGACTCATTAGGCTTGCTTGTTTGATGAGCGGCCTTTGCCTTGTGGAAAAGACTAATCATGCTTGTCGCAAGCATACTCCGCGATTTTCCGCGTTTTTGACAAGCGACGGTTTTTCGCTTGCGGAAGCCATCAATCCTAGTTTTACCGTGCAATATTTCAGCGCTTTTCACCAGTCCAAATGCTTGATTTTCGGCTAGGGAAAGATAAAATTTGGATGTTCGGATTTTAATTTTTATTTATTATTTAACCAAAGAATATGGAAAAAGTAAGTGATGAAAAATTGTATGAACTTTGCAGGCAATACGGAAAACAGGCTTTGGAGTGGAGAAATAAATTTGCCGGACTTTTGCCGGAGGTGGAGAGACGGAAGTTATATTTGCGGAAAGGTTTTGGTTCAATTTTTGAATTTGCTTTTAAGCTGGCCGGATTGAGTGAGGCGCAGGTGAAACTTGCCTTAAGTCTGGACCAAAAATTTGCGGACAAGCCGGCACTACTGGAGTTACTGACTGGCGGGAAAGTAAGCGCTGGAAAGCTTGTGAGAGTGGCAGCAGTGGCAACAGTGGAAAATCAGAATTTTTTGGCTGGACAAGTGAGACTGTTGCCGCAAAAAGCTCTCGAAGTTTTGGCAAGGGATATGAAAAATGAGATGGCTTGGGCTTTGCCCGGGCAAAAAAACGATGAACAAAATGGCTTGTTTGAGATGAAAAACGATGCCATGGTTTTGCGCGCGCAAAAAATTGAGAGACTTGGACTTTCGGAGGAAGTTGTAGAGAAGTTGAGTTGGATGAAGGAAAAAGGCATTGATGTAAATGAATTGATATTGGAGTTTTTGAAAAAAAGGGATCAGGAGATTGAAGCAAAAAAGACTAAAATCGCGGAAGAAATCATGGAACGCGAAAGTAGAAAGGAATGGCTAGAGTATCTTGGGTTTCGAAAAGACGAAAGTAGAAAAATCAGCAGATATATTCCGATGGAGGTCAGAAAGATTTTGAGAGAAGAGAATGGCACGAAGTGTGCGGTGCCGAGATGCAAGAAAGCGGCTGAGGAGATTCATCATGCTGCGAGATTTGGGCTTGTGAAAGCGCATGATCCGAGATACATGGCTCCACTTTGTCGCGAACATCATGCGATCGCGCATAGTATGGATGCAAAGTGGCTGGAAAAGAGAGGGGCGAAAGTATGAAGTAGCGAAGATTGGGAAAATGGTGGCGGTGTGGGGTTGCTTAGCTGAACCTATTCCAGTAAAATCGGGCACGCTAAATCGGAAAGATTCAAAAAAACATATGAGCGATTACAACGCCGTAGAAGTCGAGCAGAAGTGGCAGGAAAAATGGGAGAAGTCCGGACTTCACAAAGTGGACATGAATTCCAAGAAACCGAAGTATTACAACCTCGTGATGTTCCCCTATCCGTCCGGCGACAAACTACACATAGGGCATTGGTATAACTACGGGCCGCACGACAGCTGGGGCAGATATATGCGCATGCGCGGTAACAATGTTTTTGAGCCGATGGGATTTGACAGTTTTGGGCTGCCGGCCGAAAATTACGCGATCAAAACAAAAGTGCCGCCTTTTGAAAGCACCGAAAAAAATGTGGCGTACATGATAAAGCAGTTGAAGCGGATCGGAACGATTTATGATTGGGACAAAACTTTGAGCACTTCACATCCGGAGTATTATAAATGGACGCAGTGGGTGTTTTTGCAATTGTATAAAAAGGGACTGGCGTACAAGAAAAAGGCGCCGGTAAACTGGTGTCCGAGCTGCCAGACGGTGCTGGCGAATGAGCAGGTGCAGGAGGGGGAATGCGAGAGATGCCACAGTCAGGTTGAAAAAAAACGACTTGAGCAATGGTTCTTTAAAATTACGGATTACGCGGAGGACTTGTTGAAGCACGAGGATCTGGACTGGCCCGAGAAAACAAAAGTGATGCAGAAGAACTGGATAGGAAAAAGTGAAGGACTGCTTTTTACCGCGCCTGTGAAAGACACGAAATTAAAAATTCAAACTTTTTCGGCACATTTCGAAGCTTTTCGTGCCGATACTTTTGTTGTGATTGCTCCGGATCATCCGTTTTTAGAGGAGCTTCTGGAAGGCACAAAAACCAAAAATGAAGTGCTTAAGTTTTGCAAAGAGATCATAAGAAAGAGAATTGAAAGGGGTAATGCCGAGGAGAAAGAGTCTGAGGGAATTTTTACCGGACGATACATAGTTGATCCTGTTGGAAATGGCGATCTGCCGATTTGGGTGGCAAGTTTTGCTTTGGCTGATTATGGGACAGGTATTGTGAAATGCAGTGCACATGATGAAAGAGATTTTGCATTCGCAAAAAAATATGGAATCAAACTGAAAACCGTACTTTATCCGAAAGATCCGGTGGAAAGAAAAAAAGTTGAAGACCAGGAATATTGCTATATAGATATGAAGAACGGAATACTGAGCGAACCGGAAGAATTTGCCGGCAAGTGTGGCGGAGACAATCGAAAAGCGATAGTTGATTTTGCCGAAAAAAAAGGCCTCGCGAAAAGTCTGACTACATACAAGCTCCGCGACTGGCTGATTTCGCGTCAGCGTTACTGGGGCGCGCCGATTCCGATCGTGTATGACCCGAAAGGGGTGGCGCACGAAGTGCCGGAAGAGCATCTGCCGTGGTTGCTTCCGACGGATGTGGATTTTAAGCCGACCGGAGAATCGCCGATAAAACATTCAAAAGAATTTTTTGCGCGGACGGAGAAAATTTTTGGAAAAGGGTGGACGCCGGAGGTGGACACGATGGACACCTTCATGTGTTCGAGCTGGTACTTTTTGAGATATCCGAGCAGCGGGATGAAAGAAAAGGCATTCGATAAAAAAATGGTGGATAAATGGCTGCCGGTGGATATGTATGTGGGCGGAGCGGAACACGCGTGCATGCATTTATTGTATGCGAGATTTATAAATATGGCGCTTCATGACATGGGACTTGTGGATTTCAAAGAGCCGTTTAAGCGACTGGTGCATCAGGGCATGGTAACAAAAAACGGCGCGAAAATGAGCAAATCAAAAGGCAACGTGGTGAGTCCGGATGAATTCGTGGATAAATACGGAAGCGATGTTTTCCGCATGTATCTGATGTTTATGGGGCCGTTCACGGAGGGCGGAGACTGGAACGACAAGGGTATAAACGGCATCGCACGATTTGTGGACAGGTTTTGGAATTTGATTGAAAGCGAGGAAAAAGTTTTGGACATGGAGTTGCTAAAAAAGAATTTGCACAAGCTGATAAAAAAAGTGACTTGAGATATCGAAAAATTTCATTTCAATACGGCGGTGGCGGCGTTGATGGAATTCGTAAATTTCGCGATGAAAAACGGAATTGATAAAGGCGGAAAGAAAGTGATGGCGCAATTGATTGCCCCGCTGGCGCCGCATCTGGCCGAGGAATGCTGGGAAATGCTTGGCGGGAAATTTAGCGTTGTGGATAGTGAGTGGCCGGAGTTTGATGCGAAGCTCGTGAAGGATGATGTGGTGCGGATCGGTGTGCAGGTGAACGGGAAAGTGAGAGGAGATGTAGAATTGAGCGTGAAGGCTGACGAAAAAGAGGCCGTCGAGCTGGCTAAGGCAAATGAGAATGTGGCGAGACATTTAAATGAGGGCAAGATCGTGAAAGTAATTTACGTGCCGGGAAGGATACTGGGGTTTGTGGTGAAGTGATTATGGCCTATACACATCTTTTCTATGCTGGATCTTTAAGATAAAGAGTATTTTAATTTGAC
>CAZHDA010000010.1:18956-20676 GCA_964531125.1 uncultured Candidatus Peribacteria bacterium
TAATCAGAATACTATTCCCTTTTTGGGCATTGGCAAGCATTTTGTGACGAACATACTTCGTCAACACATTTTTGTTGGAGTTTTTGTTTTGAATGAGCGATTTTTATTTTTTAAAATCTGAAAAATTGGACAAGCTGAAAATCTGCGCTACGATTTGCCTGCATTCTTTCGAAAGATTTCGGGTAAGAAAAAGAATCTTTAAGTAAGATATCTTCGATTCCCAAAATTGGCTAAATTCTTGTGAATATTCTGAACATAATTCACGAGGTGTTCTTTGATGTCTTTGGTTTGGTTTTAACCGGGGCAAAAGCCCCACAACAGGAGGTGAAGTCATGAGACAGTTTGTGGCGGCAATGGTGCTTCTTTTGGCGAGTCTGACCATGGCGGTCTGCGATGCGCCCGAAGAACAAAGACAATTCACAAACATCGATCGGGGAGGTGGTGACTACGAGTTCAAGGTGCCGGTTCCGAAAGGCTACGACTGGGAGATTTCGCAGTCGTGGGCCGAATACTGCGAAGAGTGCGATGAACGATATCCGAGTGACGCGTCGTTCTGCGAGGACTCCCATACTGCGAACTGCTGCAAGTTTGGCTGGGACTTCAACCTGCCCGGCGACCAGGATCGTGGGAAACCAGTACTGGCTACGGCCGACGGAGTCGTGAAGTTTGCCGGAGAGAGCGACGGCTGGGGAAACACGGTGATTCTCGATCACGGCAACAACCTCTGCTCACGGTACTCTCACATGCTGGACGACTCGATCAGAGTCGAGGAAGGCGAGGAGGCGTGCCAAGGTCTGAAGCTTGGTGAAATCGGGAAAACCGGTTTTGCCGAAGGCTATCACCTGCATTTCCAATTCGAAGACTGCCGGACGCATGAGGGGATGGAACGTGGATTCAGCGACGGAAACGGCGTGCCGACCTGCATACTCGGAAACGACCGATACGACGAAGACGGCGACTACATCGCGCTGGAACTGACAAACGATCTGCGGGAAGACTGCGAGGACGATGGAGATTTCGGCGGTGGAGAGATGCCGGATGGCGGCTGGCGGGAGGCTGAATGTGGAAGCCTGTCGGGCTGCCCGTTGCGTCCAAACTGCGGCCGTGAAGGCGGTCACGAATTCGACGACAACAGCAAAATGGATCAAAGGACCCGCAAAGCTGCCGCCTATCTCTACAGCGAATGCGCGGTGGACGGCAAGGGTGGAGATTTCGATCCGAATTCCGATGCCACACGGGCAGAGGCCCTAAAGATCGCCATGTACCTGTTTGACAGAGTGGATGACAACTGCGACGACGAGGAGAACTTCCCTGACGTGGACGAAGACGACTGGTTCTACGATGTCGTAAACTGCGCCATTGAGCAGGATATCGTGGACAGCGACAACGAATACTTCAGGCCGAATGATGCAGTCACCTTTGCGGAGGCTGCAAAGTTTGCTGTTCTGCCGGCTGTCGAAGCGGGAGTCATTCAACTGCAAAATCCGTCGAGCGGGAATTTTCCGTTGATCCCAAAATCACACTGGGCATACCGCTATGTGGAGACACTCCTCCACTACGGCGCTCTCGTGACCGATCCGAGCTACTATGGGCCTGACGATACGCAGACCCGCAGACAATTCGCGATCATCGCGGCGAGCCTGTCCCCGTGCTTTTGCGACAATGTGATTTGCGAATATCCATGCCAATGTGAGCAGGAGACTTTTTCCTGCATGGATCC
>CAZHDA010000011.1:0-4895 GCA_964531125.1 uncultured Candidatus Peribacteria bacterium
TCGCGTCGATCGCAACGGCGGTCTTGCCTGTCTGACGGTCGCCGATGATCAATTCACGCTGACCTCGCCCAATCGGAATCATGGCATCAATCGCCTTAATACCTGTTTGTACAGGGGTTGTTACGCCTTTTCGCTTAATTACACGAGGCGCGATTTTTTCTATCGGATAAAATTTATTAGTTTTGATAGCTCCCTTTCCATCACATGGTTTTCCAAGAGGATCAACCACGCGACCGATAACAGCCTCACCGACAGGAACAGACAAAATCTTGCCCGTCGCTTTTACTTCATGCCCCTCCATAATTCCCTTATCACTACCCAAAATAATAGCTCCAACATTATCCTCTTCCAGATTCAAGACCACACCCATCTGGCCATTTTGAAACTCAATCATTTCCTGCGAAGCCACATCGCTAAGTCCCAAAATTCGCGCAATTCCATCACCAACCTCTAACACATGACCTACTTTTTCCACACTGGCCCCAACTTTAAACGATTCAATCTGTTTTTTTAAAGAATCGATAATTTGATCTTTTGTCTGCATATATGAATTTAATTAGTAGATACAAATTTTGCCTTCAATAACTCCAAATTTTTCATAACAGTTGCGTCAACCACATATTCGCCAAACTCAAGCTTCAGTCCACCAATAACGCGTGGCTCGACTTCAACCTCAAGCACAACTTCTTTTTTCAAAGTTTTACCCAAACGATCAGCCAATTCGCTTTTTTCTGATTTGCTGAGTTCGTAAGGGGAAGTCACCTTGATTTCCATCACGCCATTTCTCTCATTCCATACTTCTTTGAAAACAGCTGGAAAACGCTTCAGCAAACGCCCTTTTTTCTTTTTGCGCATCATCGCCAGAAAATTTTTCATCTTTTCCTCGGCCTTTCCCTCGTCTATGGATTCGACGAGAGCCTCTGCGTATTTTCTTATCGAAACTTTCATTTTGTGGATTTTAATTCTTCGTTTATAGCTTTTTCCAAGCGCTTTTGGTCGTCTTTAGAAAATTCTTTTTGAATTACCTTACCACTGGACTTGACTATCAAATCAGCCAATTCAGCTTTTATCTCCTGCACCATGGCATCCTTTTCATCTTTTAGCCCAGCGCGATATCTTTCGGCCAAAGCGGAGATTTCCAGTTTGGCTTTTGCAATAGTCTGGGCGTGTTGTTCATCGGCCTCCTTCTTGGCCTTTTCCATGGTCTCCATAGCTTCCTTCGAAGCCTTACTCAAAATCTTTTCTCTGTCCTCTTCCAGCTTTTTTAATCTTTCCTCCATTTTTTCGGCATCGGCCACATTTTTTTCAATCATTTTTTTGCGCTTGTCCAAAACAGCCAAAAGAGGCTTATATACAAGCACTGTAAGTACAACTAAGAGAATTGAAAAGTTTACGATTTGGGCAAGCAACAGTTTCAGGTCAATACCTAACTTTGTAAGTAGCTCCATTTGATATGATTAGAAAATTCTTTCTTTCTAGACAAACTTTATGATCAAAGCAACAACCAACGCGTAAATAGCTATAGCTTCGCAGAATGCGATAGCCAAAATCATGGCTGTCTGAATCTGGGAAGCGGCTTCAGGATTTCGTCCGATAGCTTCCAAACCTTTGGATGACAACCACCCAATCGAAAAAGCCGGAACAGCGCCACCTAGTGCGATGGCCAGAGCAACAAATAAGTTCTTATCCATTTTAATGGGGTTAAAAATATTTCAAAGAGTCAGCCTATAGATTTTTTTAAAAAAATCAAGAGTTAAAATAAAAATTTTTCTGTCAATAAAGTGTGCAAATTATAACAAATCTGATAGCATAGTCCCACTTAAATATTTTTAGCTTGTAAATATGGCCAAAAAAACATTTCGCATATTCCCATTGATTCTTCTGATTTTGGCCGTTGGAATTTTTTTATGGATTCCGGAACCACAAAAATCCGGATTCACAAATACGAGTCAGGAGGACGAAACACTGCAGGCAAAAGTAACCGGCATAACGGATGAAACCGATTTGAAACAGAACTTAAATGTAAAATTTCTAAATGGGTCGCTAAAAAACGAGAGCGCCACAGTGGAAAACGACAAACAAAACACTGTCCAACCGGAAAATTTTTCTGTTGGCCAAAAAATCATAGTACTTAAATCAAAAAACTCTGAAAACAAAACAACGCTTCATGTGATAGATCATGTTCGTAGCGACAAAATATTGATCCTCTTTGGAATTTTCATAGCCGTAGTCCTGCTGATTACCCGTTTTCAGGGTTTCACATCGCTCATTGGAATGGCTTTTTCATTTTTAGTACTTTTTCAGTTCATCCTCCCGCGACTCCTAACGGGCGGGAACCCGATTCTGATAAGTATTTTGGGCTGTATCATAATAATTCCGGTTACATTTTATCTTTCGCACGGGTTTAACAAAAAAACCACAATCTCTGTCATTGGCACGGTCCTGACGCTCATATTCACCGGTCTTCTCGCGGCCTTTTTTGTAAAAATCACTTTCTTAAGCGGTCTGGCATCAGATGACGCCAGTTTTCTAAAACTTTACACAGGAGATACCATAAATTTTAGCGGCCTTCTGCTTGCCGGAATAATCATCAGTTTGCTCGGTATTTTGGACGACATCACGATTTCTCAATCAGCGGTGGTGCAAGAACTTTACGCCACCAAACAAACTCTTAAATTTTGGCAACTGTACAAAAAAGCCATGAATGTAGGCCGTGACCACATAGCTTCAATAGTAAACACTTTGATTTTGGTTTACGCTGGCGCGGCATTACCGCTATTTTTATTGTTTATAGATCAATCCAAAAGCGCTTCCGAAGTATTAAATTATGAAATGATCGCGGAAGAAGCGGTTCAAACTTTAGTCGCAAGCATAGGCTTAGTTCTGGCTGTGCCTATCACAACCTTACTCGCTTGCACTTTCGTCGGCAAAAAAGATAAAATCATCCAGTCAAAACACTCTCATTAAAATCTAATCAAAAAATTATGAAAAAATTCCTGGCTCTTATCAGCACGCTCATTCTATTGAGCGCATGTGAATTTGCCCCGGCCGAAACTCAAATAAAAACAGAAGATCAACCGGTCCAAACAGAATCTGTCCAGACACCGACTGTCGATATAACTCCATTGCCGCCGACAACAGTATCACCAAAAACAGTAACTTTCGACATTACGGCAAAAGATTGGGCATTCAGTCCGTCCAATATCACGGTAAACGAGGGGGACACTATTATCATGAATATCACAAGCAAAGACATTGAACACGGAATCTCGATCCCTGACTTCGGAATCAATCAAAAATTATCTCCGGACCAGACAGTCACCGTACAGTTTGTCGCAGACAAAAAAGGAAGCTTCAGCTTCTTCTGCAATGTTCCATGCGGCGAAGGACACAAAAATATGGTAGGAACCATCACCGTGCAATAATCAGACCCATTCTGGAATCATAGCGTGACGGGAAAATCTTCACCTTTAAACCGTTCTTTTGCAAAATGGCAACCAATCTTTGTGATTTGAAATCCCCATATTCATGGTATTCGATACACCAAACCTTCACCTTTTCAAAAACCTCCTTTTGTAAATTTTCCAAAATCTCAAATTCAGCGCCCTCAACATCCAATTTCACCAACTCACACCTCCAATCCTTCCACCTTTTATTTAAAACTTTATCCAGCGTTGTGCAGTGCACTTTTTTTGCCGCTCCATCCGCGAAAAAAGAATGATTATGGGAGTCCTCACTCAAAAACAATTCCTTCTCGCCTTCTTCTTTCCAGATCGCCAAATTTTTCGCGTCTACATTTTTACATCCATTCATTTTCAAATTTTCCTTCAATGAAGCAAAATTCCGCTCTTCAGGCTCATACGCCAAAATCTTTGCCCTTGGATTTTGAATAGAAGCGTATACCGAAAAACAGCCGATATGCGCGCCCGCATCTATGATTAGTCCGCTGGCCTTCTCAATCACATCATCAATCACGCGATAATCCCTATCCACAAAAACCTCCTCAAAAACCGACTGATCGGCTTCCGATTCCAACTTGAAAACAATCTCTTTTCCAAAAACTCTCAATCTGCGATCCATAGATTATTTTTTCATCTCACAAGCACAATCTTTTTTCATAATTTTCCAGTCTCCGCCACCTACGGCGATCAGACCGAAAAGTCCGCCAAGTACAGCCAAAGGAAATTCAATCTGCATCCAATTCCCATCTTTTACCAAAGGCCCAAGATGCACCACCAAAATAGCTACCAGCATATTTATCGCAAGCAAATCCGCCGCCACGGAAGTAAAAAATCCGAGTACCAAAGCAGCTCCACCAAAGAGCTCAACAGCCCCGACTACATAGGCAAAAATCTCAGGAAGTGGAATCCCCACTCCGGAAAAGAAACCAATAGTTCCTTCAATGTCATTCAGTTTCAACCACCCGTGATAGATAAAAATAGCACCAAGCGCCAAACGCAAAACAAACAAACCAAAATTTCTCATACATGGTGTACAGCAGAAGCAGGGACTTTTCATAAAAATGGGTTAAAGGTCTGACACATCTATATCAAATCCCACCATTTCAGGCAAGATTAGAGCAAGTTCAGAGCCTCGAGGTATCCTTCGTTCGGGACATAAAGTTTCGCCGCCATAGGCCCGTCATAGTCATGATAAATCGGTCCGGTCCCACCGTAATCCCCGGGAATATTGTAGTACCTGACCCCTCCATAAACATGAAAATTCCGATCATCTTTATGAGAATAAGTCTGGGTTTCGGACAAAAGCCCGGAAGTATAAACAGGCTCACCATAAGTCGGCAAAACTTCTACACTCTCCTTCTCCGCTACAGAATGCCTATAAACCTTCTGCTGCTGATAAATATAAACCGTAGTGGTTTTTACTGGAACTTCTTC
>CAZHDA010000011.1:4995-13974 GCA_964531125.1 uncultured Candidatus Peribacteria bacterium
CAGGCTTTTCGCCCTTTAGCAAGCGGAAAATCGCATCATCAAGTTCCCTGCGCGTCACCTTCGCTTCATCTTTCCAACTATCATCAATCCGCCCATGGTACGCGAGCCTCTGATTTCCGTCATACACATAAATATCCGGCGTACACTGCGCCTTATACGCTCTCGCCACATCCTGGCTTTCATCCATTAGATAAGGAAAATTCATTGCATACTTCAAAGAATATTCCACCATATGCGGCATCGTTTCCTCCTCATATTTCGGATTAAAATTTGGATTGATTCCCACAAATTTCACTCCCTCTTTTTCAAATTTTGCCTGCAAATCAACCAGCCTCTTCCATACCGCCTGAACATAAGGACAATGATTGCACATAAAAACAATCACAAGAACTTTCGCGTCAGAAAAATCCTCCAAAGAGTAATTTTTGCCATCAACACCGGCAAGCGAGAAGTCCAAAGCTTCCGATCCCAAAGGCAAATTTAACGATTCCAACAGTGTCATAAAAGACTTAAGAAAAATTTTAAGAAAATTTTAAACTCTTTTGCTAAAACAATAAAGCAACACTTGAATTTTGTTGCCATATTCATTATAATATAGCTACAACCAGATGACCTCCACGGCCAAACTCCTAAACAAATTCCTTAATCACCCTGACAGTCTGAGATATAGGGAAATTGAAAAACTACTAATAAACTTGGGCTTCGAAAAAATTGAAGCTAAGGGAAGTCACAAAAAATTCATACACCCGGATTTATGTACAAATCTAATCATCCCAACACACAACAATGACTGCAAAATATTCTACAAAAATCTAACCGTAAAAATTCTAAAAAAACACATATTATGAATAACACCGCCCATTCAATCACGATCAATAACAAAGCTTATCCATACACAATAAAAAGACTTGATCAAAAAACCAGTTTTTTTGAATGTAAAGCAGCAAATATCGCTCAAGAATTTCTGAACGAAGATATACCTCCACTGCTCATCGATTTACCGGAACTCATTCTTTCAGAAAAAAATTATCGCGCCAAGAATAAAGAGATCCTTCGTTTCCGCCTAACATCTGAAGAAAAATCTCAAATCGAAAAGAAGGCCGTACAAAATGGATATTCCACAGTCTCGGCCTTCCTTCGCAGTCTTGCTCTAAAAAACTAGAATTCATTCCACAACCACTGGTTTGCTACTTCATGGTGATACAAAATCTCACCGGATTTCACCTTTGTTCCAAGCGCCTTCGGTGACCTTTCCGCAGCCATTTCCTTGAGACCTATGTACTTGCGATGATTGCCCTCATTCAAGATCTCTTTCATAAATTTACTCTTTGAAAAATATCCAATCGCGGAATAAATATCGGCAGGCAATTTTTTCGGCGTTTTAACATAGACCTTTTTTTCCATCATTTTAAACTCGGCCTCACCGGCACGCATTCCGGCCAGGCCGGCTTTCACCAATGTATAGAAAGACAAATAAGGATTGGCATCGGGCGCCACCGTTCGCACCTCAATCCTTGCGCTCTTTTCATTTCCAATCGGCAAACGCACCATCGAGCCACGATCCACCGCTGACATTTTAATTTCATTTGGTGCCTCAAAATGCGGATCCAGACGGCGATACGCGTTAACGCTCGGATTTATGGTCAGACAAAGATCATTCGCATAATACAAAATCCCGGTCAAAAACT
The DNA here is from genome assembly GCA_964531125.1 of uncultured Candidatus Peribacteria bacterium. Taxonomy (GTDB): domain Bacteria; phylum Patescibacteriota; class Gracilibacteria; order UBA1369; family LOWO2-01-FULL-3; genus JBAZZM01. The sequence continues at coordinate 6,684 of CAZHDA010000011.1, forward strand.
TATACGCGGCCTTTGACAACTTATGTTTGTCACCTGAATCATAAAACATATTTTTCCCTTCCTTGGCCAAAGACATGTTTGTATGCATTCCGCTGCCATTCATCCCCTGAATAGGCTTTGGCAAAAAACACGCTGTATATCCCATAGTTTTTGCAATCTGTCTGGCCAAAAGTTTATAAATTTGAATCTGATCGGCAGTATCCAAAGCGGGACAATATTTAAAATTCAGCTCAAACTGTGCGGGCGCCACCTCCGGATGATCCTTTTCGTTCTCAAAACCAAGCGCCCTTTGAACCTCGGCAAATTTATCTATAAAAAGTCTTAAAATGTCCTGCGGAAGACAATTGAAATATCCGCTCTGCGTAGCCAGATCAAACCCGACCTTCTCGTCATAATACTGTTCCGCATTGATACCCTTAAACAAAAATCCTTCAATCTCAGGCGCGACATTCACGGAGACACCTTCTTCTGCCAGATCCTCCATCAATTTGCCCAAGCTCGCACGAAAATCTCCGTCATAAATACTCCCGTCTTTGTCACAAACATAGCCAAAAACCAACACCTTGCCGGCGCCGAAAATATCAGCCGGAAGCCAACGGAAAGTCCCCCAATCAACCTTTAAACGCAAATCGGACTCGCATTGCGCAGTAAATCCGCGAATCGACGATCCGTCAAAAGTCAAATTTTCATGAGCGCCAAGCAAAAACTTCTTATCGTAATCCAAAACATGAAGCCTTCCCTCCATATCCGAAAAACACACCGTCACAGCCTTTACTCCAACCTCGGAAGCCAGATATTTGAGAAATTTATTTTTAAAATATTCGTCCGTTTTCCCTGAAATTCTTTCTCTCTTTACCTCCAAATTCATCTCCTCCAATTCCGCATACGACAACTGCAAAAAACCTGCCTGCGGTTTAAAAAGATCGCCATAGTCACGATGATGTCCGGTCACAAGCGACCTATCAGCCTTCGTTTCAACTTTCTTGCCCAACATAGCCTCTGACATAATATTTGGATTAAAAAATATACGGCAACTATTACAAAGGAAAAACTTCCAATCAAGGCCTGAAATAAAGGATTTCTCAACATGTCGGAAAAGTCAAAACGAGAGCATTATCGGATTAAAAAGGCACAAAAAAACCGGCCGGATCAATCGCTGTCGAAAAATCCTACAACAACTTTCATCTTGCCAATTCAAACAAAAAACATCGTTACAACACCACACGCCAACATCAAACAAAATGCCGAAAATATTTTCAGAGCCACTCTCCTGTTTCCCAAAAAAATAAAAATCATGGCTTTCGTAAAAGTATTTACCATCGCGGCCAAAACAACACCGACAGAACCAATGTGCAAACTTACGCCACCCTCATTTATCAAATTGATTATCGAAATGGTAATCGCATCCACATCAAAAAGTCCCGACAAAACGCTCGTGATATACAAACCACGATCACCAAGCAAAGCCAAAGCCGCATGTGCGATAAAAAGCACAACACCAAATAGCAAACCAAACTTCAAGGCACTCACCAGACTGAAAGGCGTCTTCATTTTTATCAGCTTCTCTTTGATTTTATGTTCAACCTCCCTACCATCTCTTTTTTTGATCCACACATATATTGCCGAGAAAATCCCTACCGCTCCCATCACTGACATCGGCAAAACAATCTTTGCAAACAAATCTTCGCTCAAAACAGCCACCTCTATCAAAACCCTGAAAAACATGGCGCTAGAAGCTATCAAAACGGCAAAAACATATGGATCCACGATCCCACGATTCTGCTTGCTTTGATCGGCAAAATCAAAAGCCAACGCAGTGCTGGAAATCAGTCCGGCAAAAAATCCCGTCAAACCTATCCCCCGCTTTACCCCAAAAAGCTTGATCGCCACATAACTCAAAAAAGAAATGCCGCATATAAACACAACCATCAACCAGATCAAATACGGATTAAATGCTCCAAAAGGCCCATAAGCCTGATTCGGAAGCATTGGCAAAATCACAAAAGCTATCAGAGCAAAAACAAGCGTCGACTTGATTTCCTGATTTTTCAAACGCAAAAACATAAACGGAACTACACCAATCCCTTTTTAGTCATTGTCCTCAAAGCTTGGACAGAAACCTTCATTCTCATCCTGCGACCGTTTTTTGGATTAATCACCATTTTGCTCACCAAATTCGGCATATAACGGCGTCTGGTCGCATTCATAGCATGACTGCGGTTGTTACCAACCCCAGGCCTTTTTCCTGTAATTTGACAGACTTTTGACATAATTCACTTAAAGAGCAGAGGCATTCTAACAACTTTTTGGCAAATAGCAATGTTATTTTAGGCAACTTATTTCCGCCGTGGATGAAACACTCTGGCACCAAAAACTCCACGAACCGACATCATTGCATGATGGATTCCTCTCAAAACCCTGAGCGCTTGAACATCACCATCCATTCCAATACCCTCAAGATCTAAAACAGTAAAATCAACAGCATTTCTATGATCATCAACAGTAAGAGCTTTAAGTACTCCGGTTACTTTATTTAAAGCAATACCTCCCAAAGATTGGGAAATTCTTCCATTCACTTCTCCCAATAAATTGGCAACATGACCATCATGAATTGTTTGAATTGCAACTCTCATTGAGCCGTTCCCTAAAAGCCGCACACCGCTATCCTCCTCCTCCACAAACCCACCATCATAAGGAAAAACGATATTTGGAGCGTTCATTCCGTCAACAATTTCCCCAAGTCTCATATTACGATCAGTAGCAATAACCCCGTCTTCAGCATTGATTCTTTGCGCCGTCTCATCACTGGCGGCAGAATGATTCGTCGCTACGACACGTCTATCTCCTCTCAAAGCCAGAGCATAATCTCCAAGCTTCCAATTATCACGATCGTGCTCCTTACCAAAACCATCAATTTCTTTGCCTTCCACAAAATGCGTATCCAAACCGGCCCCGGCTACATGTTCTGACGTAATAGCTTCGTACAAAGCCTTTGGATCTATCACCTTGCCTCTGGCCATATTGCAAATAATTGCCCCTTTTTTCAAAAGCTTCAATTGGTCTTCACCAATTAATTCTTTATTACCATCCAAATGCAAAAGAACCAATTCCGCATCTTTCAAGGCGGATTCAAGAGAATCCACGGTCCTACTTCCATTAACAGAGGTCTTATTATAAGGATCAAACACCTGAACATCGGCCTTTTGCAAAAAAGGAGACCTCAAAACAACTTCCGCACCTATTTTTCCCAAACCTATCACTGCCACTTTTTTCCCCGCAAAAACATCAGCCATTTCCATATGATCAGAAGTCATCTCTGCTTTTGAAAGGGATTTGGGATTTACACTAGCAGTCACAGCATTTCTATCCCATTTTAATTTTTTAACTCCTCCATTCTTCACCATTGAATCATCGGCTAAAGCCGGATTATTTTCACCCTCCACGACCTCAAGCTTTCCAAGCCTTTGCAATAAACCGAGAAGTGTCAAATCCTGCCAGATTCTTACCGCCTCGGCATTACCGCGTGGAGTCCTTTCGACAATAGTTCCAGTGTTAAAGGCAGCCTGCCTGTTCATTCCGACGCCATTTCCCAGCCTAATAATCAGATCAGCAATATCTTCAAAGCCACCAAACTTATCACCCTCCAAGGCTTTGTCCAACTCACCACGTCCCAAAACAGCGACAACACGTCTGGACATAATTTCAGAAAGAGCAGCATGAATATCACCCTTGCTCAAATCCAAAGGATCAAGTCCAAGCTCTTGGGCCATAACAATTCCGGCTTCCGAAACTCCATCAACAAAAGCCACCTGTCGGGATGGGTTAGGATACTGATTCACATGAAAATTTTCCTCAAAAGCAGTTCGCAATTGATCCATAAAATTTTTGGTTAAATCCTAAAAAAGCCCCACCATCCTATTCCATGTCAAAAAATTGTCAAAACAGCAAAACGACCACCTTCATTTTTCCCATTGCCCAAAACAAAATTCCTGCTAACATCCATGTGTTAACGAACCGTCAACACCATGGAGAAAATCAACGCATTTCTCACACATCAGGGCCTGAACGAAAAAGACAGGCAAGTTTATCTCGATATTCATCGCCACGGCCCTTCTTTTGTCAGCTCCATCGCTCTGCGCACAAACATAGATAGAACCACTGTCTACGCCGTAATCAAACGCCTCCTTCGCCGCGGAATCCTCGCTCAAACAAAGGTGAAAGATATCAAAGCATACTTGGCGGTTTCACCGGATATTTTCGCCGATAAAATCGAGTTTCAAATCGAATCTCTCAAAAAAACGCATCAAGACGCCAAATCCTTCGCTGAATCTATGAGTAAGATCCAAAAACATTCATTCAAAAAACCAAATGTTACAATTTTTGAAGGCACCGACCACGTCCGCAGTCTCTACGAACAAACCCTCGAAAGAAACGAAATACAGAAATGTTTTCTGACCATTCGCCAAATCCCTGATTCCATCAAAGCCTTTCTCACAGACACTTTCATTCGCGAAAAAATAAAAAAAGAAGTTCGAAGCAAAGTCCTGCTAAAAGACGGCCCATATGCCCGCAAATATAAAGCCTTGGACAAAAAATCAAATCGCGAAACGCGGCTCGTAAAAGCCCTTCCCATAGATCTAAGCTCTGAGATAATAATCTTTGGCAAAAACAAAATCGCCATTATCGATTTCAACGATAACATCTATGGATTACTCATCGAAAGCCGAAATTTAAATCGCACACTATCGGCTATTTTTGATCTAATCTGGCAAATTTCAGACTGAAAATGTAACATTACACTATGAATCGTTACGGAAAAACAACAACTCTCGCACATCAAAATTTTCAAATCAGCGGCATCACGGCACCGCAGATTTTCCAAAAAGCTCTCGGCCTCGTAAAACTGGCTTCATTCCAAGCAAATTGCTCTCTAGGTTTGATAAATCCCTCTCACCAAAAAGCAATTTCACAAGCTATAGATGAATTCATTTCCGGAGATTTTAATTCCGATTTTACCTTGGATATTTTTCAAGCCGGCGCGGGCACTTCCTACAATATGAACGCGAACGAAGTCATCGCCAATCGCGCAAACGAACTGCTCGGCAAAGAGCTTGTTCATCCGAACGATCATGTAAATATGGCTCAATCAACAAACGATGTTATCCCAACGACAATCCGCGTCGCTACTCTTCTCCTGCTTCCAAAACTTTTCTCGGAAATAAAAGCTCTCGAGCAAAGCATCTCCAAAATCGCCAAAAAACACGCCAAACTTACAAAAGTAGGACGCACACACTTACAGGACGCCGTGCCAATCACACTCGGTCAGGAATTTGACGCTTATAAAGAAGCTCTCAAAAAATCACGCCAATTCATCGAACAAACAGCCAAGTCTCTGAAAATTTTGGGCCTTGGTGGAACAGCCGTAGGCACAGGCATCACGGCTCATCCAAAATACTCCACGCTCGCCATCAAAAATCTTTCAAAGCTCACAAAGATAAATTTCACTCCTGCCAAAAACTTCACGGAAATCGCCAACAACATGAATGTGTTTATGAATTTTTCCGCCGCCCTGCGATCACTGACTACAAACCTTCTCAACTTTTCGAGCGACTTGAAACTCATGAATTCCGGACCAACTGCCGGCCTGGGCGAGATTACACTTCCTACTGTCCAGCCAGGCTCTTCGATCATGCCGGGCAAAGTAAATCCATCCATCGTGGAATGCGTTGAAATGATATGTCTCCAAGTCCTCGGAAATGACCGCGTCATCGAACTAGCCTGCCAAAAAAGCAATTTTGAACTCAATGTGTACGGACCGATTATCATGTACAACCTCATACAATCAGTGGAAATCCTCACAAACGGACTAAACACTCTTCGTACAAAAGCCATCGACAACTTGCAAATAAACACAGCCCGCATCAGCAAACTCTTCGAACAAAGTCTCTGCACGGCAACAGCCTTAAATCCACACCTCGGTTACGCCCTCACAGCGGACATAGTCAAAACAGCTCTGCGCGAGCACCGCACGATAAAAGAGGAAGTCCTGAAAAGAAAGCTACTCAGCGAAAAAGAACTGGATAAAATTCTTTAGTGGAACTCAACCCTCTCCACAAAATCCTCAAATCCCTCCCTGTGAACATCATAGAAATAACTTGGAACGCGCAAATATGCGTGATAAATCATCGCGCCACCGTCACCGATCACAAAAAAATTATGAACTGAATCGGTCCCACTATATTCATCCACATAAACACCCCTCCCTGAGAATTCAAAACTGAAACCCGCATACTCCTTATTCAAAAAATCTCCCAAATCAGCATATCCAAGCAAATTTTCCTCAGCAGTCACTCCGATTTCAACCGTATAATTCTCATTGATTTTTTCACTTTTATAAATCCTCTGTGCAGTATTCGGGCGTTTAAAAATTACGCCATTTTCCGTTTCTTCACCCACAAAATTTTCCAATTTAGGAATTTTCAAACCGTATTCCTGATTCACAAAAAAATTTTCATCAGTCTCAACGATTTTCTCTTCAGCCACAGACACAACCTTCCCCTCCGGCGAAACCCAACCGCAGGCATTCAAAAAAATCACTAAAATCAAAAATAATTTCCTCATTTTAATCTATCAAAAATGGATTGAAATTTGTCCCGCGATCATAGACATCGACGCCTTCTTTCTTCTTTAAGAAGCCGACAACAGCGTATGTTATAGGCGTAAAAGCCACTTCCACTCCAACCTTGAAAATATAATTTGAAAGAATAAGCGCCAAAATGGCATCTTTTGAAACCACTCCCCAAAACGCGATCGTCACAAAAATCAAAGTGTCAAAAAATTCACCAACCAGAGTGGATCCGATAGTCCTCACCCAAAGTTTTTTGCCATTCATCCGAATTTTGATCTTCGCCAAAAGATAGGAATTGGAAAACTCACCAAAGAAATACGCCACCACGCTCGCCAATACGATCCGCGGCGTCCAGCCCAAAATCAGATCATAAGCTTCCTGATTCGTCCAAAAATCCGCGCTCGGAAGTTTCGCCACGATCATAAAAACAACCGCCATCAAAATATTCATCGCAAACCCCGTCCAGATAATCCTCCTGACCCTGCGATACCCATAAACCTCGGTCAGCACGTCGCCGAAAATATAACTCAAAGGAAAAAGAACAGTCCCCGCATCCAAAGACAGCCATCCAAAAGATACAATCTTACTCGATGCCACATTTGAAATCAGCAAAATCGCCACAAAAGTCATGGCAATCATCGTCAAATAACGAAATTCTTTCAT
>CAZHDA010000011.1:14074-20412 GCA_964531125.1 uncultured Candidatus Peribacteria bacterium
GCAAGCCCATTGACAACACTGCCAAAAAAACATAAAGTCCTGCCATGACAAACGCACACGCCTCCAAACAACACGGACTGGTCGGACGACCATTTCCTTCCAGCAAATTGCGCAAACGACGCAATAAAGCAAAGGCTCGCGCCCGCCGCGCTGAGCGTCTAGCGGCCAAAACGGCGAAGTAAAGCCACCAGAAAATGGGATCCTGTAACCACCAGGACTTCATTTTTTTCTAAATCTTTTAAAGCCTTTTCAAAAGCCTTCCGCGGATTTTTCTCGGCTTTTTTAAATTGAAAACTTCTGGTAGGATGAGAAATTGTCAAAATCAGCCTCCTAGCATTTCTCCGAATCAGTTTCAAAATCCCATTTATATTTTTATCTTTCAAAATCGAAACCAAAAACACAAATTTCTTTTTTCCAAACTGTCTTTTCAGATTTTTCATAAGCTCGCTCACGCTCGCTTTCGTATGAGCCATATCAAAAACCACGGTCTTCCCCTCGATCTTCACAACCTCAAATCTTCCCATCAACTTCAGCTCATCACGAACTCGGCCCAACAACTCCTCACTCACTCGACCTATCAAAATTCTCAAAACTTCACGCGCCGTATCCGCATTCATTTCCTTCGCGCTTGCACCCTTTTTTTTCACAAAAACCATCTCCTTCTTCGGAATTAATTTTCGCACCTCATTTTTTTGCCAGCCGATAACCATCGGCACACCGGCTTTTTTTATCCCCAGTTTTTCCTTCAAAATTTTCGCATATGTTTTCCCCAAAATATCCGTATGCTCCTTTTCCACAAGTGTCAGCGCAGACACAACAGGCGTCACCACATTTGTCGCATCCAGACGCCCTCCAAGACCAACCTCCAAAATCGCATATTCAACTCCTTGCTCCTGAAAATATTTCAAAACCAAGCCCGTCAAAACCTCAAAGTAGGTCAGTTTGCCAATTTCCAGTTTTTTCACCCCCTCGACCAACTTTATAAAATTTTTTTCCGAAATCAATTTTCCGTTCACCCAAAAACTCTCTCTCACATCCAGAAACCATGGAGAGGTAAAAAGCCCGACTTTTTTACCCGATTTCCTCAAATATTCAGCCACCATTGTAGCTACCGTCCCCTTCCCTTTCGACCCTGCCACATGCACAAATTTCATCTTTTCAAGATTCACGCCCAACACATTCAAAAAGCACCTGACTCTATCCAAATCAAACCTGCTTTCGTCATATTTAACTTTGCCCAAATTTTCATACGACACCAAATTCTCCAGAAATCTCTTCGCCGCTTCAAAATCCATATTTTATGATATAGAATAGGCCCGCCCTTATCTTACAAAAAAATGCTCTGGCAAAAAAGGAAAATTAATCGTTTCCCCTCAACTGTGTCATCGCACCCTGTGCGACCCGGCGTCACAAGATACTCGACCGAAAAAATAAAACCAAAACGCGTACATCCACTGATTCGCAGAGTAAAACGCATTTTGAGTTTACTGACAATTATCGGGATAACCGCATTCATCGTCTACGGACTGTCTTTTTCCGGCTATTTCGATATAAAACAAATCACTCTCGCGAATAACGACATCGGCAACGACACCTTGAAAGAAGAAATCAAAAAATCCGCTTCCAAAGCAATTGGGCAAAACATCATCATGGTCGACCTGCAGGATTTGGAAAACAAAGTTTTGAGCACATTTCCACAATTGGAAAAAATTACATTCGACAAAGACTATCCATCATCACTCATCATTGATTTCAGCGAATATCCGCTAACGGCAAATGTAATAAATGAGACCCGCAACATAAAAAAAGCCTACATCATAAATTCCATAGGTTTCATCATAAAGGAAGATTATGAAGACCCCACCTTGCCATACATTCGCATCCTGTCGGACGAACCTCTAAACAAAGAAAGTCCCGCAATCGAAGCCGGAAAGCTAAAAATCATCATGGACACAAAACAATATTTCGAAGATAAATTTGGTATGTCGGTAAAAGAAGTTATCTATAAGCCTATCGCGCGCGAAATCAGGCTTCTCACTGAAAGAGATTTCAGCATTTGGCTGGATATTCAAAAATCCACTGAAGATCAGCTGAAAAAACTCAAAAAAATTCTGGTAAAACTCGACATTTATAAAGAATCTCTCGATTACATAGATTTGAGAATTGCAGGCGGCAGCGGCGATAAGATAATATACAAGCGTAAATAACCCACGACCATGCTTTGGGGATTGATAGGTATTTTGGGCGGAATCATCATAGGACTGATTTTTAAGGTCTCTATTGCAGTGGCATACATCAAATACACGGCTGTTATCATCGTCTGCATCGTGGACTCTCTTTTTGGAGCCACAAAAGAAGAATTGGCAAAAAATCAATTCGACGCACCACTCTTCGTTACCGGCCTCTTTACAAACATCTTTCTCGCCCTGCTTATCACGCTCCTCGGGGAAAAGCTGGGACTTGATCTCTATCTGGCGGTTACAGTCGTATTCACATTTCGCATCTTTTCGAATGTCGGGATCATCCGTCGCGCCATTTTAAACAAATTGGAAAAGAAAACGAGAAGGTAGTCAAGCTAAGCCAAATTGATAATTCGTCCATTTTCTGCTATAATTTACGCAACAAAAAGAAATTAAAAAGAAAAACAAAATGTCCCAAGCTTCCAAGATAGCTCAGATTAAAGAATTGATTGATGCCGCCGAATCCGGTTTGCACAGCGCACAAAAGCTTCTCGCCGAACTCGTAGGTGGATCTGCAAAATCCAAAGCTTCTTATTCTAAAGTTGCGGAAAAACTTTCTGACGCTTCAAACGACGGAACCGACAAAATCGTAGAAGGCGTTTTCAATGGAGAAATAATGACCGACAAAAAAGGGAAGGAATACCCGGTACCTGCAAATTATGCCAGCAAATCAAAATTGGTTCCCGGCGATATCCTGAAGCTCACAATAAAAGAAGACGGATCGTTCGTATACAAACAAATCGGTCCGGTACCACGAAAAAGACTGATCGGCACATTAACCTACGAAGACGGCCAATACAAAGTCATCGCAAATGGAAAAGCCTACAAGGTTTTGCTTGCTTCGGTCACATATTACAAAGGCGAAGTCGGCCACAAAGCGACTATTATTATCCCTGAAGCCGAAACCAGCGATTGGGCCGCGATAGAAAATGTACTGCCAAGCGATGCTGATGATGTGATTTTAACTGATTAATTAAAGAAATATGGATCAGACAACTCCTACTCCTACTCCTACTCCAACTCCAACTCCAACTCCCACTCCTACTCCAATTCAAATCCCGACTCCTACTCCTGCTCCGATATCGGCAACACCCTCATACAAAAAATATGTCGTTCCAACAGCTATAGCTATGGGAGCATTGCTGATTATTGGCGCGGCCGCCTATTATTTTTATTCACAGCCGACAACTGAAATTCCTCAAACGGAAGAGCAAAACACACTCTCAAACGAGATCCAGGCGCCATCTGCCGAAGATCAGCAAAATCTGAATGAATTGAACGATGTCGTAACCGATATACAGGATTCTTTAAATCCACCTACGGATCTCTACGATCAAGCGGTTTTTGAAGAAACTGTCACAACGGAAACACCGGACGACACAACAACAGAGTCCCCGGAAACTCCTACAAAAGTCTACCGCTAAAATCACCAATTTTCGCCTTCTATCAGGGCTTTCGCCCTTGTTAAACATGCAAAAAAATGATATAATACTGAGATAAAAATCAAAACAAAAATGTATAAGTTGGACAAGATATTCCGCACGGCTGTGAAATACAACGCCTCGGATATCTACATAGCCACAGGTCAGAAACCGGTCCTCCGTATAAACGGCGATTTGATTAAAGTCGAGGATCACGCTGTCCTGACAAAAAAAATGGCGGAAGATTACCTGCTGGAAATTTTGACCGTCGACCAAAAACGCAAATTCGAACAGAGTCTCGACATGGATTTTTCGCTTGAGATAGAGAATATCGCGCGATTCAGAGTAAATCTGTTTGTACAACGCAAAGGCATTTCCGCGGCCTTTCGTCTGATTCCGGAAAACGTAATGACATTGGACGATCTCGGCCTGCCATCACAACTCAAAAAAGCCAGCAAATTGAAAAACGGACTTGTTATCATCACAGGGCCTACCGGTTCGGGTAAAACCACGACAATGGCGGCCATGATAAACGAGATAAACAAAAATCAAAAGAAACACATCGTCACGATCGAAGATCCTATCGAATATGTCCACAAGGACGACAAAGCTTTTATCCAGCAACGCGAAGTCGGAAATCACACTCACAATTTTCAACGCGCTCTAAAAAGCGCTCTCCGCGAAAGTCCGGACATTATTCTCCTCGGAGAAATGCGCGACTTGGAAACCATGCAAATGGCTTTGACCGCGGCCGAAACCGGACATCTGGTTTTGACAACACTACACACAAGCGGCTGCGCAAACGCCATAAACCGCATCATAGACTCCTTCCCGCACGACCAGCAAAATCAGATTCGCACCCAGCTGGCCTTGAGTCTCCGTGCTATTTTCTACCAGAACCTCATCAAAACAAAAGACGACAAAGCCCGCGTCGCCGCATTTGAAATCATGTTCGTAAACAACGCGATCGCAAACATGATTCGCAAATCTACAATTCATCAAATCGACTCCGTCATAGAAACTTCTACAAAAGAAGGAATGCAGACAATGCAAAAAGCCGTCAAAGACTTATATGAAGCCGGCCTGATTACAGAAGAAAAGGCCATGGAAAATGTCCCACAAAAATTCGACGAACAATAAAAAATCATGAAAAAATTATTCACCTTGATCATCATCGCTCTGATAGGAAACACCATGCTGGCAATGCCGACATTTGCAGTTGGCGAAGGCAATCTGAAAGAAGGCACCTTTGATGTCACAAAATTTCTGAAATTGGAAGGAACAAATCAGGGACAAAAATACTTCGACAAAAGCACACAGGAAAAAAAAGACAATGTCTCGAACGACCTCTCCCCCATAGTCCGCTTTATCCTAAGCACTATCGAATTCGCCACCATGGTGATCGGAAGCGTCAGCATGATAATTCTCATTTTGTCCGGACTGCTTTTCATAGTTTCCGAGGGCAACGAGCAGCGCATCACGGCGGCCAAAGACATGTTTAAATTCACGGTTATAGGCCTACTTGTGGCCTTCATGTCATACATCATCGTAATTTTCGTCCAATCCCTATTTATTCAAAGCACTTAAATGAAGAAATTTTTTGCAAAACTTGGAATCTTCATAATCATGAGCACCATCCTGGTAATGGCCACCGCTCCGGCATACGCAGATGAAGATGGAGAAATACAGGGAGCGGCCGAACAAAGCGAAGCAATAAAAGCATTTTACAAACAATTTGACGATTCACAGTGCATCAAAGAAGACACAAAAGGCGTAGTCACCATCATCGAAGAACCCTTTGGAGATACGGAAGAAAAGACTTCCGGAGAATCAGGTGAAAACAACTATTTTGAAATCAGAAAATGCTTCCGAAATGTCTGGTTCGATGAAGAAGTCCAATCCGCGGTAATGAGCCAACTACTGGAAAACTGCTCCGACAAGAAGGGAGAAGATGTCTTTCTTAAGCCTGTTCACACATGTCAGGAGGTCACAGTCATTATCTCCGGAGGCGGCACCACACTCATCAGCAACTATGTCGGAACTATCTACCGCTGGGCAGCCAGTCTCGTAGGTATCATTTGCGTTTTGGTAATAGTCGCAAGCGGCATCCAGCTCGCCGCCTCCGGCGGCGACAGCTCCGCAACGGAAGGTGCAAAAAAGCGCATTGTTCAGTCACTTTCAGGTCTCGCCGTCTTATTCCTGTCCGGCCTTATTCTATACACCGTCAATCCAAATTTCTTCACAGCCACACAATAATGAAAAAATTACTCACAAAAATCGCAATCGTATTCTTTCTGGGAATAACTCTGGCCACTCCGCTGACCCAAATCGCCGTGGCCGCGGACCCGAAATCGGAAACAAACCTGCCGGACATTCCAAAACCGCTCACTCTCCCTGGCCCGGAATCCAAAGAATTCTCAGGCACAGAAGATGACGCAAACAAACGACAGGTCTTTATCACTGACCTGCTGCCCCATTACACAGTTATGTTGGTCGGAACCATCGGCGTATTCGCATTTTTATATCTGGTCATCGCCGGAGTCCGCTTCCTCACCGCCTACGGCAACGAAGAGGCCTACACAAAAGCAAAAAATCAGGCCACATACGCTGTAGTCGCCTTTTTAATCGCCCTCCTCTCCTACATCATCGTCGCACTTGTGGTGAATATCGACTTTAT
>CAZHDA010000012.1:0-15846 GCA_964531125.1 uncultured Candidatus Peribacteria bacterium
TAAAAACCATCCAGCGCAGGCTTTGGCTCCTCTATCATGCTTGCATCAATTCTATTTGTGAATACGGCCGGATCGACTCCAAGTGCTGGCAACACATTGTCCAATTTTAAATTTGAAAAAAGAGATATTGGCATAATCTTCGCAATCTCTCCTAAAATTTTTGGAATATTTTCATCAGACAAACGATAAGATTTTTTTGGATCTACCGAATTTATTTTTTTCGACCAATAATCCCCAGGCATCCCTAGCGATCTGCAGATTGCCGCATTGCTTTTGTGAAATTTTTCATAAAGCTTTTCATATTCTGAGATCAAATCTTCATTCATCGGTTTTTTTACTATTTCCGCATAAGTTTCGTATCTCAACTTGTTATGAAATTCTTTGTTCAGAAGCACAATCGTCTCGCTAAAATCGAACCAAATATGTTTAATCATGTCTCAATTTTACTCCAATCGACTCCCTGGAGCCATCACCGGGACTTGAACCCGGAACCTCTGCTTTACGAAAGCATTGCTCTACCATTGAGCTATGATGGCCGATTTTTCAGTCCGCACCATAGCGCAAAGCGCCATCTCCGTAAAGATTTTTCATCTTGTCCACCGCCAAAAAAAGTCTCTCTTTTTCACGCGTATCCCCTCCAAAAAGACTCAAATTATAATTTTCTTTCAATTTCGCCACGCCAACACCGATCAACCGAATCTCTTTATCCCAGTCCACTTTTTCCTGAAAAAATTTTTTCACCTGTGGCCAGATCTCGCTATCCAACGAACTTGCCTGCGCCAGTGTCTTTTGAAAAGAGGAATATATAAATTTCCTCTCGACTCTGTATTTGATCACTATTGTAATAGTCATTGCTTTCAATCGGCTTCTTCGCAATTTTTCGCACACATCAGCGCTTAATTCTTTCAACATTTTCAAAACAGTCTCCATCCGCGGCGCGGCATAAAAGGTATGCTCTCTTGAAATGGATTTTTGTTTTTCATGCGTTGAAATCACATCTGAATCATCAATACCCAAAGAATGTTTCCACAGTGTCAAAATTTCTATTCCAAATTCATCAATCAACTCCGAAATATTTCTCTTGCTCAGATCCCCGACTTTTTCAAAACCAAATCTCTGCAATTTTTCGAAAGTTTTTGGTCCTATCCCAGGCAAATCTCTCAAGCTCAATTTTTCAAGAAATTTTTTTTCTCTTCCAAACGGCACAACCGTCAGTTTATGCGGTTTGTTCAGGCTCGAAGCGGCTTTTGCCACGATTTTACTCGAAGCCAGTCCGCCAGACACGGAAATTCCCAGTTTTTTATTTACCTCCATCAAAATACTTCGCGCTATCTCGGACGGTCTTTTTTTATGCATCAACTCGCAGCCCGTGATATCCAGATAGGCCTCATCTATCGACGCCATCTCCACCTCGGGCGTATAAAGACAAAAAATCTCATACATTCTTTTTGAAAAATCAGAATACGCCGGAAAATGCGGTGGCACGACTACAGCTTTTGGACATTGTTTCGTGGCAAGATACATTGGCATCCCGGAATAAATTCCGTATTTCTTGGCTTCATAGCTTGCTGCCGAAACGATTCCTTTTGTCTTCGAAGGCCCACCAACGATCAGAGCTTTCCCTTTTAGAGCGGGATTTAAAACCTGTTCTACTGTGGCGAAAAACGCATCCGCGTCCACATGTAGGATGTATCGTTTCCGCTTTTTGATCGGAATATTTGTCAGCATCGTAAACTTGCTAAAACATTGCCGCCTGCTTTTCTACCGTGTACGCGATCGGTCTTTTTAATTTTCGCCATAACTTTATCCTCTCAAAAAAACCTTTCTGTCCGCGCACCCTAAGCCCTTTTGTCCTCCAGCCCTTTGTAGGCTCAAATCTCATCTTTTTGAGCTTCATCATTTCTTTTTTTTTCGCAGTATCAATCGTGATTGTTAGAAACATATGGATTTATTGTTAATATTGTCTTATTAAAGTTGTCACTACGCCTTGAGTCATCAGTTCATTTGCAGGATATATATCTTTATACGCTGAATTCTCGGCCTTTAAATAGGCTTTACCGTCTTTCTTCATCAGTCGTTTTAGAGTATTTTCACTGTCTACAAGAGCTACAACGATATCTCCATCTCTGGCCTGCTTTTTGCCGTCCACGACAACCAAATCCCCATCAAAAATGCCGGCGTCAATCATACTGTTCCCACGCACTCGTAGCAAAAAATATCCGTCGGCCTTTTTAGCCATCTCTTTTCCCACACTCATCCAGCCTTCGATATATTCTTCAGTCAAAACAGGTCCGCCTGCCGGAATGGCTCCTAAAATTGGTAAAGACACCGTCTCCGCCGCCGCATCCATCCGTGCACGCACGCTCTCAAGCAGTTTAATTCCTCTCGGCGTGTCATCTTTTTCCAAAAACCCCTTTTCCTCCAGCGCTTTCACGTGCTTCAAAACACTGTTATCTGAATTCACTTTAAAATGCTCGCGCATCTCCCGCAAAGTGGGGGATTTCCCATATTCCATTTGATATTTTTCAATAAATTTCAGCACAGCGGCCTGCTTGTCCGTCAGTTGTTCATTCATAGATAAAAATTAATGGTAAGCTTGCACTCACCATTATAGGTGAGCGGATGCTCACCGTCAAGGGGATTATAAAAATCTTTTTTAATGGCTCTCCTGCATGTAATCTACGACAATTGAAACGATGCTTTTAATTGTTTCATTGCAGGACTTAAATTGGATTCTGTCCAAAACTTCATTCCCATAATTTCTTATCAAATCACTGATTAATGCGTGAATAAAGGACTGCGTCGCGCCATCAACTCCTTCAAAATCAAGAATAATCTCCTCGTTTTTTTCAAGAGCCGGAACAAGCTTTTTTAGTCTGATCTCTCTGGCAACATCCTTATTCTCGGCAAAAGGTCCTGTATGTCCTACAAGTTTTACGATTATCATATAAATTGGGGTTTTTTATGTAGCCCTCTTTTTCTTTCTTTAATTGCCTCACTCATTGTTTCGCCGAGCAATTTTAGCAGAAGTGAAAATTCCTGTGTTGTGTCCAGTGAAAGATCAATTCCTACGGCTGTTCCATGCCAATCCGGCAAATCGCTTTCCACAGAATGCCTGTCATCAAAAGGGTCAGCATGTAATTTGATTTTTTTGTTTTTCCTCTTTAGCAATTTATACATCGCTCGCCCGCTATAAATCACGAAAAAATCATTATTGATCGAAGCTATAGACTTGATAAAGAACAAGCCTGCTCCAGCGTTGCTTTCTGTTCCGCCCAGCAGGCTGGTGGTTCCGGTGATTCCAGGAATCATTGCCAAACGAATAGCTTCAAGATCGTTCTTCGGATTATAAGACTGATTGATGGATTTCCATATCCCTATGCCTGTATCGACCACCCCGATTCTTACAGTATTGCTCTTTTTATAATATTGCGCACATACCAATGCACCATGTTCCGAGAGAGAATGTTCAAGCACATTTCTTATGAGTTCACTCATTATGTAGCGTATCGGCTCGGCATGTTTCGGCTCAAGATGGAGCAGTGGAGTCATTTCCGTCACAAATTTCGTCAAAGAACTTGAATCTTTTATCTGTGTGAGTGGCACGAATCTGCCGGAGGCCTCGTGTTCAGTAATTTTTATATCGGTTTTTACGCCTAGAAAGTCAAACACCCCCATTCTCTTAAGGTAGTGTTTTGAAGTCGCCTCCAATCTTTCGCAATTTATTTTTGAAGGATCATCGATTTTTACGCCAAGCGCCGCGATCATAGATAAGACCATTGGGTGAATGGAAATCCATTTTTTGTTGAATGTTAAAGATAAACGATCGGAATCTGTCGGGTCGAATCCTTTTAAAAATGGATCAATATTCCCAAGCCAAACGCTATTTGGAATGTGTATTTTCATGCCCATATTATACCGGGAATTAGGCAGATTTGTCAAACTACCTGAATTCCCGGCAAAATTTCAAAACTCAAGGTGTAACACGACAATATGAGCACGCATGCCTCCATCAACCTAATGGCGCGGAAATAAAAAACCTAAAACGGCTTTCTTCAGCCAAAAAATCAAAGGATTTTTCCAGGGGAATCCTTTGGCGCTTTTTCCTTGACATATGTCAAAATTTGCGTACAATAAATAGCCATAGAAATAACCAAACAATATGAGCGCTGAAACCAGAACTTACATCGACTCCAATGGTGAACCGAAAACAGATCGCCGTAATGCGTATGAATCTGAACTGGGAGAATTGCAGTATGACGCAAAAAATCTGATTACACTGGCAAAGGCTAAATATAATAGAGAAGATGTCACCGTGAGTGACGCTCTCGATTTGGCGACCAGGAAAAATGATAACCTTGAAGCTTTAAGAAAAGCTATCGCTGTAGAGATAAAAGGCGAATTTGGCATGGCGGAAACGGTCACCTCTACAATGAGCACGACGTCTACGCCCGATCTTTCTCCCGAGCAATCCTACCTCAACACTTTCAAAGCCCGCTTCGACTCTCTCCCCCAGCTCCACCCCGGTGTCGAGTGGTCGGATGTGGAAAAATCACTGCAAGCCGACCCCGAAGCCATGTGCAAGCTCAAAACCCTGGACGAAAAGGGCTTTGAAATGAATGTGTTCCGTTCAAAGAATAGTGACGAAATTCAATTCCGAACAGCCCAGACGGATGTTACTAAAATAGCAGCCGAATATAGGACAATTATGTATGATAAAAAAGCCCAAACAGATTATTTACTGTACAAAGCGAATGGTAATGCGAAAGATATTGCCGCGTCCCTAGGTGTTGAAATAGCAGATGCTGAACTGTATGAACAATTCAGAGTGAAAAATGGTTGGGTATGGCTAGCAACAGACGCCGCTACCAGAAAAGCCGGTCGCGCGTTCTATGGCAACTATCGTGGCGTCTTCAAGCACAATGCGTACTATCACCATGATGACGGGTCGTTCTGTGCCGCGCTAAGGGTCAAAAAAGCTTAGTCTTTAAATTTCATTTTTCCTCAAGCTCCCGCTCCGGCGGGAGCTTTTTTATCTTTATTTTTTCCGCACGAAAATTTAGAATTGGCTTGCGGTGAATAGCAACTCGATGACTCCGATACAATCGGAGCTGCGGGCTACCGCAAAATGTTCTTTTCCAAAAAGGCTTCAAACGGTTTCGCCTAAAAACGGAACGACAAGAAAAGTCTTAAAGCACATTCAAGGAGTTTAAAGACCCTTAGGTATGAGTGGAGTTTACCCCGCAAAGCGGGGTGAAAAAAGCAAACCAATGCATGTGTCACGGTTGCGACCGTGATACAAATAAGGACAAACTCCATCAACAGCCGGTAACGCGTTCTATGGCAACAATAATGGCGTCAACAAGAACAATGCGAACAATCACAATGATAACGGTTCGTTCTGTGCCGCGCTAAGGGTCTATGAGCTTTGCACCGCTTTCAACCAACCACCGAGCATTCTGCCGATTTCATCGAGTTTTGCTTGTAATTGAAAAATCTTTGTTTCATTCACAAGGGCGAGTTCAAGTAGTAATTTAACTTTTAAATTCGACACTTCCAATTTGCCGCCAGCTTTGATCAAATATCCCGCTTTTAAAGTTTTTGGTGCGTTCTTTGCCATAACCAAGGCTTCCATGCAATCCAAAATGGAATTTTCCAAACTCACTCCGATGGAATATCTCCTTCGCTTTTCCAACTTGTTATTCATATCTATAATACTTTTGTAAACATCATAAGTTTTATTTATGACAGGCAACGATTCCATAGATTTAGGGTTAGAAAATGTTTGGAAAATCTGGCTTGAATTTAAAAAAGGAAAGAGGCAAACCCTGGAATTTCACGATTTTCAGTATCATCTCGAGAAAAACCTTTTTGAGCTTTGTCGTGATTTGAATAACGGCACATACAGTCACGGAGGCTACAAAAAATTTATCGTCTGTGACAATAAGCGCCGGGAAATTTCCGTAGCTTCCATTCGTGACCGGCTCGTCCATCGTTTGCTCTACAATCATCTTGAAAAGATTTACGACAAAACTTTTATCTACGATGCCTGGTCCTGTCGTAAAGGGAAAGGATTGCTTGGCGCTATTGAACGGACGCAAACTTTTTTGAAGCGCTTCCAACACACACACACACACACACACACACATCGCTAAGCCATTTTTCGGCCTTTGGAAGTGCGACATGAAGAAGTTTTTTGACAGTGTTGATCAAGAAGTTTTGCTTAAAATTCTTTCCCTGCGCATCAAGGATAGTATAACTTGGAATCTTCTGAAAGAAGTAATTTTTAGCTACACAACCGTTTCCGGAAAAAGAATCGGCATGCCAATTGGCAATCTCACCAGTCAGATTTTTGCCAATATTTATCTCAATGAATTAGATCGTTTTGTGAAGCATCGGCTCAAACCAAAAGCATATTTACGGTATGGAGATGACTTTATCCTTATCGATCATCACAGCGAAAAATCAAAGTCCTCCCGAATCAAAACCATCAATTTTTTGCGTCAACAGCTGAAACTCAAAATCAACCAAAGAAGCGATATTATTCTAAAGCCACATCAATGCCTCAAGTTTCTTGGTATCAAATTCTGGCCATCCGGCAGAACTTTAACAAAACGCAATTTTGCCCGTGCAAAAAATAGTCTACAGTCGAACAACATTGCCAGCTACGGCGGCTTAATTAAACAGCATTGCAACAAAAAGAATAAAAAACATTTCAACTGGCTTGTATACGAAAAGGTAATTTCAGATATATAAAATAATGCTCTTTGCCTCCATTCATTCCTCCGTCTCAAATATATCCAATCTCTCAAATCCAAAAATCGCCGAAATAGGCTTTAACAAAACAAACTTTCGATGTTCATTATAATACCTCACCATCTCATTATATTTACGCGTTTTCGTCTCCACCGTCTGTTCCATGTCTTCAATTTCTTTCCTCAATTCCAAAAAATTCGTATCCGTAGCAAGTTTGGAATTCGCCTTCGCCATCTCAAAAATCATATTTAAATCCCGCGTCAGATCATTCTCATATTCAATTTTTTTAACGCTCGGAAAATATTCTTTCGCGGCCAAAATACGCATCTCAATCAGTCTCTGAATAACCGCCTCCTGATCATTCGCAAACGCCCTAACCGTCTCAATCAGATTTGGAATCAAGTCCTGTCGTTTCCGCAAATCCTCATCGATCAGCTCCCATTCATTTTTGATCGCCTTCTGCAAAAATTTCAAATGCCTCACGCCGACCGCCACCCAAAAAATCGCGATAATAACAAGCGCCAAAACAACAATGATCAAATTTATTTCCATATTATTTCTTACTCAGAAAGGATAACATTTTCTGAAATTTTTGGGCAGACTCTTTCCACGAATAATGTCCGGCCAACACTTTAGCCCGCTCCGCGTAATCATTCCAAACTTTTTTATCCAGCAACTTTTGCATTGCTTCCGACGCTTTTCCATCCACAAAAATCGCCTTATCTTTTGCGATTTCTCTGTGCGCAGCCGTATCCGAAAGTATCAACGGCACGGCACTATTTGACGCTTCAATCAAAGGGATATTGAAGCCCTCTTTTTTTGAAAGATTTATGAAGCCAAGCGCGTTTTGATACAGCGCCGCCAGTGTCCCCGCTTCCAAAAAACCGGTATTTACGACTCCCTCGATATTTTCCCCGCCTACCATCACAAGCGCTATATCTTTATGTTTTCTGGCAAATTTTGAATATTCCTTTCTCAGTTCCTCTACGTTTTTTCTCGCATCATACCCTCCGCAGTAGATCAGGTATTTTCTTTTTTTCAATTTGAATTCTTTCAGCATCCTATCATCCGCATTCTTTTTATAAACTTCCGCCGCATCGTTATAAATCACGAACACATTTTCCGACGGCACTTTGCAGATTTCAACGATCTCTTTTTTTGAAGTCTCAGAAACCGTCATGACAATATCGGCTCGCCTCACGGCTCGCCTCGTCTGCCCATGATACATCTTGGACAGCACGCCGCGCCTGTATTCTCGCATCGTCCACGGTATCGTGTCATGCGCCACCACCACAGTTTTTATTCCCTTTTTATAAAAATCCCGTGTCCACGGATTGCACGGATAGCTAAAAATCGCCACATCCACTTTCTCTTTTTGAAAAAACTCCGGCACCTGAACCTGCTCCCACCAGGTCTTACGCATACCCAAAGTCCCGCGCTTTCTTTCCGACAAAACCACCACTTTCACGTTCTCCGGAAAACTCACATTCACTTTTTCCGGCACCACCAGTACAAATTCATCTTTTGAAATTTTCGCAAGCTCGCCAAACATATTGCTCGTCCACTGCCCGATTCCTGTATATGGCTTGCAAAGAAGCCTCGCGTTCACGCCGATTTTCATTTTGTAAGTAGGTTAACAACTTTCTCCACTCCATTCTCAACTCTCGCACTCCTATTCACCTCATTTCTGAAAGCCAGCTCGACCCCGTCCACAAAATCCTTCCTCTCAATATCTCCGGCCAGCATCGACCAGCCCATCTCCCGCACAAAGTATTTCGCGTTTTCCAACTGATCTCCGCGTGATCCCATCGCCAGTGGCACTATCAATGCTTTCTTCTTCATCAGCGCAATCTCAAACAAGCTGTTTGCCCCGCCCCGAGTCACAACAATATCCGACATCGCATACACATCCGGCAGTTGCTCGTCTATATATTCGTATTGCACATAGCCCGTTTTGTGAATTCCTATGTCCAGATTTCCGCGCCCCGTCACATGCACGATCTGATATCTTTTTAAAAGTTCATCCAGACTTTCCCGCACCAGATTATTGATTTGCTGGGCACCCTGGCTTCCGCCAATTACCAAAATTACCGGCCTGTAGTCATTAAGTTTTGTGAATTTAAAACCCGCCTCGGCGTTTCCTTTCAATATCCATTTTCGTACAGGATTTCCTGTAAACACGGCTTTTTCCGCATATTTCGGTTTTAGAAAATTCTTTGTCTCTTCAAAGCTCAAACAAATCTTATCCGCCAAACGCATCGCGATTTTATTTGCGAGCCCTGGTGTGAAATCCGACTCATGCAGAATCACCGGGATCTTGAGCTGATGTGCCGCGATCGTCACCGGCAAGCTCACATACCCTCCTTTACTGAAAACTTTATCCGGCTTGAATTCCGCTAAAATTTTCTTTGCCTCGGACACGCCTTTTATCACACGAAAAACATCCATGAAATTTTTCCAATCAAAATATCTGCGTAATTTTCCGCAAGGAATCGCTCTAAAAAAAACACTCGCTTTTTGGATCATCTTTTTTTCCGGTCCGTCCTTTGAACCGATATACATGATTTCATTTTTGCCGCTTTTCCTAAGTTCGTCGATAACGGCCAAATTGGGGATGACGTGTCCGCCCGTCCCGCCCCCTGTGAGAATTATTCGCATAGTATCCGATATGTTGGGAAATATTTAAAAGGATGCCTATTCCAAGTAATGATGCGACCAATGAAGATCCGCCATAACTCACAAATGGCAAAGTAATTCCGGTCACCGGAAACAGCGCCGTATTGACGGCGATATTTACAAATGCCTGCATGCAAATCCATGTCGTGATTCCGACCGCGACATACATTTCGAAATTGCTGTTTGCTTTGTTTGCGATCATAAAACCTCGTACCGCTATTACAAAATACGCCAAAATTATAAAAATAATTCGAATAAATCCAAGCTCCTCCGCGGAAGCCGCGAAAATAAAATCATCAGACGCTTGCGGCAACCAATATGATTTTTGAACGCCCTGCGTCAAACCCTTTCCAAAAAATCCGCCAGTTCCAACCGCGATATTTGCCTGTTGTGACTGCCAGCAAAAATCCTCAATGCATTCCTCGTCAACACTCATGAACCCTTCAAATCTTTCCCGTACATGTGGAACCGCGGCTATTATTATTAGTCCTGCCAAAAAGGACGCGCCTATTGCCAGAATCAAATGCTTCGGCAAAGCACCGGCCACGAACAGCATCACTATGGCTATAATCCAGATTGTCATCGTCGCTCCAAGGTCATTTTGAAGAACAATCGGAACAGCGACCAATCCGGTAATCGCGCAAAAAGACAAAAACCCATAACGAAAATCCTCAATCATGTCTCCTTTTTTGCTGAACCAGTAAGCCAAATACAAAATCATCGCCAGCTTTGCGAATTCCGAAGGCTGTAGAGAAGTATTGAAAAGTACCAGCCAATTAGTGGCGAAGGTCCCGTAACTGCTGCCAACCACGAGCACGACAAAAAGAGTCAAAACGATCAATCCAAAAAAAGGCGTCGCGATTTTTTTCCAGAATTTTATCGGAAATTTAAATGCGATCATGAAAGCAAGCAGTCCGACTCCCAGCCTCACCAAATGTTTTTTGAAAAGCAGATAGCAGTCCACATTTGCGTCACTGCAATTCGGATAGAGCACTCCTGGAGCCGACAATGAGATGGATTTCGGCACTCCGATACTGGTAATCATGATAAGTCCGAAAATCAGCAGAAACAGCACTGTCAAAGCCAAAACTGTGTCGAATTTCGGAACGGTTCGCATGGAACAAGATTTAAGCGGACTAAGATTACTGGTTTTACAACAAAACTGCAATTATAATCGGGACATGCAAAAGCAGTTCAAACTCATCTCCGTTGCGGCACTGCTTTTATTTGTTGCCGACATTATCTCAAAAGAAATAGCCTCACAGTTTTTGCAGTCCCCGCTTCGGCTTTTCGGCTCATTTTTTCAGCTCCAATATCAACAAAATTTTGGCATCGCCTTCAGTCTGCCTTTGCCTTACTGGCTGATCATTGCCGTAAACATCATCCTTCTGATTGCCATCATTTATCTCGCCGACCGCGAGCTGAATCTGAAACATCCTGCCGCCCGCTTCGCTGTAGCTTTTCTTATCGCAGGCGCTTTGGGAAATTTCACAGACCGTCTACTGGGAGGCTTCGTCATCGATTTCATAGAAATCTGGCGTTGGCCTGCATTCAATCTGGCCGACACATATATCACCATCGGCGTATTGTTGACACTTATGTTTTATGGTAAAATAAATAAGAAATAATACTTTTCCTCATTCAAATGACTCCATCGGAAAATAAAGCTGAACTTGGTCCTCGTCGTATTTCTTTGGCCACATTCCTTTTTAAATTGCTGGCCGCAGGTTTGGGTGGTACAGCCGGTTCGCTCATCCTGCTCGTAGTTTTTGTGCTCGCTTCATCCATTCTCACGCCCATCACTCAAGGCGAAGCAAACGGTTATGTAAGCCCGATTTTTTTGTTTTTCATTATGATCATGATTTTTCTTTCCTCCACGATCGGCAACCTTTTGAGCGTCTTTTTAATCTCTCTGACAGAGCGCGATAAATATGTGAAAGTTCCATCGGCTCTTTACCAGATTTTCATTTTGAGTGTGGTAATTTTTCTGCTTTCAGTTCCGGTTTATTTTCTCACAGCCGCAGTAGATGTTAGCGCTGTCAGCTACGCCGTTGCTCTGCAGATTATCATTTCCGCGCAGGTCAGCGCACTCGTTTTGGAAATTATTTCCGATTACAAATATTCCCTAGTCGGCCTTTACGGCACGACATTCTCTATTCTTGTTTCGGCCGCCGTTCTATTTGGTATGTATGCAATCCTCGGTAACGGCACATTGATTTTGTTTGCCGCTTTACCGGTTGTCTGGCTCTCGATTGCTTTCGTCCAGAGCATCGCCACTATTTTTTACGGCTGGATTGCCCGCACTTACGATCGCGACTTTTTGGCCACCGACAGCAACTTTGGCGAGGACTACGGCAAACCATACACTCCAAAGCCACAGGCCCCCCGCGCCAAAGACGAAGTTGGCGCCGAGTTTTTAAGACACAACTAGGAGATTACAGGGGACCAAAGACTCCGCCAATACGATATAGCTCATGCTCGTCACAATGGCGGACATGCGTGCCAACGTCATCGGTTCCAAATAAACGCCAGGCTGAACGATTCAATCGTTTTTTATGATTCCATTTTGGATCCCACTTGGTCACAATTTCCACGTCTCCATCATTATCATAAATTACAGTAGCTCCAGGCTTTGCAGAAGAAAGGGACCTACCTACGCCGACATATCTTACTCTGCCTATCAATATAGCTATTGACCCACCTACATTTTCAGCAATTGCCTGTCTGATTTTATCGATGTCTTTGCCAACGCCTGAAATTACTAAATTTCCAAACCGGTCTACATAAGCAAGTTCGCAGTGGGGTGGAAGTTCAGGAATCTCGGATGGATCGATTTCATCCAAATCTAGGCCATGGTTATCGGCTAGTAACCTTGGAGTGAGACTGGACCTATGTTGCTCCCTCGAGCCATCGTACAATCCATTATTATCATTCGGTAGACGATATAATTTGCGAATCTTGTCTCTTACTCCGGAAAGAACGGTTAAAGGGGTTGCCACAACAGTCAACCCATGATCAAGTTCTGCCCGAAAGAAAGGATGTCCATTATTGTTCTCTTCCGTCCGTGGGGCACTATTGATAAAAAGGCCGGTCCCACGTTGTGGCAGGTGATCTTCATGCAAACGTGAAGCAGCTTTTACAAGGTAGCGATTGTAGGCTGAAGAAGTCCCAAAGTTATCAAATCGGGATACTTCTGGTAAATCTGAACGTACACTCTGGGTTAACTGCTCTACAACGTCCGGCGAAGTAAACGGATGCCAGATGTCGTGGCCTCCATGACAGTCACTGACTGAAAAAATGCGATCTGGATAATTCAATTTTGACATAATAGTTTAAGTTAAAAAATAAATTTCTTCTTATTAAGTTTTCTCTTGCACCGCATGACAGTTCCGGAGCTCACTTCAGTAATCCGTGCAATCTTTCTAATAGGTATTCCTTCTTTTAATAAATCCAAGGCTCTTCGAATCTTTATGTCGTCGGTTTTAAAGCCAAAATAAAAGTCTTGATAATGTGCAACCCAGGTTTTTCCGCACTGCTTACACTTAAAACGCGGATACTTTTGGCCATGAATGGCAATATTTCCCTTCAAATTCAAACCGTGAAAATGGCAATGCCGATTCGGACAGAGCTGATTCCTAATTGTTAGAAGTGATTGATTCATTTAACAAAAAAACTCCCGGGAAAAGCTTCCACGGGAGTTTTTAGATATTATTTATTCAAACTAAAAATCCCACGAAAGCTCCTGGGGCATCATCATAGCCATCATCATTTGTGCAAATTGGAGCAAAGTAGAATTCATAGTGCCCGCATATTAAGACCGAATTTGACAATTGTCAAGAAGGTTGTGTCTATATATTGTGGTGAAATGACGGCTTATAATTGCTAACTATAACTTGTGCATTTGTAACAACTTTAACGAAAAATAGAATGTGAAATTCATCATTTATTGTTGCGAAAGAAGTCTTGGATCTCGGCATTAAAGTCGCCGCAACGCGGATTAGTGGCCGTGTTTGAGACTCTACGGATATTTTATTGGGAATTAATTCCCGTTTCTAGAGCGCTCCCCATCACATACACTGGAGCCTCTTTTCCCGTCCACAATTTAAACTGTTCCGCCGCCTGATAAAGAAGCATCCTGTCTCCGGTCACGACCTTTTTTCCAAGGCGCTCTGCAATTTTCAATATCGGCGTCATTTTCGGCTTGTAAATGATATCCGTCACCATGCTAAATTTTGCCACAAATTCCTCGGGACAAAACTCTCTCACTTTTTCTTCGCTCAAATCCGGATTCAAAATCCAAATCGAACTGGCTTGCACCAGCAAATCTCCACCAAATTCCATCTTCTTTTCCAATCCCGCTCCAGTTACTCCAAATTCATCCGCCAGCTTCATCGCTTTTTCCACATCTCTATTCAAAATCACGATCTTTTCCGCGCCGGCTTTTTTCAGCCCATAGACTATCGCCCGTGCCGCACCGCCTGCTCCCATCACAACCACACTCATCCCCATCACATTTCCAACCGCCTTATTAAATCCGATAAAATCCGTATTGTAAGCTTTCAGGAGCCCGCCCTCATTCACCACGGTATTCGCCGCGCCTATTTTGCGGGCGTCCTCATCCACCTCATTCATCTGCGCCAAAATCACTTCTTTATATGGAAGCGATACAGACAATCCTGCGATCTCATCATCTCTTACTTGTTTCATAAAACTTCCAAATTCATTCTCGGGAATTTCAAAAACCCCATATTGCGCGTCAACTCCAGCCGCCTTAAATGCGGCATTAAACATAATCGGAGAGAGCGAATGTTTGGCAGGGTAGGCCAGAATTCCATATGTCTTCATATCGAAAAATTACATGTCCTGCTTGAATAAGACAATAAAAAGTGGTATAATTCAACGATAAAAATAAAAACAAAACATGATTGCTTTCGCCGCCACAACCGCAGGTTCCAGTATCGCTGATGGCACTACAGACCAACTTTTTGGAATCTTCGAATTGATCGTTACCAGAATTCCGCTTTGGATCACAGCATTTATCGTGCTTGTTTTATCTCTTCTCGCAGCCAAAATTGCCCGAAGCATAGTCCAAAGCAAGCTTGCCGACAGTGGTGTCGAGGACGAACACGAAGCAATTCAGGCTCTCGGTGGCCGCATCGCTTACGCGGTCGTTCTCACAATCGGTGTCACCGTAGCTTTCAAAATCGCCGGCATTGACCTCACTACCATTATCGCTGCAATTGCCTTCGGCCTCGGATTCGCTTTACAGGATTTAATAATGAATTTTCTGGCTGGAATCATGGTGGTCGGCAGCAGACATTTCACCATCGGCGACTTTATAGAAGTAAACGGGACACTGGGCCGCGTCGTTGAAATTCAGTCCAGAAACACCGTTTTACAAGGCACGGACGGCACAAAGATCATCGTTCCAAACGCCGATCTTTTCAAAAACAAAGTCACAAGTTTTACCAGCAACCCTTTCCGCAGAATCGAAGTTGAAGTGGGTGTCGACTATCGCGCGAATCTCGAAAACGCCCTCAAGGTTTGCGATCATGTCACAAAAAATACCAAAGGAATTTTGCTCGAACCAAAACCATATGTCATCGTCAGTGAATGGGGCGACAGCGAAATCGTCATCAAAATCCGTGCCTGGGTTGAATCACGCGGCGGCTGGTTGAAAATAAAAAGTCACCTTCTTACAAATCTTACAAAAGCTTTCAACGATTATCATATCGATATTGCTTGGCCGATTGTCCAAATGGCTTATGACAAGGAAATCGAGCACGCCAAAGACAAACTTTTTGAAGAGAAGAAACCGGAAAAAGAAATTAAAGTCACGGCTCAAATTCCTGTTCCTGCCCCGATCAAACCGGCTTACACAGCCGAGGCTACAGACCTCGATACCGGCGAACCTCTTCGTCCTCTCGCCGAAACAAATTCCGTCAATACAAAGAAATAGGCAAAAAAAAACCCCGACATGCGGGGGAAAAAACCGAGGTATCGGCTTGATTGATTTTAAATAAAGCCGAGAATTTTTATTTTTGTTTTTCGAGGAGACCATCTCTCAAATTTTTGACATGCCTTGCTTAGGACAATATTTTTGGTCGTGCCTACGACTGCCTGTTTAGTGTGACCTTCTACCCGACTCTTAAGAGATGCGAGGAGATCACCAGACTCAAGTCCGCGAGGGACAAGCTACTAAGGCGGCCCAGCTGGTCGGGAAGGGCCATCACAACGCATGAAGGATAATCGTTATTGGTAAGCGATCATCCTTCAGGCGTTGTACCTGTAAGTTCTAATTTTCAATGGGCTTTATGATGTCTCCAAAACCAGCTTCGACAAGGGCATCATATGTACTATCAAATCCAGCGTTTCATATTAGTATAGCAACATAAGAAAATTTACTCAACCATA